>NZ_JCBANU010000016.1:0-119687 GCF_059816145.1 Methylobacterium sp. 001424705 | reverse complement strand
CGGGACTTTTCGGTTCGGCCTGAGCGTCCCCAGCCCCGATCATCTGGCCGCTTTCGTCGTCACGCGCCTCGAGGAGAAATCCTCGGGGCGCTTTCGTTTGGCTGCATCGCGAGCCCTGGCACGTGGACGAAGTGCCGGACGTGTCGACTCCCTGCCGACGGATCACCGTGACCGCGGCGCGGCCCAGCGCGTCGTCCGGAAGCTGAGCGCCGAGCCGCCGCTGCTCGCGCCTGACCGGATCGGCCCGGATGGTGCCAGCCCCCATCCGCCCGCCATCGTCGCCACCAAGCGCGCCGGTCTCTTGGCCGGTGCCCCACCGCCTGTGGGATCGCGCACCTGCAGCCGGGGATCGAAAACGAACAGGTCCGGGTCGCGGCGACCAAGCGCCGCTTCGGCGGCTTTCCGCCCTTCCGCACGGCCAGGCGGACCATCGCGGGCTTCGAGCCCGGGTGCGGCTGCGCAAGAGTTCCGGGTGTGCGAGAGTTCCGGGTGTGCGAGAGTTCCGGCTCTGCAAGAGCTTCGGCTGGGCAAGAGTTTCGGTCTCGTCGGCGCCCCGTCGCGCGCCGGACCCGCCGTTCGCCGTCTGCGATCTCCCCCATGAAGTGCGACACGCCCCTTCGCGGTCTTGACGCCCCTTCGTGGTCCTGGAGAACGGCGCAGACCCGCCGTCCTCGCGGACGGGGCCCCGCCGCGCCTAGGGGCTCGATGTCGCGAGGGCGGGCAGGTCCGCCCCGGCCTCGATCTCGGCCGCCGAGGGCAGGCGCCCGAGGCCGAGCAGATGCAGGAAGGCGGTGAAGGCCTTGTTGCGGCCGATGCTGCAGGCGGCGGTCACCCAATCGCCCTTGACGTAGTAGGCAATGAAATCGAGGGCGGCGGGGTCGCCCTGCAGGACGATCCGGTCGAAACCCTTGGCATAGCCGCCGTAATCGAGCCGCTTGTCGCCCTGGTTGCTCCAGAAGAACGGCACGCCCGTGAACGCGCCACCCCGGCCGAGGATGGCATGGGCCACATGCGTGCCGTGTTGCTGCGCGAGGCGCCAATGCTCGATCCGCGCGGTCTCGCCGCTCGCCGTCTCCGGGAACGCGGCGATGTCGCCCGCGATCCAGACGCCCTCCGCGAGCTTGAGGTCACCGCCGACCGCGAGGCCGCCATCCTCGTCGGGGGTGACGCCCCCGATCAGGCCGGTCTCCGGCCTGGCGCCCGCGCCGACGAGGACGATGTCGGCCGGAAGGCGTCGTCCGTCCTCCGTCTCGACCGCTTCGACGCGGTCGGTGCCGGTGATCCTGGCGACGGAGCCGGTCTCGAAGATGACGCCGTTGCCGGCATGGTACTGCTTCAGCGCCGCGCCCACCGCCTCGCCGAAGCGCTTGGCGAAGGGGATGTCCTCGCGCGCCAGCACGGTGACGGACAGCCCGCGCTTGGTGAGAAACGCGGCGGCCTCCAGGCCGATGAACCCGGCGCCCACGACGACGACGGATTTGGCCTCGCCTGCCGCCTCGCTCACCCGGACCGCGTCGTCGAGGCTGCGCAGGGTGAAGACCCCGCCGAGGTCCTTGCCGGGGAAGTCCGGCATCACCGCCCGGCTCCCGGTAGCGACCAGGATCGCGTCGGCCTCAAAGGTCCGGCCATCCGCCAGGGTGACGGCGCGCCGGGCGGGATCGACCCCGGTGACGTCCCCGGTGACACGCTCGACCCTGTTGGCCTGCGCGAAGTCGGGCTCGATCAGCACCTTCTCCGGCGGGGTCGGCTTGGCCAGGAACTGCTTCGAGAGCTTGGTCCGGTCGTAGGGCGGGTGGGCCTCGCGGCCGACCAGGGTGATGTGGCCGTCATAGCCTTCGCGGCGCAGGGTCTTCACGCAGGCGACGGCCGCCGCGCCCGCGCCCACGATGAGCACGCGCGCCGCGGGCGTGTGCGCCGTCTGCATCGCCGCCGGCTCCGGCGTCAGGGTCGCGACGGCGTCGGACCCCTCGATGCGGACGGGGTAGCGCGTCAGGGACTCGAGGGCCGGCGGCTCCTCCAGGCTCCCGTCGGCCAGCGCGAAGGCGGCCTTGTGCCAGGGGCAGTAGAGGCGTCCGCCGCAGATCTCACCCTTGGCGAGCGGCGCCCCGAGATGCGGGCACTTGGCCTGGAACGCCCGCACGCCGGAGGCGTCGCGCACGAACAGCACCTTCTCGTCCCCGGCCGCGCCCTCCGTCATGCCTCCCATCGGGATCGCGTCGAGGGCGAGGCGGATCTCGGTTCCGGGCATGGCTGGCGTCTCTCCTGGCAGGCGTCGTCGCGCCCGGCCGGACAAGTCGCCGAACCCGTTCCGGTTGCAGCGTGCGACATCGCGGGCTTGGGCTGCGTCGGCCGGCGCGCCGCCCGTCACGCCGCGCGGGGCCGGACCGGGCGTGGACCCCGCGAAGAGATCGCGGCCAGGGGATCGCGGCCAGGGGATCGCGGCCATCGGGGCGAACGCGATCCGGCCGATCTGTCCGGGTCTCCGACCGGCGCGTCCCGCCGAGCGGCGCTTCCGGACCCCGCTCGGCGGGGCCTCAGATGGGCTTGAGAAACTTGCACTTCCCCCCTTGGGCCCAGGGACCCTGCACCCGTGCCTCGGCGCAGAACGCGTCGACCGCGCGGGTCACACCGGGGAAGCGGCCTCCCAGGCTGTCGTAATCGTCGGCGATGAGGAGGCCGCCCGGGCGCAGGACCGGCCACCAGGCCCGGAGATCCGCCGCCACGGAGGCCTCCTCGTGACCCGCGTCGAGATGGATGACATCCGCGGTCACGCCGCGCAGGCGCAACAGTTCGGCGGCGTTCACCGAGTCCAGCGGAAGGGGCAGGACCCGGTCCGCGAGCCCCTCGCGCAGCACGTTGGCCAGGAAGGTGCGGTACAGGCTCGGGTAGCCGTGCTCGGTGGCGAGTTCGGCGAACAGGTCCGCGTCGGCCCAGTGGTCGACGGCCCCGAGCCAAGTATCGACCGCGATGACGGTCCCGTCGACGCCGTGCGCCGCCAGGGATCGGGCCAGGTGCAGGGTGCTGGCGCCCTTCCAGGCGCCGATCTCCACGACCACCTCGGGGCGGAACGCCCTGACGGCGTCGTCGAGATAGGGGTGGACGCTGCGCCAGCCCTGGAGATCCAGGGGACGCAGGGTGGCCGGCGGGTTCGCGAAGGGATCGCGGCCGTGCCAGAGGGCCTCGAGGAGGGCGCGGCGGGTCGTCGGGGGACGGCTCATGGTGTCGGCTCGCGCTGCGGGTCGCGCCCGCCCGGGGATCGGGTGCGTCTGGGGACGTCAGTCATGGGCGGCGCGGTGCGCATGCGCGTAGAGCTCCTCGCAGCGCGTCAGCCAGCGATCGCGGGTGAACAGGCGCAGGACCCGCGCGTGCGGGACCGTGCGCGGAATCGCGAGGGCCTCGCCGATCGCCCGGGCGAGGGCCGGCCCGTCGTCCGGCGGCGCGAGATGTCCGGCCTCGCCGACCACCTCCGCGGCCGCCCCCCTGGCAAGGCCCGCCACCGGCACGCCGCAGGCCATCGCCTCGATGGCCACGAGGCCGAAGGGCTCGTCCCAGCAGGGCGTGAACAGGAAGACGGAGGCGCGGCCGATCTCGTCCGCCAGGGCCTCGCCGGAGAGATGGCCGCCGTAGCGGATCGCCCCGCCGAGCTGCGGGGCGATCTGCGCCTCCCAGTAGGCCCGGTCCTCGATCGGGCCGAAGAGGGTGAGGGGAAGCCCGGCCTGCCGGGCTGCCGCGACGGCGCAATGCGTGCCCTTGATGGGTGCGATGCGCCCGGACCAGACGGCGCCGCCGTCGCCCCGGTCCCGAAAGGGCCAGGCCGCGGGATCGACGCCGTTGTGGAGCACGGACACCTCCGGCGGCGCGCCCTCGGGCCACCAGGTTCCGCGCTGGGCCTCCGAGGTCACGGTGATCCGGTGCCCGGGCACCAGGCTGTCCGCCACGAACCAGCGCAGGGCGTCGTAGGGCGGGACGTGCAGCGACGTGACGGTGGGCACCTCCGCGAGACGCCGGCGCTCCAGGGGCAGGCGGCTCAGGGAATTGTTGTGCAGCACGTCGAAGCCCCCGGCCGCGATCCGGTCGCAGGCGGCGGCGTATCCGCCATCCACGTGGGCCTTGAGCCCGGCATCGCCCCGATGTTCCAGGCCCGGGAAGCTGCGCTCGTGGTGGACCGGGATCACCGGATCGACGGGGAAGCGCGGGTCGCTGTCCCCGGCGGCGAAGAGGACGACCTCGTGTCCCCGCGCCGTCAACCCGTCGGCCAGCGCCCAGCACTGGGCTTCCATGCCGCCCGCGAAGGGCCGCGCCACCGGATGGCGCAGATGGGCGAGGAGCGCGATCCTCACGCCGTCGTCGCCGCGGCGGCCGCCTGGGCCTCGAGGTGGCGGATGACGGAGGCCGAATTGCTGTAGGGCTGGTGGCTCTGCTGGCCGGTGAGCGCGAAGTCGCCGGCCTCCGGGCGACGCAGGATGCGGATCGGCCGGTCGGGGGTGTCGTCGATCAGCCCCATCACCTTGAAGGCGTAGAGCCAGTGGCCCATCGTGCGGTAGCCCCACTTGGCCTCGAACAGCTCGGCGTTGCGCACCACGCTGTCGAGGTGGTGGACCGGCGGCATGTGATGGGGGTGGTACTGGTGATAGGCCAGCCCGCCCTTCATCCAGGCGATGGGGATGCCGGCCTGGTCGAGGACCTTGCCGAAATCCGTGTCCTCGCCGCCATAGCCGGTGTAGCGCTCGTCGAAGCCGCCCGTGGCCAGGAAGGTGGCGCGCCGGATGGCGAAGTTCAGGGACCAGAAGCAGCGGTAATCCGGGCAGATCTCGAGACCGGAGGCCGGGGGACCGCGGCGGTCGGAATGGCGCTCGGCGACCTTCGCGAAGTCCTCGCAGGTCCAGTCCCCCGCGGTGGCGCGCTCGGGCAGGTGGAGGACCTCGCCCATCAGCAGGCCGTCGAGTGCGTCGAGGCCGCGCGCGTAGTCGGCCACGAGGTCGGGGGCCGGGATGCAGTCGACGTCGAGGAAGACGACGGCGTCGCCGCCGGCCGCCGCCACCCCGCGGTTCCGCGCCGCCGCCAGCGGCAAGTCGGTGCCCGGCACCCGGATCTGGCGGACCGGGAAGGCGACCTCGGGCAGGTCGTAGGGCGCGTCCTGCATCACCGCCACGATGAACTCGGCGGGGACCTGCGTCTGGCGCTCCAGGCCGAGGAGCACGTTGCGCAGGTGCGCCGGCCGTCCCTTGGCCAGGGTCACGACGGAAACGGTGGACATGGGGCGGTCTGGCTCCGGGAGGTTCGAGCGTGGGGGAAGCGGGCGGTCAGCCGGCGGCGGCGACCGTGCGGGCGGCGGGCGTGAGGGGGACGGGCTCCGCCGCGCCGTGCCAGAGTTCGTCGGTCAGGCCCTCGAGCCAGCCCGCGGCGCGGGCGGCGGCGTCCGGCGCGTAGAGGCTGCGCAGGGGGGCGGTGTCGAGGGCGCGGGCCCGGGCGAGGAGGTCGCGCCAGCCCTGGAGATCGCCGGGCCAGACGGGGGCCTGGACGGCGGCGCCGAGGCGGACCAGGGCCTCGGCCTTGCGGGTCTGCTCGCCGAAATAGCGCCATTCGGGCATCACGATCAGGCGTCCGCCCACGCGGGCGACCTCGTGGACGGTGTTGTCGCCGGCGGAGGCCACCACGATGTCGGCGGCGGCGAGGTAGTCGGTCACCGAGGGCACCCAGCCGAGTTCGCGCAGGTTGGAAAAATCGGTCTCGTGGCCCTCGCGATGGGTCGGCCCCAGGGTCAGCCACAGGGCCTCGGGAGCGGCCCGGGCGGCCACCGTCAGGGGCGCGTAGGGCGTGCCGCTGCCCCCGCCCCCGGTCACCGCGACGACGATCTCGCGGTCCGGGTCGAGGCCGAGCCGCTCACGGGCCTCGGCCCGATCCGGCACCCGGTCGACGCTGGTGCAGAGGCCGCCGCTGTAGAAGGTCTTGGCCCGCAGGGCGGCCGGGTAGTCGTCCTGCTCCAGGCGGGCGTCGAAGGGGGCCAGCATGCCGACGCAGGCCTCGTAGGCGCCCACATGGCCGATGTCGGCGCGGTCGCCATGCATCCGGATCTGCACCGCCGGCACGCTGGCGATGCGCGCCAGCAGCGCGATCTCCGCCGAGACGTCGACCACGAACAGGCCGACGTCGCGCTCGTCGAGATGGTCGAGGATGCGCCGCATGGTCCGGCGCATCGGGGTGAGGCCCAGCGGCACGCAGTGCATGACCTGGGGCGTCGGCTCCGCGTAGAGGCGCGGCGTCGGCACCTCGGCGCCGATCATGTCGGGCAGCGGCACGATCTCGATGTCGCGGGAGAACCCGTCGAAGAGCTGCGGGCCCGCGGTGAGCACGGAGACGGGCCGGTCCCGGGCGAACGCGGCGGCCACCGCCATCGTGCGGTTGGCGTGGCCCCGTCCCTGGTGATGGACGAAGAACGCAATGGGTTTCGTCATGGCTGTCGGGTTCGCGATCCGTCAGGAGAACAGGGCGTCGGGCTTCAGGGCGGCGGCGATCTCGGGAACCCCCGGCCGGCGCAGGACCCGGATCGCGGGGGCGTCGTCGGCCCAGTCGATCAGCCCGGCGTCCCGGAACTGGCCGAGCCAGTAGGTCATGCACCAGCGCCCGTGCGTGTTCCGGAAGCGGGCGGCGTTGGCCAGGATGGCGTCGAAGTGCTGCAGCGGCGGCACGTGGACGGGATGATGCTGGTGGTAGGCCCGGGCGCCCCCGACCCAGTAGGTCGGCAACCCGGAGGCGGCCAGGCGCGCGGCGAGGTCCGTCTCCTCGCCGCCATAGCCGCGATAGGCCTCGTCCATGCCGCCGACGGCGCGCCAGGACCGGGCCGGGAGCGCGAAGGACAGCCCCCAGAGCTGGCCGGGATCGGCCTCCCGGCGCAAGGCGTCCGGCGGGATCGCGGGGCGGGCCGGATGGGCCCGGCCGAGCCGGGCGAGGGCCGCTTCGTCGGCGGCCGCCTCCGGGCTCAGCCCCGTGGGCAGGTACAGGACCTCGCCGAGGAACAGGCCGTCGGTTTCCCGGGCCGCATGCCGGTAGGCCTCCACGACGGTGGGGGAGGGGATGCAGTCCACGTCGAGGAAGATCAGGAGATCGCCCGTGGCGGCCTCGGCCGCGCGGTTGCGGGCGGCGGCGAGGGGCATCGGTTCCCCCGCCACGTGGCGGTGGCGCACGGGACAGCCCGGATCCGGCAGGTCGGGCGCGCGGTCCGGCTGCATCCAGGCGATCACCAGTTCGCGCGGGCGCACGGACTGGCGCGCCAGCCCGGCCATGAGGTTGCGCAGGCGGTCGGCCCGGCCGCGCACCAGGGTGAGGACGCTGGCGCCAGGATCGGCGGAGGGTCCGGCGGAGGACCCGGCGGACGGATCAGCCGGCATCGGCCAGCATCCGGCGGAAATGGCCGACGCCCTCGATGATGCCGCGGGCGTGCGAGGCCCGGGCCACGTAGGAGTGCTGCAGGGCGGCGTTGCTGGCAAGATCGTCGGAGTAGTTGGCCACGATGATCGCCTGCGCCTGGGCGCGCAGCATCTCGACGTCGTTGCCCGAATCGCCGGCCACGAACACGGCCCGCTCCGGCAGGCCGTAGAGGGCCCGGACATGGCCCACCGCCGTGCCCTTCGAGGCCGCCTCCGGCAGGACGTCGAGGTAGAGGCCGTGGCTGTGGATCACGTTCGCGGCGAATCCCGCCCGCGCGAGGGCCGCGCGGACCCTCTGGGCGGTCGCCGCATCCCCGAAATAGCTGAGCTTGTGCCCGCGCTGCTCCAGGGGCCCCTGGGGCACCAGGCCGTCGAGATCGGAGAGCGCCGCGTGCACGCCCGCCCGGTCCCAGCCCGCCGACACGGTGGCGCGCCAGGCGGCATCGGCCGTGTAGGTCACGCCGTTGGGGTCGAGGTGGTAGATTTCCGATCCCACCGAGGTGATCATCACCTGCGGGCGCGGGCTGGCCTGCTGCTCCAGGATCGCCATGGCGCTGTGGAACGAGCGGCCGGTGGCGACTCCGAAGGCGAGGCCCGCCTGCCGGCTGCGCCAGCGCCGGAAGATGCCGAGGGCCGCCTCGCAGCCCACCAGCGTGTTGTCGATGTCGCAGACGAGGAGTTGCCGCGCATCCGCCAGCGGCGGGGTCGGGACGCACAGCGCCCGCAGCAGGTCGTGGTAGCGCGCGGCGTGCCGGTCCCAGTCATAGGCGGCGGCCGCGCGGGCGCCCCCCGCCACGCAGCGGGCATAGAGGGTGGGATCGTCCAGGATGCGCAGGCACGCCGCCGCGATGGCGTCGGGGGTGCGCGGATCGACGAGGAGCCCGTTGCCGCAGGTCTCGACGATGTCGTTGGGGCCGCCGCTGTCGGTGGCCACCAGCGGCAGGCCCGCGGCCGAGGCCTCCAGGAGGGTCAGGCCGAAGGGCTCGTTGAGGGCGGGATTGACGAAGAGGCCGCCCCGCGTGCGGGCATAGGCGTAGAGGGCCGGAACGTCCTCCGGCCCGTGGGTCTTGGGGTAGGCCACCCGCCCGTAGAGGTCGTAGCGGTCGATCAGCACCAGGATCTCCCGCATGGTGCCGGCCATGTCGCCGTCGAGGGCGTCGATGTCCTCGCGGGTCCCGGCCATCAGGACGAGGTTGGCCCGCGCCTGCAGGGCGGGGCTCTCGCCGTAGGCCCGCACCAGGGCGCCGAGGTTCTTGCGCGCCACCGGGCGGGCGAGGGCCAGCAGCGCCGGCTTGCCCGGCTCGTGCAGGAAGCGGTCGATGGTGGCGTCCACGCGCGGCAGGGGTTCGGCCGCCGCGAACCGGGCCAGGTCGCTGCCCGGCGGCAGGACGCGGATGCGTCCCGGATCGTAGGCCGCATACCCGGCATACTGCACCTCCGCCTCGTCGCGGGAGGAGGCGACGACGAGACGCGCGCGCGCGAGTGCGCCCTCCTCGGCGGCGATGCGGCGGGCGAGATCAGGGCAGGCTTCGGCGCCGTGGCCGAGCATCGCGGCCTTGACCCGCCCGAGGGAATGGGCCGTGAACACGAAGGGAATGCCGAGGGCATCCTCGATGAGCGTCGCCACCGAAGCGGCATCGGCGTAGTGGGCGTGGATGAAGTCGGGCGGCTGAGGCTGCGCCGCGATCCAGCCCATGAGGTTGCGCGCGAAGCTGTCGACCTCCGCGTGCATCGCCTCCTTCACGCGGTAATCCGGTGACGCGCTCGGGAGCCGCACGAGCGTGACCTTGTCGGAGATGCGCTCTTCGGGCACGGCGTAATCCGGGCCGAGCGCGCCGTGAAACAGGCGCGTCGCGATCACGATCCGCGCGATCCCGGCATCCTGGGACGAGGCAGCCACCAGATCGAGCAGGTAGCGGATGTGGCCACCCGTATCGGCGGTGAGCCCGAACACGACCCCGCCGCCGCGCAGGCAGCCTTGCAGGGCGACATGCAAGACGAACATCAGGCCGCTTGCAGCTCAAGCGTCTTTCGACAAACAGAATTCAGGCAAAGAAACGTTACCGGGGAGGTACATACCGTGATTCGTGTCGCCCAAATCGCCCCCAACATATTCCCCGTTCCCCCTGAGCACCACGGCGGTACGGAGAGGGTCATACATGACCTCAGCACGGCACTGGTTAACCTAGGTGTGGAGGTAACGCTCTTCGCGCCTTCGGACAGTGCGACAGACTTGCCGCGCATCGGCGACCAGCCGAGCCTCGCGGCCCTGGAGCGGCGCCACGGGCGGGTCGCGCCGGGGGTCCCGGCAGCCCTGGACGCCCTGCAGCTGGAAGCGCTGCGCTGCCGGCTGGACCAGTTCGACATCGTGCATGGCCACGGGGAGTTCGCCCATGCGGCGCTCCTCGGCGCGCGCCGGCGCCACAGCCTCACGACGGTGCACTGGCGGGTGGACGAACTCGACCGGGCGCTGTTCTTCGCGGGCTTCCCCGACCTGCCGGTGGCGGCGATCTCGGCGGCGCAGGCGGCCGGCATCCCGCCGGCGAACCGGGCCGGGATCGTGCATCACGGCCTCGCGCGGGACCGCTACGCCCTGAGCCCGCAGCCCGGCCCGCACGTCGCCTTCGTGGGCCGGATGACCGACCAGAAGCGGCCGGACACCGCGATCCGGGTCGCGCGCGCCGCCGGCCTGCCGATCCGCCTCGGCGGCACGATCGATGTCGGCAATCCCGATTATTTCGAGCACCGGGTGCGCCCGCTCCTGGGGGCGGACGCCGTCTATCTCGGCCCCGTGGACGATGCCCGCAAGGCCGACCTCCTGGGAAGCGCGCGGGCGCTCCTCTTCCCCATCGACTGGCCGGAGCCCTTCGGCCTGGTGATGATCGAGGCGATGGCCTGCGGCACGCCCGTGGTGGCCTGGAACCGCGGCTCCGTGCCGGAGATCGTCGAGGAGGGCGTGACCGGCTTCATCGTCGCCTCCGAGGCCGACGCGGTGGCGGCCCTGGCACGGATCGATCAGCTCGACCGGGCCCTGATCCGCCGGCGCTTCGAGGCGCGCTTCACCGCCGCGCGCATGGCGGCCGACTACCTCGCCCTCTACCAGCGCCTGCTGGCCGCCTGATGCGCGTCGCCCTCCTCGCCTGGGACTACCCGCCGGCCCCGAGCGGCCTCTCGACGGCGGCCCGCGAGATCGCCGAGAGCCTCGCCGAGGGCGGCGCCGACGTCACGGTCTTCAGCCTCGACCGGACGGGGCGCGAGCGCCGCGGCGGCGTCACGGTGGCGGGCTTCGCCCTGCCGCCCGGCGGTGGGCTGGCGCGCCTGCGCCGCTGGGGGGCGGCGGGGCACCTCGCCGCGCCGCTCGCCTTCCGGCGCGCCGTCCTGGCGGCCCATGCCCACCAGCCCTTCGACGTCGCGGAAGCCACGAACTGGTACGCCCCCGCCGCCCTGCTGGCCGGGCGCCGGGATCTCCCGCTGGTCACGCGCAGCTCGACGCCCGCGGCCTTCACCCGGGACGCCCCCGAAACCCTGCGCGACCGCCTCGACGGGTGGGCCGCCGACGCCCTGGAGCGCGCCCAGGCCCGGGGCAGCGCCGGGCTCATCGCCAACACCGCCGCGCACGGGGCGGTGATCGCCCGGGCCTACGGCCTGTCCGGCCGGCAGCCGGAGGCGGTGATCGGCCTCAGCCTTCCGCCGGAGATCACGGCGGCGGCCCGCGGCGCCGCCTACCCGGACGCGACCGGGCCGGTGCGCCTGCTCTTCGTGGGCCGGGCGGAGGCGCGCAAGGGCTTCGACGCGCTCCTCGGCGCGGTCGCGATCCTGGCCGACGCGGCGGAGCGGGGCGCCGGTCCCGCCTTCCGCCTGGACCTGATCGGCGTGCCCCCGGAGGACCTGCCGGGGGACCTGCCCGAGGCGGCCCGCGCCCGCATCCACGCCCGCGGCCGGGTGCCGGCCGAGGCCCTGGCGCAGGCCTACGGGGCGGCCCACGCGGTGCTCGCCCCCTCGCGCTACGAGAGCTTCGGGCTCGTCTACCAGGAGGCCCTCGCCTATGGCCGGCCGGTGGTGGCCTGCGCCGAGGACGCCAGCGCCCGCGCCTTCGTGGGGGCGCCGGATGCGGGGCCCCTGGCGCGGGAGGCCACCGGCGCGGCCCTGGCAGAGGCCCTGCGCCCGCTGCTGGCCGATCCGGCGCTGCGCGAAGCCTACCGGAGCCGGGCGCTGGCGGCGTCCGGCCGCTTCACCCGGGCGGTCCTGGGGCGCGAGACGCTCGCCCTCTACGCCCGGGCCATCGCGGCGGCCCGGATCTGTCCGAAGCGGCGCGCGTCCGCGCCTCAGTCCCGGTAGGGGCGCAGCAAAGCGGCCTCTTCCTCGGGGCGCCCGTGCCCGGGCGCGAGGCGCTCGTAGTGCCGGGAGCGCGCCAGGACGTGGGCGCGGTCGAGATGGTGCTCGATCGCCCCGTGCAGGGCGATGAGGCTGCGCGGCCAGCCGCCGTCGAGCACCGGCCGCTCGTGCACGCGGCCGGCATAGCGCACGGACCGGCGGTTCAGGCGGTACTGGACGTCCGGGTAGACGTCCGAGCGGATGCCGTCGACGTGGTTCCGGCGCGCCAATCCGATCGAGACGACGTTCCCCGCTTCCGCCAGGGCCGCCAGGGCCGGCAGCCGCCGGCCGGCGTCCACGGCCAGGGTCTCGTCGGCGTCGAGCTGCAGCATCCAGGGATGGCGGGCGAGGTCCTGGAGGGTGTTGCGCTGGGCGGCGAAGTCCTGTCCCTGATCCCGCTCGCGATCCTGCCCCAGGGGCCGGGCCCCCACCCGCAGGGTCCCGCGCGGAAAGCCGGCGGCCGGCACCGCAGCGGCCGGTCGCGTCTCGGCATCGAGGAGGATCACGACGTCGTCGGTCCAGGCCGCATGGACCGCGAGCCCCGCCAGGACCGCCTCCAGCGCGGCGGGGCGGCAGAGCAGGCCGAGGGAGACGGGCCGCCCCGCCGCCCCGTCGAGCGCGTAGAGTTCCCCGCGCGCGGCGTGCCGGTCGTGGGGTCGGCGCAGGGCCGTATGCCCCGCCGCGTCGCAGGGCCGGACGCCGAGGGCGTGGCCGGTGGCGGCGCTGCGCAGGGTGTAGAGGTCGAGGCCGTAGGGCGCGTCCGGGTCGGGGTCGAAGACCGGGCCGGCGAGCTGTTCGGCCAGGTGCGCCCGGCAGGCCGCCGGATCGGCCCCCGCCTCCAGCAGGAGGCCGCAGGCGCCGCAGGCGATCGGAAACGCCCTGACCCGCCCGTTCGGATAGGCGAGGTGACGGCGGCTCGGCCCGAGCATGTCGGCCGCGCAGACGAAGCATCGGCGCATCATCGGTCCCGGCCCTCGTTTCCCCTCGCCGCAGAAATCCCGCCGGCACCGCAAGGATCCGAACGGACCTTGCCGCGCCGGGCCGGCGCCATACCTCCGCTGCTCCGCGAACCCCTGCCGCAGTTGGACATCGAGGTCGACTCCCCGCGTATGCTCGACCTGTTCCCCTCCGCATCGGGACCCCTCGCCCTCGTCGGCAACGCCCCGGGGCTCGATGCCGCCGCCGCGATCGACGCGGCGCCCTGCGTCGTGCGCTTCAACAACGCGCCGGGCTTCGGCGGCCGCGCCGGCGCGCGGGTCACCCATCTCGCCCTGGTCAATCGGGGCGGGCAGATGCGCGAATGGCTCGCCGACCCCCGCTTCCTCGACCGCCCGGTGGTCCGGTGCGCGCAGGCCTTCATCCTGCCGTTCCCGATGCTGCCGGCGGAGCAGAACCGGCCCGAACCGGTGTGCTGGACCCGCGAGGCGATGGATTTGCTGGCCCCCCTGGGCAAGCCCGTCCACATCCTGCCCGAGGACCTCCACCGGGCGGCGCGGCTCCGTCTCGCCGCCGTCATGGCCGACACCGTCATGTCCGACGCCGGCACGGACGAACCCGACCCGATCGGGCGGCCGAACCCGAGCACCGGCTTCCTCGTGACGCTGGCCTTCCTCCTGGGCCGTCCCCTCGGGCGCGGCCCGGTCGAGGCGCACGGCTTCGGCTTCGACGGCTGGCCCGGGCATCCCTGGGCGGCGGAGCGGGCCTGGTTCCGGCAGGCCGAGGCGGCCGGGCAGCTCCGCCTCCATCCGTGCCGCCCGTGACCCTTTCGACCGGAATCAGGCCCCGCCAATGACGACTCTCATCACCGTCCTGAAGAGCGGCGGGCGCTACGACGCGGCCTGGGTCGAGCGCCTCGCCCGGGGCGTGCGCCGCCACGCTCCGGCCTTCGACCGGATCCTCTGCCTCACGGACCTTCCCCTCGCGGTGGCGGGCGTCGAGCGCGTGCCGCTCCGGCACGACTGGCCGGCCTGGTGGTCGAAGATGGAGGCCTTCCGCCCCGGGCTCACCGAGGGACCGACGCTGCTCTGCGACCTCGACACCGTCCTGACCGGGCCGGCGGACGCCCTGGCCGAGCCGGGCCTCGCCGCCATGGAGGATTACTTCCACAAGGGCCGCCTCTCCAGCGCCCTGCTGCGCTGGCAGGGCGGCGAACTGGATGCCCTCTACGCCGCCTTCGCGGCCGAGCCGGAGCGCTGGATGGCGCCCGGCTCCTGCGGGCCCGTGCCGAACGCCGTGCACGGGGACCAGGTCGTCATCGATCACCTGCTGCGCCGGGAGGGCCTGGCTCCGGATCTCCTCCAGCACCGCTATCCCGCCCTGCTCGATTTCTACGACCCCCGGCGGGCCGAGCATGGCCCGGTGGTCGTCTTCATCGGCGCGTCGAAGCCCGACACCGCCACCGGTCCGGTCCGGACGGCGTGGGACGGGGCGTGGCCGCAGAGGGACGACGATGGCGCGCAGGGACGCGACCGCCGCTGACGGGGGGGCACCGCGCGTCCGCGCGACGGTGCCGGAACCGGGCCGGCCCCTGCGGCTTCCGCGTCGGCTTCGTCCGGGCCGCAGCCCTAGCCGACCACCAGGGTCAGGGTCCGGTCCGCGGGCCCGAGGTCGACCCGGCGGCCCCAGTCGAAGGCGAGGAAGTCCTGCTCGATCCCGTCGGCGAAGACCACGCCGCCCTCGTTCATCCGTGAGGTGACCGCCAGGGCGGCCCCGGCGAGCCGGCCCGCCCGAAGGGTCGTTCCGGTGGCCACGCTTGGAAACGGCTCGCGCACCCAGTAGCCCACCGCCGCTTCCTCCGCGCCGATCCCGACGGTGAGATGCGTCGCCTCGCCGATCGAGCGGGCCCAGCCGGTCAGGCCGGTGCCCGAGGCGACGATGAGGCCGCTCGACGACTGGTCCTCGGCGGTGCCGTCGACCGCGATGCGGTAGCGTGCGGATTGATGGCTGCGGTGGCCGACGAAGATCTCGTTCAGGGCCACGAGCCGCTGGCCGCCGTCGAGGGCGGCCTGCACCATGGTGCGCCGCTCCACCGGAGCCGCTCCCGCGGCGCTGGCCGGGAGCAGGGCGCGCAGGCCCGCCACCGCGACCCGCGCGAGGGCGCCGTCGTAGAGGTCGGGGGCCGGATTGACGCCGATCACCGGCTGCGCGCGCAGGTACTTCGCCACGTTGGCGACGAGGCCGTCCGGGCCCACCGTGACGACGACGTCCTCGGGGGCGAACAGGAAGCGGTCGAGGTCGACGCGCCGGGCCAGCGCCTGCCGCCAGTCCCCCGGCACCGCGGCCCGCGCCTGGCCGAGCACGGCGTGGAAGCGGGCGTGCCGGTCCTCGACCTCCGCGAGGCTCTGGCCGCGGCTCTCCAGGAAGAACCGGGCCTGGCCGCGGGTGGCGTGCCGGGCGAGCAGGGCCTCGTAATCGGTCTCGCGGACGACGAACACGGCGCGCGGGGTGATGACCGCCATGGCCCGTCCTTCAGCGCAGCGGGCCGGGGGGAGCGACCGGCGGGGCCGCCCCGCGGAACGCGCCGAGGGCACTCGCCAGCAGGTCCGGCGTGACGTTGACGTGCTCGATGGTCTCGAGCTTGCCCGCGAGCTCGCGGGCGGCGAGACCCAGGAGCACGGCCGGCGGAAGGTCGCGGTAGATGGCGGCGCGGCGCTGCTCGGCCTCGGCCTGGGCGCCCTCCACGAGGCGGATGCGCTCGGCCTCCGCCGCCGCCTCCAGCCCGCTTGCCGCGGCGAGGCCCACCGCGCGGTCGCGGGCGTTCTCCGCCTCCCGCGCGATGAGCAGCGCCTCCTGGCGGGCCAGCTCCGTCCGCGTCTCCAGCTCGTTCTCCGCGATGGCCCGCTCCTTCTCCACCGCCAGGGCGCGCCGGGCGAAGGTCGCCGCATCCGCCTTCTGCTGCAGGGCCTCGAAGGTGGGCGTCTGCAGGGCGCGCTCCAGCTCGCTCGACGGCGCGAGGTTGGTGAGTCGCACCGAGACCACCGCGAGGCCGATCTCCGCCAGGGCCGGGGCCGCCCCCAGCGCCGCGTCGAGGCTCAGGCGCAGGGGCTCGGGCCCGGCATCGAGGAGCGCGCCCACCGGGCTGGCGCCGATCACCTCCAGGACGGCCTGGCCGGCGATGCCGCCGAGACGCGCCTCGATCCGCTCGATCGGTTCGCCCTGCGGCCGGCCGGTGCGAAGCCCGAGCGAGAAGTCGACGCGGCTGGCCAGCAGCTCCGGGTCGACGACGCGCCAGCCGATCGTCCCCTGCACCACCACGGTCTGGAAGTCCCGGCTGCGGCCGCGCACGAACAGGGTCATCTCCCGGTCGTCCATCGGCACCTCGCTGATGCTCGCGGTTTCCGGCCGGAACCAGAAGACGAGGCCCCGTCCGCTCTGCCGGATGCGACCGTTGCGGTAGCGGATGACGTGGCTGCTCGCCTCGCTCCTGAGCTGGGCGAGCGGACCGAGGTTGCGGATCGTAGCCATGGGACCCTCCTGTTGGGGGCGCGCTGGGATTCAGAGCGGCTTCTGGAAACGGTAGAGCTCGGCGGGACGGAACGACGTGCCGGCCTCGCGCGCGCCCGTGGGGGCGAGCCAGCCGCGGTCGAGCATCCGGCGGCGGAAGGCGGGCTTGTTGAGGGACGTGCCCAGGATCGCCTCGTGTACGTCCTGCAGCTGGCGCAGGGTGAAGGCCTCGGGCAGCAGCGCGAAGGCGACGTCGGAATAGTCGAGCTTTCCCCGCAGCCGCTGCACCGCCAGGGCGAGGATCGCGGCGTGGTCGAAGGCGAGGCGCAGCGGCGTCCTCCGGTCGGGGTCGCCCGGCGCGAAGGCCGCGACCGGCCCCCCCGCCTCGCCGGACCAGGGCACGTCGAGGAGCGCGGCCGACGGCCCCGCCGACACCGCAGCCGCGCGCGCAAGCGCCGCCGCGAAGGCGGCCTCCGGCATCAGCGCGAGGTAGGCCACGGTGACGATGCGCATGCGCGGGTCCCGGTCGAGGGCGCCGAAGGTGTAGAGCTGCTCCCGATGGGTCTCCGCCACCTCCGCCGGGGCGAAGCCCGCCTTGTCGCGCAGCACGCGCTCGGCCGCGCCGTCCAGGGTTTCGTCGAGGCGCACGAAGCTGCCGGGCAGCGCCCAGCGGCCGGCATGGGGATGCTGGGTCCGCTGCACCAAGAGCACGGCCGGACGGCCCGCGCGCAACCCCATCAGGACGAGATCGACGGTGAGCGCCGGCCGCGCGAAGGCGGCGGGGTCGTAGGCGCGGAGAAAGTCGTCCTCGGTCACGGCGCAGCCTTATGTTCAACTTGCATCTAACTAAGATGCGAGATGGATATAAGTCAAGCGCCCGAAGCCGGGGCCGGGCGTGGCCGGCCGCACCGGGTCGCAACGTCGCCCCCGTGGTCGTCGGTCCCCTGGATCGGTTGGTCCCGGGTTGCCCGCGTCCGCTCGTGCCGGCGATCCGTCCGGAGGATCTTGTCTGCGCCCGCACCTTCGGCGGCCGCAGGTCTTACCGGTTCGTGCTCCTGCCGGGCCCGTACTCCTGCCGGGCCCGTACTCCTGCCGGGCCCGTACTCCTGCCGGGCCCGTACTCCTGCCGGCCCGTACTCCTGCCGGCCCGTACTCCTGCCGGCCCGTACTCCTGCCGACCCGTACTCTTGCCAGCCCGCACGGATTCGTGCGGATCTTGGCGGAGACGAGGAACGAGCCCCCGATCGCGTACGGGGCCAAGCAGCCCCCAGGCTCCCTGTGACGGGACGGCGCCGGCCGCGCCGTCGTCCGAGGAGGTCCGCGCGTCGGGAGGGAACGATCATGAGCCTGGATCGACCGGACGGCGCGGGACCGCGCCGCGTGCTCCTCCTGGGGGCGACCGGCACGATCGGGCGGGCCACCGCGCGGGCGCTTGCGGCCCGCGGGCACGCGGTCGTCTGCCTCGTCCGGCGCCCGGCCGGCGCCGCGCCCCCGGCCGGTGCGGGGGACCCGCCCGGAGCGCCCCCGGGCGTCACCGAACGGATCGTGGACTTCACGGATCCCGCGTCGCTGGCGCGCGACGGGATCCGCGGTGAACCGTTCGACGTCCTGGTCTCGTGCCTCGCCTCGCGGACCGGACTGCCCGACGATGCCTGGGCGATCGATTACGGCGTGTCGGTGCGCGCCCTGCAGGCGAGCCGGGCGGCGGGCGTGACCCATGTGGTCCTGCTCTCGGCGATCTGCGTCCAGAAGCCGATCCTCGCCTTCCAGCAGGCCAAGCTGGCGTTCGAAGCGGTCCTGACCGCCTCGGGGCTCGACTACACGATCGTTCGGCCGACGGCCTTCTTCAAATCCCTCTCGGGGCAGGTGGAGCGCCTGAAGCGCGGCAAGCCGTTCCTGGTCTTCGGCGACGGAACCCTGACGGCCTGCAAGCCGATCAGCGACGGGGACCTCGGCCGCTACCTCGCCGCATGCCTCGATGACCCGGCGCGGCGCAATCGCGTGCTGCCGATCGGCGGACCGGGCGAGGCCATCACGCCCCTGGCGCAGGGCGAGCGCCTCTTCGCGCTGCTCGGGCGCGAGCCGCGTTTCCGGCACGTCCCGGTCGTCCTGCTCGACGGGATCGTCACCGTCCTGGCGACCCTCGGGCGGTGGGTGCCGGCGCTGGCGGCCAAGGCCGAGCTCGCGCGGATCGGCCGCTACTACGCCACCGAGTCGATGCTCGTGCACGACCCCGCGACCGGCCGATACGAGGCCGCCATGACCCCCTCGACGGGGTCGGAGACGCTGTTCGACTATTACGCCCAGCTGATCCGCGGCGAGGCGGTCGCCGAGCGCGGCGACCACGCGGTGTTCTGAGGCGTCGCGAATCCGCGGGGCGGGCCAACGCGCAGCGCCATCTCCCGCGGGGCAGGGTCCGTGGAGCGTCGGTGAGACGCGCCCGGATGGCCTCCGTGCGCCCGCGAACGACAGGGCGGTGCGGGGTCGCCCGGCGTTGCGGGCGCGCGGCCCGGGACCAGCACAGGCCGGCCCGTTCTGTTGAAGAATAGTACCTTATCGTGGCATCGACGTCGCGCAGCATAATGCAGGGGCGCGCGGCGTCAGTCTCGCCGAGACGGTCATCCATGCAAGACTGGTATATCTGGCATATCGTATCTGGCATACCAAAGGGCGGCGGGACGGGTCATATGCGTTGCAACGCAACAATCACTCGGGACCGCCCCACATGACCGTTCTGCTTCTCGTCGCTCTCGCCGGTGCCGCCAACGTGGCGCTCGTGGCCTTCATGGCCGACCGGCTGACCCCGCAGGACGCGGCCCCCGTCATCTCGGCGGGCGAGCTCGCCATCGTGAACGACAACGCCCCGGCTTCGGCGGTGAAGCTGGCCGCCTGACGGCCCCTCATCCTCCTTCGGACGTCCGAACCCGTCGGCCCCGCCTCATCGAGGCGGGGCTTTTCCATGTCCGGGTCCGGCGCTGCCGCGGGCGCCGCGGATCAGCCGCCGAGGACGTCCACCTCGGCCCGGCCCACGGCGGCGGCCTGCTGCTGCGCGATCGCCCGGTCGGACCGGCGCTTGAGCGCGCAGCCCAGGCCGACGACGAGGGCGGCGCCGAGGGCGCCCATCGCGTGCGGGACGGCGCCCTGCAGGGTCGCGGGCAGCACCTCGACCATCTGCTGGTGAACCAGCCGGTCCGTGGCGATCATCTCGCCGGCCACCCAGCCCAGCAGCCCGCCGCCGAACCAGATCAGGATCGGGAACCGGTCGATCAGCCGGGTGATCAGGCTGGCGCCGACCACGAGGAGCGGCACCGACAGGGCGAGGCCGATGATGAAGAGTTCGTCGTGTCCCTTGGCGGCCCCCGCCACCGCCACGACGTTGTCGAAGCTCATGACGGCATCCGCCACCACGATGGTCCAGATCGCCTTGGGCAGGCTGGAATGCTCCTTGATGGCGCTCTCGTCCTCCTCCTCGCCGCAGACGAGCTTGACGGCGATGTGCAGCAGGATGAGGCCGCCGGCGACCTTCAAGAGCGGCACCGCCAGCAGTTGCGAGACGATGACGGCGAAGAGGATCCGCAGCAGGGCCGCCGCGAGGGCGCCCGCGAAGACGCCGATCCGCCGCTGCCGCTCGGGCAGGCCCCGGCAGGCCATGGCGATGACCACCGCGTTGTCGCCCGACAGGATGATGTCGATCCAGACGATCTGGAGGAGCGACAGCAGGAAGGAGGAGGTGAGGTAGGAATCCACGCGGAAGACGCCTCTGCTGCTCCGACACAGCGAAGCGATGGAGTACCCGGCAACGGGTCGGGATGGGGAAGGGACCGGCCCGCCCTCGCGGGACGGGCCGTCCCCGGACAGGACCTAGGGATTGGCTTCGACGGCGGAGCGGAGCACGGGCGTCCACCGTGCGACCTCGCGCTCGACGAGGGCCTGCAGGGCGGCCGGACCGGCTTCGGCCTCCTTGGGCACTGTACCACCCAATTCCAGGATGCGCTTGGTCGTGCCCGGATCCTTGAGCGCCGCGTCGAGGGCGGCCACGAGCCGGGCCCGGACCTCCGGCGGCAGGCCCTTGGGCGCGAACACCGCGTTCCAGGCGCTGACCTCGTAGCCGGGCAGGCCGGCCTCCTTCGTGGTCGGCACGTCGGGCAGGCTCGGGGAGCGCTCGGGCGTCGCGATGGCGTAGGCCTTGATCGTGCCGCCGGCGATCTGCGGCGCCACGTTGACGATCTGGTCCGTCATGAAGTCGACCTGGTCGGCCATCAGGTCGTTCAGCGCAGGCCCCGTGCCGCGATAGACGACGAGCGTCGGCTTGGCGCCGGTCAGCGCATCGAACAGCACGCCGGTGGAATGCGAGACGGAGCCGACGCCCGCATGGGCCTGGTTGATCGCCGGTCCGCGCGCCTTCAGGACCTCGACGAACCCCTTGAGGTCCTGGGCCGGGAAGCCCTTCTTGGCGACGATGACGATCGGCGTGCCGGCGGCGAGGCCGATCGGATCGAAGCTCTTGGCCGGATCGTATTTCAGGCCCTTGAACAGGGCCGGCGCGGCGCCGTGCGTGCCCATGTGGCCCATCATGATGGTGTAGCCGTCGGGCGCGGCCTGGGACGCGCGCGTGATGCCGGTGGTGCCGCCGGCGCCGGTGACGTTCTCGATGACGACCTGCTGGCCGAGCGCCCGCGACATCGGCTCGGCGACGATCCGCGCCACCACGTCGGTGGGTCCGCCGGCCGCGAAGGGCACCACCAGGGTGATCGGGCGCTGGGGGTAGGTGTCGGCCGCGGCGCCGAAGGCGGCGAGCGCCGACAGGAGGCCGATGGCGAGTGCCGTTCTCATGGTCCGCATCCTTCTCGTTGTGGGTTGTCGTGTCCGTCCCCGGAGGGCGCCCGGGCGCCCCCGCCGTCAGGCTTCCGTGAACACCGCGTCGCGGCCGCGCCGCAGCGACGGCAGCAGCGCCGCCGCCAGGATGGTGACGGCGACGAGGAACAGCACTGCGCAGACCGGGCGCTCGAGGAACACCAGGACGTCGCCCCGCGACAGGGTCAGGGCGCGGCGCAGGTATTCCTCCATCAGCTTGCCCAGCACGAAGCCGAGCAGCAGCGGCGCGGGCTCGAAGCCGAACTTGATCAGCCCGTATCCGAACACCCCGAAGGCCGCGATCAGCATGACGTCGGTGGGCAGCGCGTTGATGGAGTAGATGCCGATCGCGCAGAACATCAGGATCGCGGGGAACATCAGCCGGTAGGGCACCTGCAGCAGGCGCACCCAGAGGCCCACGAGCGGCAGGTTGATGACGAGCAGCATCAGGTTGCCGATCCACATCGACGCGATCATGCCCCAGAACAGGTTGGGGTTCTTGGTCATCACGCCGGGGCCCGGAACGATGCCGTGGATCGTCATGGCGCCGACCATCAGCGCCATCACGGCGTTCGGCGGGATGCCAAGGGTGAGGAGCGGGATGAAGGCCGTCTGCGCGCCGGCATTGTTGGCGCTCTCCGGGCCGGCGACCCCCTCGATGGCCCCGCGGCCGAAGCGGCTCGGATCGCGCGCCAGGCGCTTCTCCACCGTGTAGGCGGCGAAGGGGCCGAGCACGGCGCCGTTGCCGGGCAGGATGCCGAGGATCGCCCCGATCGCGGTCCCGCGCAGCGTCGCGGGCGCCGCCTGGCGCAGATCCGCGAGGCTGGGCAGGAGGCGGCCGATCCGGGCCCGGGCGATCTCGCGGGTCTCGGTCTGGTCGAGGTTGCGCAGGATCTCGGCCACCCCGAACAGGCCCATCGCCAGGACGGAGAAGTCGACGCCGTCGGTGAGGAACGCGAGGCCGAAGGTCATCCGCTCCTGGCCGGTCTCGAGGTCCGTGCCCACCGCGGCGAGCAGGACGCCCACGAGGATCATCGCCACGGCCTTGAGCACCGAGCCGTGCGCGAGGACGACCGCGAAGGCGAGCCCCATCACCATCAGGGCGAAGTACTCCGCCGGTCCGAAGATCAGCGCGAGGCGGGTCAGCGGCGCGCCGAGGGCCGCGATCAGCAGGGTGGCGACGGTGCCGGCGAAGAAGGAGCCGATGGCGGCGATGCCGAGCGCGACCCCGGCCCGGCCCTGGCGCGCCATCTGGTGGCCGTCGAGGGTGGTGACGACCGAGGTCGCCTCGCCGGGGATGTTCACCAGGATGGCGGTGGTGGAGCCGCCGTACTGCGCCCCGTAATAGATCCCCGCGAGCATGATGAGGGCGCCCACGGGATCGAGCCCGAAGGTGATCGGCAGGAGCATGGCGATGGTGGCGATCGGCCCGACGCCGGGCAGCACGCCGATCAGGGTGCCGACGAGGCAGCCCAGGAAGCAGAGCGTCACGTTCTGCAGGCTCAGGGCGACGGCGAAGCCGAGGCCGAGATTGGCGAGGAGATCCGTCACGTGCGCGCTCCCGATCAGGTCGTCATGGCGTGCGGGGCGACGTCGGTCCGGGTCCGGCGGGTGGCGCGGCGTTCCAGGGCGAGCAGGCCGAGGCCCGCCAGGGCGAGGGCGCCGGCCGCGAGCCGCAGCAGCACCCGCGACGGAATCCGGCCGCTCGCCGCCTCGATGACGGCGGTGGGGAAGATGGGGATGGGCAGGTTCAGGAGGTCCCCGAACAGCAGCATGCAGCCGGCGGTGAGGAGCAGGGCCAGGATCAGGAGTTCGCGGAAGCGCGCCTCCGGTGTGGCGTAGCCCCCGACGATCACAGCCAGCGGGCCCGCGACGATGAGGCCGAGGCCCGGGCCGGCGACGGGGCCGAGGGCGAAGGGCCGGATCGTGACCGCGAAGGCGAGGATGGCTAGCACGACGACGAGGGGGCCGCGCAGGCCGAAGGTCTGGAGGCCCGCCCCCGCGCGGACCAGGCCCGTCGCGGCGAGCACGCCGCCGCAGAGGGCGACGCCGATTGCCACCCAGTGCGGCAGCATGCCCGGTCCCATGGCGCCGAGGGTGCCCCGCGGCAGGTCGCTCGCGGCCCAGACGCCGAACATCCCGAGCAGGACCAGCACGAGGCCGGCCACGAAGCTCTGCGGCGCGCGGACCACGGACCCCGCCCGCCGCGCACCGTCGGATGCGTCGCTCATCGTTTCTCCCCTACGAGCCCCGCCTTCGTGTCTCGGGCGGGTGGCACGGCGATCGTCGGATGTCCGTTCGTCCCCTGGGCCGTGGCCGGGAGGACGCCCGCGGCGGTCGGCGCGTCCCCTGACGCTGGACGCTGCGCCCTGAAGGAGCGGGGTCGCCCGAGATGGTTCTGATAAGAACCTATGCCGTAAATCGAAGTCTCCACAAGAGCCCGTGACGGCGTCATCAACCGATTCGAAGGTCTCGTCGCATGAGACCTGATTACGTTGCCGGCCTCTTTTTAATCCTTCGCCGATGACGGATCCTGTCCGGGCGGGCTGTGCTGCGGGGCGACCGCGTTCCGGCATGAGGATCGGGCCGGTGACGCGCCGCCCGCGGAGAGCGCCCCGATGGGGCGGGCCGGGACCGAGGCCACCCCCGGGCCGCCCCCGGCCCAAGCCAAAAAGGCCCGCCAACAAGAATAAAAACCTGTCTTATAATAGATAGCTATTATATTTACAGGAAGGATCGTGCTTGGTATCCAGGGGTCGGACGAACGATTGTGCCAGGGCCGACGGATCGGGGCTCGGGCGGCCGGTCGTCCGAAGGCAAAGCGGCTCCAGACCGCCCCTGAAAACCAGCAGTGCCGCCATGCGCGTGGCCAAAGGGAGGATGCGATGAGCTTGGCGACAGGCTTGCCCTCGAACGTCACGGGGCCGCTGCTCGAGGTCGACGGCGTCACGCTGCAGTACAAGACCCCCGACCACCTCGTCACGGCGACCTACCGGGTCGGCTTCCAGGTCTTCCCGAGCGACCGGTTCGTCCTGCTCGGACCCTCGGGCTGCGGGAAATCCACCCTCCTGAAGTCGGTGGGCGGCTACATGGCGCCGACGGAGGGCCAGATCCGCCTGAAGGGCCAGGCCATCACCGAGCCCGGCCCGGACCGGATGATGGTGTTCCAGGAATTCGACCAGTTGCTGCCCTGGAAGACCGTCCGCCAGAACGTCGCCTTCGCCCTCGAGGCCTCGGGGCGCCTGTCGGGCCGGGCCGCCGACGAACGGGCCATGCACTATATCGACAAGGTCAACCTCTCGGCCTTCGCCGACAGCTATCCGCACATGCTGTCGGGCGGCATGAAGCAGCGGGTGGCCATCGCCCGCGGCATGGCGATGGAGCCCGACATCCTGCTCATGGACGAGCCCTTCGCGGCCCTGGACGCGCTCACCCGCCGGCGGATGCAGGACGAACTCCTGGCCCTGTGGGAGGAGACGCGCTTCACGGTGCTGTTCGTCACGCACTCGATTCCGGAGGCGATCAAGATCGGCTCGCGCATCCTGCTGCTCTCGCCGCATCCCGGCGAGGTCAAGGCCGAGCTCAACACGGCCGGCTCGCCGCAGGAGACCCTGCTCCTGGAGCAGCGCATCCATCGGATGCTGTTTTCCGAAGAGATCAAGGAGGCGGAGAATGTCTAGGACCGCGAAGGCGCTCGTGTCACCCGTCCTCCTCCGGCCCGCCCGTCCCGAGATCGTCCGCGAGACCGGCGGCGCCTATGGGGGCGCCGTCGTCGAGAAGCCGCTCTCGGCCGTCGAGCGCCTCTACAACCAGGGCTGGCTGCGCAAGCTCGTGATCCTGGCGGTGCTGGCCCTGATCTGGGAGGCCTACGGGCGCTACCTCGACAACGACCTCCTGTTCCCGACCTTCTCCGCCACCGTGACGGCCTTCGCTCGGGGCGTGGCGGACGGCACCCTGGTGCTGCGGGCCTGGGGCTCGATCAAGGTCCTGCTGATCGGCTACGGCCTCGGGATCCTGCTGGCGACCCTGCTCACCGGCATCGCGATCAGCTCGCGCATCGGCACCGACTTCCTCGAGACGATGACGTCGATGTTCAATCCCCTGCCGGCCATCGCGCTTCTGCCCCTGGCGCTGATCTGGTTCGGGCTGGGCAACGGCAGCCTGATCTTCGTGCTGGTCCATTCGGTGACCTGGGCCATCGCCCTCAACACCCATTCGGGCTTCCTCTCGGTCAGCCGGACCCTGAAGATGGTCGGGCGCAACTACGGCCTGCGCGGCAGCCGGCTGATCACCAAGATCCTGATCCCGGCGGCCTTCCCCAGCATCCTCACCGGCCTCAAGGTCGGCTGGGCCTTCGCCTGGCGCACCCTGATCGCGGCGGAACTCGTCTTCGGCGTCAGCTCGGGCTCGGGGGGGCTGGGCTGGTTCATCTTCGAGAACAAGAACATGCTCGACATCCCCAACGTCTTCGCGGGGCTCTTGACGGTGATCCTCATCGGCCTCTGCGTCGAGAACCTGATCTTCCAGACCATCGAGCGCCACACCCTGCAGCGCTGGGGCATGCAGGCCTGAGGCGGGTCTGCCCGAAGGACCTCCGCTCCGTCAGTCGAGGTCGGAGCGGTAGTGAAGCATGGCCGTCCAGCTCTGGCGATACTCGATGGGGTCGCCCGTGAGGGCGACGGCGACCCGGCGCACCAGCAGCAGGGGCGCCCCCGGCGCACAGCCGAGGGCGTCCGCCATGGCCGGGCTCGCCCGGTCGGTGGCGATCGTGTCCCGGGCCCGCGCCACGGTCTGGCCGCAGCGCGCCTGATAGAGCACGTAGATCTCCTCCAGCATCTCGGCGCCGGGCTCCGGCCTCAGCGCGGCGAAGGGCTCGGCCGGCAGCGCGATGCGCTCGTAGATCAGCGGCACGCCGTCCTCGCTGCGGGTCCGCAGCAGGACCAGCACCTTGGCGCCCGCCCCCAGCCCGAGGGCGGCCCGGTCCTGCGCGTCGGCCCGCGCGGTCCCGGCGGCGAGGACGCGGGCCACCGGGCGGAACGGCCGCCCGTCGCCGTGGACGAAGCGCAGGAAGCGGAAGCGCGACCGGTCGCTCGAATGGGGCACCACCTGCGTGCCGCGCCCGTGCTGGCGCTCCAGCAGGCCCTGCCCGACGAGGTCCTCCATGGCCTTGCGGATCGTCCCGATGGAGACGCCGAGGTCGAGGGCCAGCTGCGGCTCGCTCGGCAGGTAGCCGCCCGGCTTCCAGGTGCCGTCCACGATCCGGCGCAGCAGCAGGTCGCGGGCCTGCAGGTAGAGCGGACGGCTCGCCAGAGGCCCGGTCATGGGGGCGGTCATGGGGGCGGTCGTGGGTCCGGTCACGGGCGCGATCTCGGGCGCGGCCGGCGACGGGACTTCGGGATGCGCCTGGGGGGTGGGGGCGCCGCGCATGCGGTTCGACATCGGCAACTCATGTATATGACATATGACCGTTGACAGCGGTCGGCACGAGGCTATCGTGGCCCTCGGCACCGGACCAGAGAATTCGGGCTCAAGGCAGGAGGAACACATGGCACTCGGCCGTCTCATCCGGCTCTGCGGCGCCGCGGCCCTGATCTCGGTGGGGCTCTCGGCGAGCCTTCTGGCCGGCGCGGGGTCCGCTCGGGCGGAGGCCTCCGTGGTGCGCCTCGCCAAGCAGTTCGGCATCTCCTACCTGCCCCTCACGGTGATGGAGGAGGAGCACCTCCTCGAGAAGCAGGCCCGTCAGCAGGGCCTGGAGCTCCAGACGGAGTGGCTGCGCTTCACCGGCGGCTCGGGCATGAACGAGGCCCTGCTCTCGGGGAACCTCGACTTCGCCGCCGGCGGCGTCGGGCCGATGCTGACGATCTGGGGCCGCACCCGCGGCAACCTGATGATCAAGGGCGTGGCGGCCCTCAACGCGATGCCGCTCTGGCTGGTGACCGTGAACCCGGCCGTTTCCTCGATCAAGGACTTCACCGAGAAGGACAAGATCGCCCTGCCCACGGTGAAGAGCTCGATCCAGGCGATCACCCTGCAGATGGCCGCCGAGAAGGCCTTCGGGCCGGGCCAGCAGGGCAAGCTCGACCCCCTCACGGTCTCGATGGGCCATCCCGACGCCCAGACGGCGATGCTCGGCGGCCGCTCCGAGATCACGGCGCATTTCGGCGCCCCGCCGTTCCAGGAGGTGGAGCTGAAGGACCCCAAGGCCCGCAAGGTGCTGGACAGCTACGACGTCCTCGGCGGGCCGCACACCTTCAACCTCGTCTGGGCGAGCAGCCGCTTCGTCACCGCCAACCCGAAGATCGTGGCCGCCTTCCGGGCCGCCCTGGAGGAGAGCCTGGCGCTCATCAAGGCCGAGCCCGCCCGGGTCGCCGCGCTCTGGATCAAGGCCGAGAACGCCCGGCTCACCGAGGCGGAGGCGGTGGAGATCATCCGCGCGCCGCAGACCCAGTGGACCAGCGCGCCCCTGAACATGCTGGCCTATCTCGATTACATGAACCGCGCCGGCCTCGTGGCCGCCAAGGCCGCCGACCAGGGCGAGCTGTTCTTTCCCGGCGCCGCCGCCAAGGCGGAGCGCTGAGGCATGACCGTGTCCGTTCCCGTCCCCGCCCCGGCCGATCCCACGGTCGAGGCCGTGCCCGGCGCGACGCTGAGAGTGCGCATCCGGCGGGACGGCGGCTTCCAGGCCTTCACCGTGGCGCGGCGCCCGGCCCAGACCATCCTCGACGTGGTCACCGAGATCCAGCGCGAGCAGGACCCGACGCTCGCCTACCGCTTCGCCTGCCGGGTCGGCATGTGCGGCTCCTGCGCCATGACGGTGAACGGGCGCCCGCGCTGGACCTGCCGCACGCGGGTCGCGGCGGTGGCGGAGGACGACGGCCTGACCCTCGAGCCCCTGCGCAACCTGCCGGTGGTCAAGGACTTGGCCGTCGACATGGAGCCGTTCTTCGAGAAGTGGACGGCCGCCCACGGGGCCTTCGAGCCCGGCGACGCGCCGCCCGCGGACTTCGCCGTGGTGGCGCCGGATTCGCCCGCGCGCCGGGCGGTGGACGCCGGCATCGAGTGCATCAATTGCGGCGTCTGCTACGCCGCCTGCGACGTGGTCGCCTGGAACCCGGACTATCTCGGCCCGGCCGCCCTCAACCGGGCCTGGACCCTGGTGAACGACGTGCGCGACCGGGGCCAGGCGGCGCGGCTGGAGGCCGTGTCCGGGGATGCCGGCTGCCAGTCCTGCCACACCCACATGAGCTGCACCGAGCACTGCCCCAAGGCCCTGGCGCCGACCTTCGCCATCGCGGGGCTGAAGCGCGCCACCGCCCGGTCTGCCCTGAAGCGGCTCAGCGCGCGGCATTTCCGGAGGTCGGCATGAGCCCGCTCCTCTACGTGGCGCAGCGCGGCACCGCCGGGATCCTGGCGGTGGCGGTGGCGGTCCATCTCGGCACGATCCTGTACGCCGTGCGCGGCGGGCTCACCGCCGGGGAGATCCTGGGCCGGACGCAGGGCAACCTGGCCTTCCTCGTGTTCTACGGCGTCTTCGTGGTGGCGGCGGCGATCCACGCGCCCATCGGCCTGCGCAGCATCCTGCGGGAGTGGACGCCCTGGCGCGGACGCTCCCTCGACGGGGCGATGCTCGCCGTCGCGGCGCTCCTCGTCGTCCTCGGCCTGCGCGCGGCGCTCGCGGTCTACGTCGCATGAGCGCCGGGACGCAGACCGCCGCCCCGCGGCCAAGGAGCCTCCGCGCCGCCCGTCCGCGCGCGGGGCTCGCCGCCGCCCTGCTGCACCGCCTCTCGGGGATCGCCCTGGCGCTGTTCCTGCCGATGCACTTCATCGCCCTCGGCACCGCCCTGCAGGGGGCCGACCGCCTCGAGAGCTTCCTCGGGCTGACCCACAACGGCTTCGTGCGCGCGGCCGAATGGGGCCTCGTCAGCGCGCTGGCCCTGCACATGGTCCTGGGCCTGCGCGTGCTGGCCCTCGAGTGGTTCGTCACCCGGGAGCGGACGGCGCTCGTCGTCTCCGCCTGCGTGGCGGCGGGGCTCGCGGTGGGGCTCCTGTTCCTGCTCGGCGGCGCCTGAGCCAACCCTTCGAAGGAGACCGGCATGGATCTCGACCTCACCGAAGTCGAAGCGGTGTGCAAGGACCTCTACGTCCGCGCCCTGAAGCTGCTGCCGCCGGACATCAAGGCGGGCTTCGCGGATCTCGCCCGCGAGGAGACCAGCGCCACCGGCCGGGCGATCCTCGGCACCATGGTGGAGAACATCGCGGTGGCCGAGCGCACCCGGAACATCCTCTGCCAGGACACCGGCATCCCGATCTACAACGTGGTGATCGGGCGCGACGTGCGCGTCGAGGGCGCCGACCTCAAGGCCGCGATCCGGCGCGGCTGCGAACGCGCGACCACCGAGCATTCCCTGCGCTCCTCCGTGGTCCACCCGATCACCCGCGTGAACGAGCAGACCTCCTGCGGCATCCGCGTGCCGATCATCCATGTGGATTTCGACGACCGGCCCGAGACCGTCTCGGTGGAGATGATCCCGAAGGGCTCGGGCTCGGAGAATGGCTCGTTCCTGCAGATGCTGCTGCCCTCGGACGGCATCAACGCGGTCAAGCGCTTCGTCATCGACCGCGTGATCGAGCTCGGCGGCCGCGTCTGCCCGCCCACCATCGTGGGCGTCGGCATCGGCGGCACCTCGGACCTGTGCATGCATCTGGCCAAGGTGGCGGCCACCCGCAAGCTGCGGACCGCCTGTTCCGATCCCGACGGCGCCCGGATCGAGGCGGAGCTGTCGCGCGCCGTCAACGAGCTCGGCATCGGCCCCCAGGGGCTCGGCGGGCGCTCCACCAGCTTCGCCGTGCATGTGGAAATCGCCGCCACCCACATCACCCAGAACCCGGTGGCGGTGAACATCCAGTGCCACTCGGCCCGCCGGGCGAGGGCGACCTTCACGCCGGGCGGTATCGCCTTCGACTGAAATCGCCGCCTCCGGGAGGGCCTGCGCCATGCACCACGTTCTCGACATGCCGGTCGACGCGGCCCAGGTCCGCGCCCTGAAGGTCGGCGACACCGTCACCCTGCGAAAGACCCTGTTCGGCATCCGGGACGCCACCCTGATCCACATGTTCGACCGGGGGCGCCGGACCCATCTCGATCTCACCGGCCACGCGGTGATCCACACCGCGCCCAACGTCCACCGCGTACCGGTCTCCCCCGAGGCGCCGGTGGGCTACGCGCCGTTCTGCATCGGCACCACCACCTCCATGCGGATGGAGCGCTTCACCGACGCCCTGATGCGGCGCGAGGGCGTGCGCCTCATCGTCGGCAAGGGCGGCATGGGCCCCCAGACCCTCGCGGCCTTCGCCGAACACGGCGGCGCCTACCTCGCCATCGTCGGGGGCGCCGCCGCCCTGGAGACGACCTGGATCGAGCGGATCGACGACATCGACCTCGACGACCTCCACCCCGAGAGCCTGTGGAAGTTCGCGATCCGCGACTTCGGCCCCCTCCTGGTCGGCATGGATTCCCACGGCGGCTCGCTCTTCGCCGACGTCCAGCGCGACGTCGCCAGCCGGCGGGATGCCGTCATCGAGAGCCTGGGAGCCGCCTGATGCGCGCCGTGCCGACCACCGTCGAGACCGACATCCTCATTCTGGGCTCGGGGGGCGCCGGCCTGTTCGCCGCCCTCCACGCCAAGAAGGCCGCCCCCGACCTCCAGGTCACCGTCGCGGTGAAGGGCCTGCTCGGCAAGTGCGGCTGCACCCGCATGGTCCAGGGCGGCTACAACGTCGCCCTCGCCCCGGGCGATTCGGTCGAGCGCCACTTCATGGACACGATCGAGGGCGGCAAGTGGCTGAACAACCAGGAGCTGGCCTGGACCCTGGTCACGGAGGCGCAGGTCCGCATCCGCGAACTGGAGACCGAGCTCGGCTGCTTCTTCGACCGCAACCCCGACGGCAGCGTCCACCAGAAGGCCTTCGCCGGTCAGACCTTCGACCGCACCGTGCACAAGGGCGACCTCACCGGCATCGAGATCATCAACCGCCTGTCCGAACAGGTCTGGCGCCGGGACGTCCGGCGCCTGGAGGATCACCGCGCCCTCGAGCTGATCCCGGCCGCCGACGGCTCCGGCCTCGCCGGCGTGCTGATGCTGGACATGCGGACCGGAATCCCGGTCCTGGTCCGCGCCCGGGCGACCCTGCTCGCCACGGGCGGCGGCCCGACCATGTACAAGTTCCACACGCCCTCCGGCGACAAGACCTGCGACGGCCTCGCCATGGCGCTCCGCGCCGGCCTGCCCTTACGCGACATGGAGATGGTCCAGTTCCATCCCACCGGCCTGCTGGCGGGCGCGGGCACGCGGATGACCGGCACGGTGCTGGAGGAGGGGCTGCGGGGCGCGGGCGGCTACCTGCTCGACGCCTCCCGCGAGCGCTTCATGCAGCACTACGACCCGCGGGCGGAGCGGGCGACCCGCGACGTCGTCAGCCGCTCGATCATGCGGCGGATCCGCGACGGCCACGCCACCCCCCATGGCGGCGTCTACCTCCAGATGAGCCATCTCGGGCCCGCGGACGTGGCCGCCAAGTTCAAGGGCATGGTGGAGCGCTGCGCTGATTGCGGCTTCGATCTCGCCGGGGGCCTGGTCGAGGTCATCCCCACCGCCCATTACATGATGGGCGGGGTCGCCTTCCGCCCCGGCTGCGGCACCGAGCTGCCGCGCCTCTACGCGGCCGGGGAGGATACCGGCGGGGTGCACGGGGCCAACCGCCTCGGCGGCAACGGCGTCGCCAACTCGACGGTGTTCGGGGGCCTGGCCGGCTCCGCCATGGCCCGCGACGTCCGGGGCGTGCGACGCCTCGCCGAGCCCGATCCTCACGCGATCGAGGCGGGGCTCGCCCGCGCCTACGGCCCTCTCGGGCGCCCGGCCGGCGACCTGGAGGCGATCCGGGAGGCCCTCTACGCCACCATGTGGGACGATGTCGGCATCCTGCGCGACGCGGCCGGGCTGGCCCGGGCCGGGGAACGCCTCGACGCCCTCGCGACCGCGGTGGCGGAGGCCGGCATCCCCGACGGCGACCGCCGCTACAACCTGACCTGGATGGACCGGCTCAACCTCGAGAACCTCGTCCGCGTCAGCCAGGCGATCCGGGCCGCGGCCCTGGCCCGCACCGACAGCCGCGGGGCGCACTTTCGCGAGGACTTCCCCGACGCCTCCGATCTCGCCACCTCGCACTACACCGTGGTGCGCCAGGCCGGGGACGGGCTCGGCGTCACCCTGGAGCCCGTCGCCTTCACCCATGTGCGCCCGGGCGCCTCCCTCCTCGATGCGGCGGCCTGAGGCCGCGCCCCCACCCGACGGATCGCCGAGAGAGACGCCATGGACCAGTCCCGGGGCCGGCCGCGCGGAGCCGACATCGTCGTCGAGACGCTGGAGCGCCTCGGCGTGCGCCGCATCTTCACCCTGTCGGGCAACCACATCATGCCGATCTTCGATGCCCTGCTGGGCACGGATATCGCGGTGGTGCATGTCCGCCAGGAGGCCGCCTGCGTGCACATGGCCGATGCCTGGGGCCGCCTGACCGGGGAGGTCGGGGTCGCCCTGGTCACCGGCGGCCAGGGGCAGACCAACGGCGCCGCCGCCCTGTTCACGGCGCTGGCGGCGGAGAGCCCCGTCCTCCTGCTCTCGGGCCATGCCGGCCTGTCGGAGCTCGGGCGCGGCGCCTTCCAGGAACTCGCCCAGGCCGACATCGCCCGGCCGATGACCAAGGCCTCGTGGACGGCGGCTGCCGTCGACACCCTGGCCGACGACGTCGCCCGGGCCCTGCGGATCGCCCGCGCGGGCCGGCCGGGGCCCGTGCATCTCAGCCTGCCGGTCGACCTCCTGGAAGCGCAGGCCCCGGCCGCTCTCTCGGCCGCTCCCCCGGCACCCGCCGAGGCCGCGATCCGGGTCGGCGCGCCCGGCGCCGACCTCGTCGCGGCGGTGGCGGCGGAGCTCGGCCGGGCGCAGCGCCCCCTGATCCTGTGCGGCCCGGTCGCCTGCGGCGCCGAGGGGCGCGCCCGGATGGCGGCGCTGGAGGCGGCCTCGGGCGTGCCCGTCCTCGGGATGGAGAGCCCGCGCGGCCTCAACGATCCGAGTCTGGGCGCCTTCGCCGAGGTGCTGGCCCAGGCCGACTGCCTCGTGCTCGTGGGCAAGCCCCTCGACTTCACCCTGAAGTTCGGCGAGGCGCCCGCGGTGGCGCCGGCCTGCCGCTTCGTCGTCGTCGACCCCGACCCCGCCCTCGTCGCGCGGGTCGATCCGGCCCGCCTCGCCGTCTCGGGCACGGCCGATGCGCTGCCGACCCTCGCGGCCCTGGCCGGCTCCTGCGCCGGGGGGCGCCCGCGCGCGCGGACGGACTGGCCGGCCACCGTGCGGGCGGCTGTGGCGTACCGGCCCCCGGACTGGGACGACCGGCGCGGCCCCGAGGGCCGCCTCCATCCGGCGGAGCTGTGCCGCGGCGTCGCCGCCTTCCTCGACCGGCATCCCGGCGGCACCCTGATCTGCGACGGGGGCGAGATCGGGCAATGGCCCCAGGCCCTGGTGCAGGCCTCCCGGCGCCTCATCAACGGGGTCTCGGGCACCATCGGCGCGTCGCTGCCCTTCGCCCTGGCGGCCCGCCTCCACGACCCGGCGGGGCCCGTGGTGGCGGTCCTGGGGGACGGCACCTTCGGCTTCCACATGGCCGAGTTCGACACCGCCGTGCGCTACGGCCTGCCCTTCATCGCCGTGGTGGGCAACGATGCCCGCTGGAACGCCGAGTACCAGATCCAGCTGCGCCAGTACGGCGCGGCGCGGGCGCGCCACTGCGACCTCCTGAGTTCCCGCTACGACCGCGTCGTGACGGCTCTGGGCGGCCACGGGGCCCTCGTCACCCGGGCCGAGGACCTGTCCGGGGCCCTGGAGGAGGCGCAGGCCAGCGGCCTGCCGGCCTGCCTCAACGTGCTGATCGAGAGCGTGCCCGCCCCGGTGATCCGCAGGCCGAAAATTTCCGTTCCGTAAGGCGGGCCGACCGCATCCCCCATCGCGAGTCCGCTCCAGGGAGGTTCACATGCGCCGACGCGACGTACTGGCCCGGGGACTGCTCGGCGCGGGACTGCCCCTCCTCGGGGGCCTGCGCCCGGCCCGGGCCGAAGTGCAGGCGGTCACCATCGCGCGCCAGCCGAGCCTGGGACACCTGCCGCTGATGCTCATGGAGGAGCAGGGGCTGCTTCAGACCCACGCCGCGGCCCGGGGCCTGTCGGGGCTCGGCGTCCGCTACGTCACCCTGGCGGGCGGGGCCGCGATGAACGACGCGCTCCTGTCCGGCTCGATCCAGTTCGTGGCCGGCGGCGTGCCGCCCCTCGTCCTGCTCTGGTCCAAGACCGAGGGCACCGCCATGGCGGTGAAGGGCGTGGCGGCGATGAACGCCATGCCGCTCCTCATGAACACCAATGCGGAGCGCATCCGCTCGCTCGCCGACTTCACCGACCGAGACAAGATCGCCCTGCCGGCCGTGAAGGTCTCGGTTCAGGCCATGTTCCTGCAGATGGCGGCCGAGAAGGCGCTCGGGGAGGCGCGGCGCAACGACCTCGACCGCCTGACCGTGACCCTGTCGCACCCGGACGGCATGGCCGCCCTCCTGGCCGGCCAGGAGGTGACCGCGCATTTCACCGCCGCGCCGATCCAGGAGCTGGAGCTGCGCAGGCCCGGCATCCGGACGATCCTCAACTCCTTCGACGTGCTCGGCGGACCCTCGACCTTCAACGTGGTCTGGGCCTCCGCCGCCTTCGTGGAGGCCAATCCCACCCTCCACGCCGCCTTCACGGCGGCCCTGGAGGAGGCGGTCGCCTCCATCGCGGGCGACCCCCGGGCCGCCGCCCAGGCCTATGTGCGCCTCGCCCGCGACGGCTCCGACGTCGGCCTCATCGCGCCGATCCTGGCCTCGCCCCAGGTCAGCTTCACCACCACCCCCCAGGCGATCCTGCCCGTCGTCACCTTCATGGCCCGCACGAAAACGATCCGCCGCGGCGCCCGGGACTGGCGGGAGCTGTTCTTCGCCAACGTCCACGCCAAACCCGGCAGTTGAGTCCAGCTTGGCAGCTACGTAATACAGCGCATCAGCATGGCTGCATTAAATCTGATGAGCAGCAGGCGGGAGTTCGCGTTCGAGCGTTGGCATGAGGTCAGGCGCGCAGAGGCTCCTGTGGCCCATGCGTGTGCGATGAATCATCGCCTCGTCTCAGCGTTTTTGCAAAAACGGAATCGGCCAAAACCGCCCCTGAGACGATGAAGCTACCGAGTGCGAATAAGGTAGCGAAAATCAATGCTGCAAGCGGGCTTGCGCTCAACGCCGCAACCAAGCTGAGCACCCGCAAGGCTCGCCATTTGCGGCGAAGATCAGTTGGTAAATCCGCCAGAGGATCGGCGACAGCGGCATCGCGTCGGCTGGCCTTGAACAGCGTTGCACACGCAGCAAGCGGCAAAGCGCCCACGAGAGTCCATGCCGAGCGCGCGCTCACCAGCCACGGCATCAGAACTTCGATCTGTCGCTTTCTATGGTCAGGGAAACGCTCATCGGCCACCAGTGAGGCAGCCAACTCAATCGACTCCATGCGAAGAGGCTCGGAAAAGGCCATCATGCGGTTCGCTACGATCGCATAACCAACAACGATCCCTCCGGCCCATAAAATCGCTTCAACGATCATCGCCGCCTGCCTTCCGATTCCGCCTTCGAACGGTTGGAACTTCGCTCCTGAGTTTCTCCCGGTAACGCCGTTTCTGCGCTTTTCTCGGGACGGTATAAATCACAATCCATAGGATCGTTGCGATCAGCGCCACGCCCCCAAAAATCGCCCATTCGTGCCATTCGATGGATATTACATAATCCCGTAAGATCCGCGCTGCCATCCCTGCGTCAGAAAATAGCTCCTGCACGTCCTGGTCGGCTTTTATTTTCTTGTAGGAACGCGCGAACCCCGAAAGGGCGTCCGCGCTGTCGTTCGAGAGAGTTTTTAGAACCGCGACGATCGCTACCATCGCGAGAATCACGTTCCGAAGCGTGCGCAGAAACGCTAAAAACTTTTTCATCCGGGTCTTTTTGATAAGTCCAGGATACGCGTGCAGGTGCGCGTAACCCGACCCAAGAGAGGTAGCGTGACGTTGCGCACTTAGCGCGATTTCAGAGCAAATGAACCTCACACACGCGAAAATCCTCGACTCATTTTTTGCTCGCTCACGCGTTGAATTGAACGGCCCGATTTTTGAACAATCGGTCCGCTGGCTCTCAGCGCTTGCCATCCGCGAACAGGGAGCAACCCCCCTCAGTGCTCGGTTCGATGCGCGGGAACCGTCCCTTCATCGCCCCCTCTTGTCTTGTGCGGACGGGACGCACCGCTCCGCAGAATGCAACTCAAAGAAGTAGGAGAATGCGATGGAAATCGGCGCTCGATTCCTCCACCGGCTCAACACAACATATGTTCGCTCGCCTTCGTGATCGGCCAACGCTCACCGATATTCGGAGCGTGGGGGCGATCGAGAGCGAACAGCGCTGGAACCGCATTTTTCGTGAGATGAAGCGGAAGCGGGGCGAATAGAACGTCGACCTATCGCCGCAGCAACCTCAACGCTTTTGGGTGAGGTTGCTGCATAAGACCGGGTAGATGGACCAAGCTTGTCAGTTGAACCGAGCCCGGCCGCCCCCGGCCTCCGCCGCGCCTCAGGGCACGTCGGGGCGCGGATCCGGCACGAAGCCGTCGCGGTTGGGCATCCGCACGGCGGCGAGGCTCCTCGCCTCCAGGACGGCGTCGTCCGGCAGGAGGCCGTTCAGGTTCAGTAGGTAGCCGACGACGGCGTAGACCTCGTCGTCCGTGAGCGATTGCGGCGCGTCCATCGGCATGGCGCGGCGGACGTAGTCGAACAGCGTCGGGGCATAGGGCCAGAAGCTGCCCACCGTCTTCACCGGCTGGGCCGAGGCGAGGGTGCCCTGGCCGCCCACGAGCCGGTCGCCGAGGCCGCCCTCGCCCTTCGCGCCGTGGCAGGACGCGCAGCGCTCGGCGAAGAGGGCGCCGCCCTGGGCGACGCTGCCTCGGCCGGCGGGAAGCTTCCGGCCGTCCCGGTCGATGTCGATGTTCCAGGCGGCGACCTCCGCCGCGGTGGCGGGGCGCCCGATCCCGTAGCGGGTCTCGGCCGAGGCCGGGCCGGCCGAAGCGATCGCGGCCAAGCCGATCGCGGCCAACCCTGTCGCCGCTAGAGCGATGGCGGCCAGGGCGGTCGCGGCCAAGCCGATCGCGGCCCTGGGGCCGATTCGGAGGGCGGTGCCGTCACGCCTTGGGATAGCCATTCGACACCTCTCCGCTCTCCGCGATGCGCCAGGGGATGACGGCGTTGTTGTGGTAGAATGAGTTCAGGCCCCGGGCCCCGGCCAGTTCGGAGAAGAGCGGCTGCACGTAGCCGGTCTCGTCGGTGGCCCGGCTCTGGATCACGGCGGGCTCTCCGTTCCAGGTCCAGGCCAGGCGGAACCGGGTCAGCGCCTTGTCGAGGACGGGCGCCTGGAGCTGCGCCGCCTGCCAGCTCCGGCCGTCGTCCACCGAGACCTCGACCCGGGCGATCGTGCCCCGCCCGCTCCAGGCGATCCCGGTGATCTCGTTGAAGCCGGGCACGATCCGCTGCGTCCCCGACGGCCGCGTGATCACCGACTTCGCCTCCATGGTGAAGGTGAACTGCCGCGCGGTCCCGTCCGGCATCAGGTCGGTGTACTTGGCCGTCTCCTCGCGGGAATAGGCCGGCGCGTCCGTCACGTTGAGCCGGCGCAGCCACTTCACGCTCATGTTGCCCTCGTAGCCGGGCAGGAGCACGCGCAGGGGGTAGCCCTGCTGCGGGCGCAGGCGCTCGCCGTTCTGGCTGTAGACGAGCAGCGCGTCGTCGAGGCACTTCCCGATCGGGAGGCTGCGGGTCAGCGCGGCCGCATCCGCGCCCTCGGCGATCACCCACTTGGCGCCCGGCTGGAGGCCGGCCTCCTCCAGCACCGTCCTGAGGCGCACGCCCGTCCATTCGGCGCAGCTCACCAGCCCCACCAGGTCGGAGGCGGTGCGGCCCGCCCGGATCGCCTTGAAGTCGGGGTTGCCCGAGCACTCGATGAAGTGGATCTGCGACACGCTCGGGAAGCGCCGGACGTCGTCCATGGTCAGGACCAGGGGCCGCTCCACCAGGCCGTGGATCATCAGGCGGTGCTGGGCCGGGTCGATCGCGGGGACGCCGCCATGGTGGCGCTCGTAGAACAGCCCGTTGGGCGTGATGATCCCGTCGAGCTCCTGCAGCGGCGTGCGCACCGATGCTGAGGTGTATTGCTTGAGGGTCTTCGGAATGTTCTTGACGACGGTCTTCTCGAACGGCGACGGCGTCCCGTAGGGTTGCGCCCCGGTCTCCGCGCCGGGGGTCGTCATCCAGGGCGGCACGCCCGGCGGACCGCCGGCCGGGGACGCCGCCGCGGCCGGTTCCGCCGTGCGTGCGGCGACGAGGCCGCCGCCGACGAGGGCAGTGCCCTGCGCGAGGAAGGACCGGCGCGACCTCGACGCGACCTCCGTGGTATTCCGGACGCGGTCTTCGTCGGATTCTGGTCCGCTCACGCTGCGTCTCCTTCACCGGGGCGGGGCCGTCGTCGGCAGCGCGGAGTGTAGGACCGCTCACCCAATTCCGTCATCCCCTTTCGGGTCTCCGCCGGCACAGCGTCGCGACGGGCAGGCCTCGCCGGCGGCGGAAGCGGAATTTTGCATGTCAGATCAAAAGGTATGCATTAAGGTTCTGGACAGGGATCGGGTGCGCGCCGCATGATCTCGCTCCCGGATCTCAGGCGGAGGTGCGCGCCATGGGTGGTTGTTGGCTCTGTGACACGCCTCAGGGAGCATTCCGCATCCAGCGAACGCTCCTGGGGCAGAAGGATTGTTACGTGGTTCTGCTGGACCACGACGTTCTCGGAACTTGCGAGACGGCGGAGCAGGGGCTCCGGATGCTGACCGAGGAGCATGCCTACAAAGCCGCGTGCGGGCTGGACCTGGCGCGCTTGCCGATCCCCCGCTCCCTGAACGGGTGGACCTTCGCGCCGGCCGCGTCGCATCGGACGGCCAACTGAGCGATCCGTCCGGGGCGGCCCGATCCCGTCGCCCCGCGATGCTCACGCCTCGCGGACGCCCGGCTTCTTCCCCGCCTCGAAGATGAACTCGACGCCGACCCCCTCGAGAGCCCGGCGCACGGCCAGGATCGTGTCGGGTCGCGGCTGGATGGCGGAATTAGAATCCTCCAGGCGGTTCAAGGTCGAGACGGAGACGTTGGCCAGCTTGGCCAGTTCCTCCTTCGACAGGCCGGTCAGGCCGCGGGCGGCCCGCACCTGTCCCGAGGTCAGTCCGGCCTCGGCCGAAGCCGTGGCCGTCGCCTGCGGGGAGGGCGGCGGCGACGCCTCGGTGCCGGAGGCGCCGTATCGATTCCGGCCCGGGACGTTGAGGCAGACGCCGACCCACTCCCGCACCGAGCCGTCGCGGTTCAGTACCGGAGCGCCGCGGGCGTTGAACCAGCGGTAGATGCCGTCCGCGCACAGCACCCGGTAGTCGGTGTTGTAGGGCGCCGTGTGCTCGACCGCCGTCATCCAGGCCGCCTGGGTCCGGGCGCGATCATCGGGATGGACGGCGTTCAGCCAGCCCATGCCCTCCATTTCCGCGTGGCTCTGACCGGTCAGGGCCATCCATTGCGGCATCTCGCTGGGTTCGCCGTTCGCCTTGTTGAGCCAGAAGACCGCGGCGGTCGCGGCGATCAGGGCGTTGAGGCGGTCGTGGCGCTGCATGACCGCATTCATGGCATCGTGACGCGCCGTCACGTCGAACACCACGCCCATGCCCTGGTTCGGCTTGCCGTCCTGCCCCAGGATCACCTCGGCATGGTGCAACAGCCAGCGCTGGGTGCGGTCCGGGCGGATGATCCGGAACTCGCGGCTGATCGGTTGGCCATTCCGCAGCACCGCGATCTGATCCGCGTGGGCGGCCTTGTCGTCGGGGTGGATCATGTCCAGGCCGAACCCGAAGGTTACGCGGGAGGCCGGGTCCAGGCCGAGAATACGGTAGAGTCCCGGCGACGCGTCGACCTCTTCTCTGCGAAGGTCCGCGGACCAGAAGCCCACCTTGCCGGTGTCTTCGATGAGCTTGAGGAAGTGCCGGGAGGAGAACGCCCGCAGGGTTCCGTTGCCATCGGATGCCGTCTGGGGGCGCATGAGAACTCTCGTGGGCACAGGCTTCCCCTTCGGCTCCAGCGATTCGACCTGCCTGCTGTCCTTATAGTTCCGAAGCGACTTGCCAATGGGTGAAAAGACACCTGGCTTGGCATTCGTACCGTGATGCCCCCCGGGATGCGCTGCGGGGAGGGGCGCACGGCTCATCCGACGGCATGCGCGTCTTCGTCTCTGTGTGGACGAAAACAAACGATTGAAACGCGCCTCCACGGTGAGGAGCTTGCCTTCCCACCCGAAGACCGGCTTCAACGCCTCGGTTATCAGTTCCGGCTCGTTGGCCACATACGAGGATAGGCATGACAGATTTCGTTTCAGCCGGGTGCGAGCCTCGGATGTTGCATCGCGGATGAGAGAAAATGCGGCGCAAAAACCCGGAGATACCCCCGAGTTTCGGGGATTTGCCTGTGTTTGCGTTATGTCCGCATGCCTAGTTTGCACCAGTAACGGCAGCCTGTCCGTTGCATGGGGATGGCGATGTTCTGGGGTGGTGATGAACTGAAATCGAAGCTCAGTGCGCTCGATGCTTCCCAAAAGTCGATCGAGTTCGACCTCGACGGCATCGCTGCCTCCGTCGGCGAGATCGCCCGCCGGACCAGCCGCCTGGCACGGAACGCCACCATCGAGGCGGCGCCGGTCCGGGAGCCGGGGCAGCACTTCGCCATCGGCGCCGCTGAGGTGAAGAGCCTGGCCGCCCAGACGTCGAAGGCGACCCCGAGCGTCGAAAGCCAGATCACCGGCACCCAATCCGCCGCCCGGGGGGCCGCCACCGCCATCGCCCGCATCGGGGAGACCATCGGGCCGACGAACGACATCGCGGCCTCCTCGACCGCCGTCCAGCAGCAGGCTGCGGTGGCCCAGGAGATGTCGGCCAGCATGCAGGTGATGACGGTCGCCGTCACCGAGTTCAGCCAGAACGGGGGTCTGATCAAGGTCTCCACCCGCGAGGTCGACGCCTCGACCCGGCAAGGCCGCGCGGCCTCTCGCAGCATGGCCGCCTGATGCCGCCCGTCTCCGCACACCCTGGCCTATCCGGTCGACGGGACGGATCCCCGGACGGATCCCGGGATCGCTTCGCGGTCCTGGACGATGGGCGCACCACCGGTGCGATCGGCGATGCCGGCCCGGAAGGGGTCGAGACCGCTCCGGAGCAGGCCGATACCCCGGCCTCCCCCTCCCAAGACGAAGCACGGCTGGGTGCGGCGGTCCGCGCGGCGATGCTCGGCGAGACGCTGCAACTCGGCCGCTATTCCGCTTTCACCCAGGCGACCGTGGCGCTTTCGCTCGCCGCCATCTTCTGGGACATCGCCGCGAAGACCTACCTCGCCGTGCTGGCCGCGGCGGTGACGACGCTCTGCGGTGCCGCCATCGTCGCCACGCACCGTTACCGGGGTGTCATCGGCGGGGGCGCGTCCTGCCCCTCCACCCGCGGGGCCTTCCGGGTCCTGCACCTGCTCGCGTTCGGGCGCGGCCTCGCCTGGGCGACGATGCCGGCCGTCCTGCTCCCGACCCTCGACAATGCCTATCGGGTCGTCGTCGGCGCCGTCTGCGCCGCCCTGATCTCGCACGCCTACGTCGCCGGCCCCGTCTTCTCCCTCGCCCTTCTGGCGGTGGTCCCGGTGGTCGCCGGCATCTTCATCGGCCTGGCGGGGTGCGAGGGACCGGTCGGCCACTCCGTTGCCCTGCTGCTGACCCTCTACGCGACCTTCGTCTTCGTCAGCGCGCGTCGCTTGTGCGGGCACGCCTACCAGCGCATCCGGGACCGCGTCGTGGTGCAGGCCCAGAGCGAGACGATCGAGCTCCTGCTCAAGGACTTCGCCGAGGGGACGAGCGACTGGCTGTGGGAGATCGACACCGTCGGCCGCCTGAGGCCCTCCCTCGAGCCGATCGCCGGCCTGCTGGGCGTCGATCCGGTTGCCCTTCGCCACCGCACGCTCCAGGCTGTCCTGAGGGACTTCGCCGACGAGGCCGGGGGCGCGACCGGGATCGATGCCGTCCTGACCGCCATCGCGGCGCGGAGTCCGTTCCGCGATCACACCGTGCGGCTCCGGACGCGGGACGGCAGGCGCTGGCTGACCCTCAACGGCCGGCCCATCTTCGATGCCCTCGGGACCTTCGTCGGATATCGCGGCGTGGGATCGGACGTGACGGCCAGCCGGGAGGCGCAGGCGCGCATCGCCTTTCTCGCCGGCCACGACAATCTGACCGGCTTGCCCAACCGGGCGGCGCTCCAGGCGGCCCTTCAGGATCTCTGCGGCGAGGCGTCCTCGAGAGCGGGCCGGGGCGTACTGCTCTACCTCGATCTCGACGGGTTCAAGGCGGTGAACGACGGCCGCGGGCATCTCATCGGCGACCGTCTTCTCGGGCAGGTCGCCCAGCGCCTGACGGACCTCTGCGGGTCGGAGGCCACGGCGTACCGCCTCGGCGGCGACGAGTTCGCCGTGGTCGCCCCACAGGCCGGCAAGGCTGCGGCCGAGATTCTGGCCAAAGGCATCGTATCCACCCTTCGACAGTCCTTCCGGATCGATGAGGCGCATGTGGAGATCGGCGTGAGCGTCGGCATCGCCTGCGTGCCGGACGACGCCATCGATCCGTCGAGCCTCCTGTCCCGTGCAGACCTCGCGCTCTACAGCGCCAAATCGGCCGGGAAGGGGCGCTGGCACAGCTTCGACCCGTCCCTCGAGGAGCGCGCTCATCGTCAGCGTCAGCTGGACACGGACATGCGCGAAGCGCTCGCCGCCGACGCGATGGAACTGCACTACCAGCCGCTGGTCGACATGCGCAGCGGGCGGGTCACGGGCTTCGAGGCGCTCCTGCGCTGGAACAAGCCCGGGCACGGCTGGGTCTCGCCGGGCGAGATCATCCCCATCGCGGAAGCCACCGGCTTCATCGTCGAGATCGGCGGCTGGGCCCTGCGCCGCGCCTGCACCGACGCGCGCCGATGGCCGGACCTGTGCGTCGCGGTGAATATCTCCTCCATCCACATGCGCAGGCCGAGCTTCCACGAGGAGGTCGCCGCCATCCTGCGGGAGACGGGGCTGGCGCCCGAACGCCTGGAGATCGAGATCACCGAATCGGTCCTGCTCGACCACGGCGACGAGGTCCTGGAGAACCTGAAGCGGCTGCGTGCCCAGGGGGTGCGTATCGCCCTCGACGATTTCGGCACGGGCTATTCCAGCCTGAGCTACCTCACGGAATTTCCCTTCGACAAGGTGAAGGTCGACCGCTCCTTCGTGCGCGACCTTCAGGGGCGGCCCGAGAAGGTCGCCGTCGTCGAGGCGATCGCCCGGATGGCGCGCGCCCTCTCGATGAACGTGACGGTGGAGGGCGTGGAGACCCAGGCGCAGCTCGACGTCCTCCGCGCCAAGCGCTGCGACGTCGCACAGGGCTTCCTCTACAGCCCCGCGCGGCCCGCTTCCGAGGTGATGGCCTTGATCGATCGCATCGAGGCGACGTCCTCGCCGGTGCCGGATCAGGCACGGATGCGGACCGCGCTGGCAATCGTCTGAGGCTCGCGGCGGATCACCGCGGTCGCCCCGTGGGCCGCCCATGATGCGTGGGCGCCGACCGACCCGGAACGCGGCCGCTGCGCGCCCTGAGCGACCTGACCTGGTGCGGATGAGGGATGCTTCGGTCCCGAACCTCCTTCGGTCGTCCCGCCGGACCCAGCCAGGCCGGGCCGGAGCGGGTCGGACGGCCCTTCTGCCGGGGTGACGGCGGTTCGCAGACGCCCTTCGCACCGGCCTGATCCAAGAGCCAAGAAGGCACGCGTGTGGCATAAAATCTGTCACGATCGTCGATATTACGACGAAAGAATGGTTTTTTTGGGCGTCCGAGTAGCGGAAAGACAGTTTTCCAGTGCCGGGCTGAATATCTGATTCAGATATCGTCAAGTGGTGCGGTCTCACAATGATGTGATGTTCTGGATCGGTCATCGCGAAGATTCGAACAGCAAGTCAGCATAAGGGGAGAAATATCTGATGTTCGATTTCATGGGAGCGTCACGTAAGTCGAGGTCCGGCGCCGCAGTGTTTGGCGGCTTGCGTATGCCGGTTCTTGGGATCGACGCATTGTCGGTCGTCACGACGATGAATCCTGCCATGGAAGACTTGCTCGGGCCGGGCGGAGCCGACCATAAGGGTCGCCGCCTCGACGACCTCTGCCGCGACCTGTCCGGCCAGTCCATCGTCGCCGTCGGGCTGCGCCATCGGCACGACGCCCTGGTCCGCCTGGGCGGCAGACCCTTCGACGTCGCCGTCACGCCGCTGATGGAGGGCCACAGGATCTCGGGCTACGTCCTGGAATGGACCGACGCCACCCCCCGCCTGGAGCGGGAGGACCAGGCGCGCCGCCTCGCCGCGATCGAGGCGTCCCAGGCCGTCATCGAGTTCACCCCGGATGGCACCATCGTGTCGGCCAACGCGGCCTTCCTCGCGGTCATGGGCTACACCCTCGACGAGGTTCGGGGACGCCATCACAGCCTGTTCGTGGAGGCGGCCTACCGGGACAGCCGCGCCTACGCCGCCTTCTGGGACGGCCTCCGGGCGGGCCACGCGGAGGTCGCCGAATTCAAGCGGGTCGCCAAGGACGGCAAGGCCGTCTGGATCAAGGGCTCGTACAATCCGATCCGCGACGGCGCCGGCCAGGTCGCGCGGGTGGTGAAGTACGCCACCGACATCACGGCGCAGACCGTCGAGACCAACGCGCTTCGCGGGCAGGTCGACGCCATCCGCAGGTCGCAGGCCGTGATCAGCTTCGACCTCGACGGCCGCGTCCTCGAGGCGAATGCCAACTTCCTCGCCGCCGTCGGCTATACGGCGGCCGAGGTCGTCGGCCAGCATCACGGCCTGTTCGTCGACGCTGCCCACCGCGCGAGTGCCGAGTACGCCCGGTTCTGGGAAGCCCTGCGCCGCGGCGAGTCCCAGGCCGGGCAGTTCCGCCGCATCGGCAAGGCGGGGCGCGAGGTCTGGATCGAGGCCAGCTACAACCCGGTGCTCGACGCCGACGGACGACCCATACAGATCACCAAGTTCGCCATCGACGTGACGGCCCAGGTCGAGCAGCGGGAACAGGTCCGGCGCCTCGAGGAGGCCTCCGCGCGCGAGCGGGTCGAGGCCGAGGCCCGCCACCGGGCCGAGCGCGTGCAACTGGCCGACGCCTTCGAGCAGACGGTGGGAGCCGTCCTGGCCTCTGTCGCCTCCGCGGCGACCGAGCTGCAGGCGACCGCCTCCGGCATGTCGGGCATCGCGGCGGAGACCGCACAGCAATCGACCGCCGTAGCTGCCGCCGCGAGCCAGGCGGCCGCCAATGTCGGCACCGTCGCGGCGGCCGCGGAGGAGCTCGGGGCCTCGGTCGACGAGATCAGCCGGCAGGTCGCGGGCTCGGAGGTCCTGGCGGGCCAGGCGGTCGCCGAGGCGGAACAGACGGCGACCCTGGTCCAGGAACTCAGCGAGGCCGTGCGCAGGATCGGCGACGTCGTCGCCATGATCTCGGCCATCGCGAGCCAGACCAACCTCCTGGCCCTGAACGCGACCATCGAGGCGGCCCGGGCCGGCGAGGCCGGACGCGGCTTCGCGGTGGTCGCGGCCGAGGTCAAGGAACTCGCCAACCAGACGGCCCGGGCGACCGATGAGATCACCGGGCAGATCGGGCGGATCCAGGGGGCGACGGGAGGCGCCGTGAGCGCCATCGATGGCATCCGTCGGCGCATCAAGGAGATCGACGCGGTCGCGGGGTCCATCGCGGCCGCCGTGCAGCAGCAGGGGGCGGCGACCCAGGAGATCGTGCGCAACGTGACCGAGGCCGCCACCGGGACCGGCGAGGTCACCAGCAACATGTCCGGTGTCGCCCGGGCGGCCGAGGAGACCGGAAGCGCGGCGACCCAGGTCCTCACCGCCGCCTCGGACCTCTCGCGCCAGTCCGAGCATCTCGACGGCGAGGTCTCCCGCTTCCTCGCCAAGATCCGGACGGCGTGAGGCGGCCATGCGCGAAACCTCCGGCCTTCCGTTCGACCGGTCCGCCCACCGTTTCGGCCCGGCGGAGAACCGCGCCGGCCTGGCGGATCTCGAGGCCGGCGGGTGCCGCCATCGGCTCGCCGGCACCTCCGCGTCGATCACGCGCTCGCTGCAGGGCCTTCAGGACGCACTCGTCCTGCTGGTCGCCGCGCTACCGGCCGACGATCCGATGGTCCCCCGGCTCAACGCGGCCGCGCAGAACATGACGCGCCTCGCACGGGCCGTCCTGACCTACGGGGCGGTCCTCGACCCTCACGCCGTGCCGGAGCTCTGAGCCGGGGCCGCCGATCCTTGTCGACGCGCCCCGCCCCTGGGCGGCAGGATTGTCGCCCGAACCCGGGACGCATCCTCGGGAACACCGATCCGCGGGGCGGTGCGACCCGCATTCCGGCGGGTCGCGTGAGCCTGTCGCGCCAAGTCCGTCCGGGCCGGTTCGGTTCGTCCCGGCCGGGCGCTGGCCGGCGCGAGCGTCAGATCTCCGGCGGCGCGTCGGGCGTGCCCTCGTGGCGGTCGCGATGTGCCGCGGCCCGCGCGAGGAGCAGGAGCGTGACGGGCGTCGACACGGTGAGGAACACGCCGATCAGGGCGTCGCGCAGGACGAGCCGGCCCTCGAGCAGCGAAAGGAGCAGCATGGAACTGATGAGGATCAGGGCCATGCCCAGCGTCGCCCCGAGGGTCGGCGCGTGGACGCGCTCGTAGAAGGTCCGCAGGCGGATGAGGCCGAGGGCTCCGGTCAGCGAGAAGGCGGCTCCGACGACCGCCATCGCGACCACCAGCCAGGCGGCCCAGAGCGGCAGCTCCGCGCCGCTCATTGGATCACCTCGCCCTGCATCAGGAACTTGGCCAGCGCCACGGTGGCGGTGAAGCCGATCATGCCGAGGATCAGCGCCGCCTCGAAGTAGAGGCCGCTGCCGGTGCGCATGCCGTGGACCACGATCGCCAGCATGCCGTTGAGGTAGAGGGTGTCGAGGCCGAGGATGCGGTCCTGCGCGCGCGGACCGCGCAACATCCGCCACGCGGCGAGCGCCATCGCCAGCACGAGCATGCCCTGGGCCAGGCCGAGCCCCCAGTCGAGAACGGCGGTGGCGCTCATGCGAAGACCTCCATCAGGGGACGCTCGTAGCGGTCCTTCACCCGCCGCACCCATTCGTCCCCGCCCGTATAGTCGAGCACGTGCAGGAGCAGGCAGCCGGTCTGCGAATCGTACTGCACCCAGAGCGTGCCGGGGGTGCCGGTGAGGATGATCGACAGGACCGTGATGCCGAAGGGCTCGCGCAGGTCGAGGGGGATCGTCACGAACCCGGTGCGCCGCTCCCCGCGGCGCAGGCCCAGGATGATCCGGGCGACGTCGACGTTCGACCGGACCATGTCGTAGAGCACGACGACGGCGAGGCGCGCGAGGGTGCCCGGCGCGCGCACGAGGACGGCGCGGGGCTGCAGCGCCCGCATCACGGCGGGAACCGACACCCCGACGAGGAGCGCCAGCGCGGCGCTTCCCGGTGTGATCGGGGCGTTCAGCAGGAGCCAGGTCAGGGCGAGGGCGACCGTCAGCAGCGGGTAGGGCAGGAACCGGCTCATGCGCCCGCCCCTCCATGGGCGGCGCCGAGGACGGCCCGGACGTAATCCTGCGGTTGCGCCAGCCACTGGACGGTGGCGTCCGCGTAGGCGAGGGCCGGGCCGCCCCAGAGGGCGAGGGCCAGGCAGGCCGCGAGCAATCCGGCCAGAGCCAGGAACTCGGGCGGGCGGAGCACCGGGGGCGGGTCGTCGCTCGGAACCCAGAGGTTCTGGATGCCGAGACGGACCAGCGGCGCCAGGGTGCCGAAGCTGGAGAGCGTCAGGGCGGCGATCAGCCACCAGGCCGAGGCCGTGATCGGGCCCGTGGCCAATCCGGTGAACATCGCGAGCTTGCCGACGAACCCGGCCAGCGGCGGAATGCCGGCGAGCATCAGCGTGCAGAGGAGAAAGCCGCTTCCCAGGAGCGCGACCGCCGCCGGAAACGTCCGGCCGATCTCGATCGCGTCGGCGTCGTCGAAGGGGTCGCGGTACTCGTCGGCGAAGACCGCCTGCTGGGTCTGCCCCGGAGCGCGGCCCCGCTGCAGGATCTCGGCGAGGAGGAACAGGGCGCCGGCGGCCAGCGTCGATCCCACGAGGTAGTACAGGGCGCCCGCGAGCGCTGCGGCGCTGCCGGTGCCCAGGACCGCCAGCATCGTGCCGGACGAGATCATCACGGCGTAGCCCGCCGCCCGGGTGAGCTCGCGCGCGGCCAGGATCCCGATGGTGCCGTAGGCCATGGTCGCGAGCCCGGCCGCGAGGATCCAGGTCTGGCCGAAGCCGGCGGACAGGCCCGAACCGAACAGGAGCTGACTGAGGCGGATCACCACGTAGATGCCGACCTTGCTCAGGATGGCGAGGATCGCCGCCGCGGGCGCGCTCGCCGCCGCGTAGGTCGTCGGCAGCCAGAAGCCGAGGGGCCAGGCACTGCACTTGATCAGGAAGGCGATGCCGAGCACGGCGCAGCCGATCTCGAACAGGGCCGGTTCGGCGGCCGCCGGCGCCGCGAGCCGCCGCGCGAGGTCCGCCATGTTGAGCGTCCCCATGGTTCCGTAGATCAGGCTGACGCCGACGAGGAAGAACAGCGAGGCGACCAGGTTCACGGCGATGTAGCCGAGGCCGGCCCGGATCCGCATCTCGCCCGAGCCGTGCAGGACGAGGCCGTAGGAGGCGGCCAGCATCACCTCGAAGAAGACGAACAGGTTGAACAGGTCGCCGGTGAGGAAGGCCCCGTTCACGCCCATCAGGAGCAGTAGGAACAGGCCGTGGAAGCGGGGTCCCGCCCGGCCCCAGCGGGCGAAGGAGAAGACGAGGGCGCACAGGCCGAGCACGCTCGCCAGCACCAGCATCAGCGCCGAGAGCCGGTCGGCCACCAGGACGATGCCGTAGGGCGCGTCCCAATTGCCGAGGCGATAGACCTGGGCCGCTGCCTCGGCGCGCAGGGCCAGCACCAGGGCGATGCCGAGAAGGAGAAGCACGGTGACGAGGCTGAGCCCCGATTTCAGCCGGCGCCGCCGCTCGTCCAACAGGAACATCACCCCGGCCACGGCGATCGGCAGCACGATCGGCAGCACCACGAGGTGGTCCGACCAGGTGGTCTCGGCGGTGGCAGTCAGGACGGATGGGGTCATCGGCAACGGGTCATCGCAGAGGAACGCCTCATGCTGGGGGAGCGCGTCCGGCCGGGGAAGGGCGTCACGCTGAGGAAGCGTCTCATGGGTGCGGATTCCCGGGCTGCGGTTCGCCCTCGCCAGGCTCGCGGCCATCCACGTGATCGCTGCCGGTGATGCCGCGGGCGGCCAGCAGGACGACGAGGAAGAGCGCCGTCAGCGCGAAGCCGATCACCAGGGCGGTGAGGACCAGGGCCTGCGGGACCGGATCGTCGACGGAGACCACCTCAGCGCCGGCCCCGAGCACCGGCGGCGCCCCGACCGTCAGACGGCCCATGGCGAAGATGAAGAGGTTCACGGCGTAGCTCAGCAGCGAGATGCCGAGGGCGACCTGGAAGGTGCGCGGGCGCAACATCAGCCAGATGCCCGAGGCGGCGAAGACGCCGATGCCCAGCGACAGGACGAGTTCCATCAGGCCGGCTCCCTCTCGGCGGCGCGCTCCGCCTCGGCTTCGGCCGCCCGCGTCCGGCGCACGGACTGGTGCGCCAGGGCGACGAGCATCAGCGCGCTCGCGCCCACCACCAGGACCATGATCCCGAGATCGAACACCAGTGCGCTCGCGACCGGCACCTTTCCGAGCAGCGGCGGCTCCCAGTAGGCGAAGGAGGCGGTGAGGAACGGGCGCCCGAACAGCCAGGATCCCGCGCCCGCCAGGACGGCGACCAGCAGGCCGACGCCGATCCAGGCGATCGGCCGGATGCGCAGGCGCTCCTCCACCCACTCGGCCCCCTGGGCCATGTATTGCAGCACGAAGGCGATGGTCAGCGCGATGCCGCCCGCGAAGCCCCCGCCGGGCAGGTCGTGTCCCCGCAGGAACAGGTGCAGGGCGAGCAGGACGATGAAGGGGAACAGCCACGTCATCACCACGCGGGGAACCAGCAGGGCATCGGCGGCGGTGTCGCCGGGGCTGCGGCCGGCCCGTGCCGCGTCGTAGGCATCGTGCCTGACCTGCTGCTTGGGACGTCCGAGACTGTCCGAGGCCGGGCGGAAGCGGCGCAGCAGCGCGAACACCGTGAGCCCGACGATGCCGAGCACGCAGATCTCGCCCAGGGTGTCGAACGCACGGAAATCGACCAGCAGGACGTTGACCACGTTGCGCCCGCCCGCCTGCGGGTAGGCCTCCTCGACGAACCAGCGCGCGATGCCGTCGACCGCCGGCCGGGTCATCACCGCGTAGGCCAGGCCGGCGAGGCCGAGGCCCGCGAAGGCCGCGATGCAGAGGTCGACGATGCGCCGCCGCCGGGCCCGCGCCGCCTCGGAGGCCGGAGCCGGAATCGCGGCGTCGCGCTTGGGCAGCCAGCGCAAGCCCAGCAGCAGCATCACCGTGGTGACGATCTCCACGAGGATCTGCGTGACCGCGAGGTCGGGCGCCGAGAGCCAGAGGAAGGTCAGGCTGCTGACGAGTCCGGCTCCGCCGACGAAGATGGCGGCCGAGAGGCGATGATACTTCGCCCGTTCGGCCGCCCCCACGGCGCAGGCCGCACCGACCAGCCACATCAGGGCGAAGGCGGGGTCGAACGTCGTGGCGCGTCCCGGTGCGAAGAGGTCGAGCCCCCGCACGGCTCCGGCCAGCATGGCGGCCAGGAGCACGGTCAGGAAGAGGATGCGCAACTGCACCTGGAGGCGCTCGCTGCCCAGGTGCCCCTCCAACCGGCGGGCACCGGTCACGAGCCCGGTCATCGCCCGTTCGAACAGCCGGCCGCCGTCGAGCCGGTCCATCAGCCAGGGGCCGCCGCGGGGATTGGCGTTGATCCGCCGCCCGAACACGCCGTAGAGCGCGACGCCCCCTACCAGCGCCACGACGCTCAGGGCCAGCGGCGCGTTGAAGCCGTGCCAGATCGCGAGGTCGTAGTCCGGCGTCCGCGCCCCGAGGACCGACCGGACCGCGCCCGCGAGGGCGGGCCCGATGGTGAGATTCGGCACGAGGCCGATGGCGATGCAGACCAGGACGAGCAGTTCGATCGGGATGCGCATCCAGCGGACCGGCTCATGGGGCACCTGCGGCAGGTCGTGGGGGGCGGGCCCGAAGAAGGTCTGGCGGATGAAGCGCACCGAGTAGAGCATGGTGAAGGCGCTCGCGAGCGTCGCCAGGATCGGCAGGGCGAGGTTCAGCCCGTGCTCGCCCGCATTGTCGACCGCCTCGGCCAGGAACATCTCCTTCGAGAGGAAGCCGTTGAGGAGGGGCACGCCCGCCATCGCGGCGGCGGCCACCATCGCCAGCGTCGCCGTGTAGGGCATCGCCCGCCACAGCCCGCTGAGGCGGCGCATGTCCCGCGTGCCCGTCTCGTGGTCGATGATCCCGGCCGCCATGAAGAGCGAGGCCTTGAAGGTCGCGTGGTTCACGGTGTGGAAGATCGCCGCCACGACGGCGAGGGGCGAGTCGAGACCGAGCAGGAGGGTGATCAGCCCGAGATGGCTGATCGTGGAGTAGGCGAGCAGGCCCTTGAGGTCGTGCTGGAAGATCGCGCTCCAGGCGCCCACCAGCATCGTCGCCATGCCGGCGGTGCCGACGATCCAGTACCAGGTCTCGGTGCCGGCCAGCACGGGCCAGAACCGGATCATCAGGAAGATGCCGGCCTTCACCATGGTGGCGGAATGTAGGTACGCGCTGATCGGCGTCGGGGCCGCCATCGCGCGCGGCAGCCAGATATGGAAGGGGAACTGCGCCGACTTGGTGAGGGCACCCGCGAGCACGAGCACCAGGGCCGGGAGGTAGAGCGGGCTGGAGCGGATCGTGTCACCCGAGGCCAGGACCACCGCCAGGTCGTAGCTCCCGACGATCTGCCCGATCAGCACCATGCCGACGAACAGGCAGAGACCGCCGGCCGCCGTGATGGTGAGGGCCATCCGGGCCCCGTCGCGGGCGGACGCATTGTCGGTCCAGTAGCCGATCAGCAGGAAGGACACGATGCTCGTCAGTTCCCAGAACACGACTAGCTGGATCAGGTTGCCCGAGAGCACGATCCCCAGCATCGCGCCGACGAAAGCGAGGAGATAGCTGAACAGGCGCGGGACCGGATCTTCGGCGGCCATGTAGTAGCGCGCGTACAGGACGACGAGCGCGCCGATCCCGAGCACGAGGACTGCGAACAGCCAGGCCAGGCCATCGAGCCGCAGGACGAACTGGACGCCGAGCGTCGGAAGCCAGTCCACCGCCCAGACCAGGCTGCCGCCGGGCGCGGACACCATTGGGTAGAGAAGCCCGATGCAGGCGAGGCACGCCACCAGGGTCGACCCGGCCAGGATCGCGGCGGCATTGCGCGCATGTCCGGGCAGGCTGATCACGGCCGCGCTGCCGAGGAAAGGAAGGATCGCCGCGATGGCAAGGAGAAGTTGAGGCGGCATCAGCTCGGGCGATGAGAGGAACGGGCGGACACGGGCAGCCTCGCGATCGGCCGGAGGCGCCCCTCCGCGAGCGGGGACGCGCCGACGCACGCCACACGGCTATAGCCTCCGGGAGACCGGGTGGCGAGCGCCGCCCGGCGGGAGCTTCCCGAACCCACGACGCGACCCGCCACGGCGGAGGCCGGGCGGGTCGGTGTGAGATCTTGTCGGTCGGGAACGGCTCAGAGGTTGAGAAAGGTTTGGGCCGAGCCGACGAGGGTGAAGACGAGTCCGCCGGCGAAAGCGGCGATCATGGCGTAGGAGAAGCCTTTCAGCAGCATGGGGGTCTCCTCGGGGTGTCCGGTCGGGTTGGGGTGTGCGATCAGCAGCGGTTTCCGCCCGAGGTCTGGCCGTACTGCTGGGTGGGGAAGTTCTGCTGGTTGGCGTTGCCCTCGGCGGCTGAGCTCATCGGACAGCTGTAGGGGTTTCGCAGGGGGGCGACGCTGCGAAACTCGAGCGAACCGGTCGTTTCGACGTCGGAGGGCGAGAAGGCGGTGTAACGGGACGGCCTTTCGAAAGCCATGGCGGACGAGATCGGAGCAACGCCGAGGACGAGGGCGACGGCGAGGGCGGCGATACGGGTCTTCATTGTGGCTATCGGGCTCCTATACAGTGCGAACCGTTTTTCTTGGTTCGCTTCATCTGTCTGAACCCAATATGGGGCCTCGATCTCAGCCATGACGTGCGGCCAGGCACGTAGAAGACAGGATTAAACGGTGGGGCCTGAGATGAGGGTTCGCCCCGTCTCGATGCATCATGAATACATCTTGGACAAAGGTGCCGTAAGTCTCGGGCCAAGGATGCCCTGGACGCCGGCTTTCGCCGAAGCGACGCGCGCATCCGGCGTCGGTCGCGCGGCACCCTGCCCACCGGCCAGACGGTGCCGCGTGGACGCTTCAACGGCCGATCCGGACGTCCGCACCGAACGCCAGCGGGACCTCGACCGCGTGCTGAACGGGATCCGCGGTGACGGCGGCTGAGAGCCGTACTCCGTAGCGCCGGGGCGGGGCGACGGACGCAGCCCCAGGGTGCCGAACCACCCCCGCATCACGCCGCCGCACCTTCGTCCCTGCGCCGTCGAATGGATTGACACGGCAACGCACGGGCGTCGTCCTGCGGGCCCGAATGTCCGAGTGCGGCCGTGATCGATGAAGACCATTCTGTATGCCCGGGTCTCGACCGGAGACCAGACCATCGCCCATCAGGAGGCGCAGGCTGCCGCCGCGGGCTTCGTCGTCGACGAGGTCGTGGCGGATGACGGCGTGTCGGGCCTGAGCACCTGCCTGCGCGAGCGGCCGCAGGGGCGCCGGCTGTTCGACCTGCTGCGGCGGGGCGACGTCCTGGTGGTGCGCTGGGTCGACCGCCTCGGCCGCAACTACGCCGACGTCTGCGACACCCTGCGGGAGATGATGCGCCGGGGCGTCGTGGTGCGCACGGTCATCCACCGGCTGACCTTCGACGGCGCCACGGCGGATCCGATGCAGCAGGCCGTGCGCGATGCCCTCATCGGTTTCATGGCGGCGACGGCCCAGGCCCAGGCGGAGGCCATGCGAGAGGCGCAGAAGGCCGGCATCGCCCAGGCGCGGGCGCGCAGCGACGTCTATCGCGGACGCAAGCCGAGCTTCAGCCGGGCGCAGTACGAAGCGGTGCGCTCCGCCCTCGTCGAGGGGCGGGGGATCTCGGCGATCGCTGTCGCGACCGGCCTCAGCCGGCAGACCGTCTACCGCATCCGCGACAACGCCGCGGAAGCGGAGGCGGCCCTGGCGCGCTGGGCCTGAGGCTCGGGCCGACGGGAGGTCTGGGCCGGCGGAAGCCCTGGGCTCGGCCGGGGGCGCTGCTTCGTATGGTCGCCTCCCCCGGGCGCCCGCCTCGGCTTAGTCTGGGGCGCCTGACCGATGCGGGATGACCATGGGCGCCGCCACTCTCCTCGGGCTCACCACGCTGGCGTTCCTCGCGCCGCTGCCGCCGGAGCGCTACCATCCGCCGGAGCCGCCGCCCCGCGGGGTCGGCTGGGCGGTCTGTGCCGTGGTCGCGCTGCTGCTGGTGGTCACGGTCGTCCCGCTCAGCCTCGCCCTCGCCGACAAGTGGGCCATGGACGCGCATGTCGCCGAATGCCGGGCGGCGGGCGGCCGGTTCGTGCCGGTCGCGTCGGTCAACGGGCGGGCCTATCGCTGCGACCAGCCGGAGCGGCCGCGCTCCTGACGCCGGACCGACGCCCCGGGGGTCAGAAATCCGCGTGGATGCGGGTGCCGAAGAAGTCCGCCGGCCCGCGGTCCCGGTTGTAGGCCGGGTTCTCCACGTGCTGGTAATTGACCGACAGGGTCAGGGTCCTGTTCAGGGCGAAGGCGTAGTAGGCCTCCACCGCGCGCTCGGGGGCATAGTTGAGCCGGCCGTCGCCGATGAGGAGGCCGACGCCCCCATTGGCGAAGAAGGCGCGATGGCTCGGCGAGATCGCGTTCATCGAGGTGCCGAGGCCCACCGTGTCGCCGGGCCGGCCCCAGGCGGTGCCCTTGAGGGACACGCCGCCGGACACCGACCGGTCGATGTCGGTGAAGGACAGGCTCTCGGTGCGGCCGTCATTGGCGCTGAACCGGGCGAAGACGCCGAGGTCCGCCGTCACCGCCTGCTCGAGATTCAGGTAGAAGCCGGTCTTGCGCCGCGCGGCCCGCGTGGCGGCGGCCGCATCGTTGATGTCGCCGAAGAGCCCGGCCTGGGTCAGCGACACCACCTCCCGGAAGTCGGCCGAGTTGCCCACATTGGTGAAGAACCCAAGGCGCAGCTTGCCGGGCTGATCGAGGACCGGCAGCACGTGGCGCTCCTCGAACTCGATAGTGGTGCCGGCCCGGCGGAAGACGCGCGGGTCGAGGACGTCGCTGGAGGGCTCCTTGGGCACCTGGGTGTAGGCGGCCCGGATCGCGAACGCCGCGCGGTTGTACTCGACCATCACGCCCTGGGTGAAGCCGGGCAGGTTGGCGGGGAAGTCGTAGGCGCCGGAGGCCCAGATGCCCCAGTTCATGAAGTCCACCCGCGGGTCGTGGGCGTAGACGTTGCCGTCGAAGTAGTCGCCGAGGGCGAACTTGCCCGCCACCACGGTGATCCGCTCGATGTCGCGCCGGGTGGCGACCTGGTTCGGGCCGTCCGGCACGTCCTCGGTTTCGCCGCCGAGGCCGAAGGTCTGGCGCACGAAGTAGCGGTTGGAGCGCAGCTTCGGGAACGGCGCGCCCGCCTTCTGCGCCTCGCCGTTGACGAAGCCGGCCACGCCCAGGGTCCGGCTCAGGCCGAAGCCCTGGGAGAATTCCGGATTGTAGTAGAGTTCCGTGCCTTCGAAGAGCTTGAGCCCCAGGAAGGCGGTGGCGGTGGTGGTCGACTGGACCTGATGGCCGATCAGGCTCGCCGGACCGGTATAGGGCGCGCGGAAGCCCGGCACGCCCTGGGCGATGAAGGTGGTCTGGCCGTGGAGCGAGAACCGATCGCCGGAGCCGTCGCCGGGATCGTGCGGCGCGGCGTCGTCGACCTCCGGCGGCAGCACGAAGCCGCTCGGATGCCAGGACAGGCGCGCCATCATCTGGTGCGAGGTGAAGGAATCCTGCCGCGTCGCCACCGGGCCGAGGCCCGGGACGGCGCCGATATCGAAGCGGCCGCTGCCGCCGAGGTCGAGATAGCGGTAGTCGATCCCGAGGGCGAGGCTCTCGGTCACGGCGAACTGCACGCCGGCTCCCAGGGTGAAGCCGAGCGAGGAGAGGTCGCGCCGCGCGGTGGTGACGCGGCCGGTGCCGGGGTCGGGATAGCTCGCCAGGATGCGGGCATTGGCGCCGGCGAGCCCGAAGCTCGCATAGACCAGCGACCGCTCGAAGGCGTAGCCGAAGCGCCCGCGCAGGGTGCCGTAGACGTCGGTCTTGGCGCGGATCAGGCCGAGGCCCGGATCGCCGTCGCCGACGAAGCCGGGGGTGGGCAGGAGCACCGGCCGCTTCAGGTTCGCGCCCGCGACATCGGCCTCGATCCCGTACAGCCAGGGGCCGGTCTGCCAGTTGTAGCCGCCGAACAGGCCGCCGACGGCGGTGGTGGCGTCGCGGCCGAGGTCGGACCGACCGGTGGCGTCGCCCGTCTTGAACGGACGGGCCGGGCGACCGCCGACCGTGGTGTCGCGAAAGGTGTAGGCACCGTAGGAATTGCCGGCGCTGCCCTCGATCCCGAGATAGGGCCCCGACCAATCGACGAAGGCCGGTGCCGTGGCCAGGGGGCGTGGCGCGCCGAGATCGGCGGCGTGGACGCCGGAAGCGGCCGTCAGCGTGAGCAGGGCGAGGCCGGCGGCTCCCGCGCGGTCAGGGCCGCCGCGTCCAAAGCGATCCGCTCTCGTCATACCGCCCCCGCGCCGTTTGTCCGAGGACGGGGTATAGACGGTGCTATAACTATGACAATATGGTTTAATCCAAGCCGGGACGGGATCAGGGCCACTGTTGCGCAAACAGCGCAGGGGTGATCCGCGCGGGATCTCGCGTCCCTGCGATCGACCGTCCGGAGCGCGGCCCGTCGGGACGATCCCTTAGCCGTTCTCTGCGAAGATCGGATGACCCGCTCGGCACCCTCCATTTGGGGGATGTCAGGCACCGGGGCTGCGGTCTAGCCTGGGCGTCTCCAAGGTTTCGGACCGTCTCGGCCCGCAGGGCATCGCCCCTGCGGGCTTCTTTTTCGGTCGCGGCGGCCGATCCACTCTCCGTCAGGCGGTGCCGGTCTCGATCTTCTCGATGAGCGCCGTCAATTCACCGATGCGCAGGCGGAGGCCTTCCCGGGTGCTCTCGTCCATGTCGCGCAGGGCGTACCCGTCCTCGAACTGGCGCTCCTCCGTATGCGCCTCCTGCCCGCGTGCGGCGAGTTCCGCCATCAGACGATCGCGCTCGGCGCGGTACTGGGACTTTCGGTCGTCGGTGACGGGCATGGTCATTCCCTGGCGGATGGCGCGCAACGCGTCCGGCTCGCCTGACGGGCGGGCCTCGGGCGGGAAACGCGGACCTTCGCCCCCGGGTTCAGACGGTGCGGACCGGAACCATAGCGCCGGCCGGCCGTTGCACCGACGACCCAAGCTCGAAGACCTCATCCCCGCCCGGCTCACGCCGAGGCGGGTTTTTTCGGGCCTGTGTCCGCGCTCCGATCCGGCCTCCGCCCCCGGCGGCCCGCGTTCGTCGAGGTATTGCCACCGGTCCGGTTCGGATAAGGCCCGGATCAAGTCCGTAATCGGAGACGTCCAGATACGATCCGGAAAGTAAATATAATTCAATACATTCGTAATCCAGCGCAAACGATGAGCAGTCACGATGCTTTAGCGGTGCCTTAAGTTTCCCGCTGCTAGCTCTGGCACCGATACCGGTCCGGAGATCTCTCGTGGCTTTGCTCGCGCGCTTCAGCATCATCACCAAACTGATCGCGGTGGTCAGTCTGATCGGGGTCATCGTCAGTGGCTGCCTCTGGTACGCCACCACCCAGATGACGCAGATCGACGAGGCCTACAGCCGCTTCGTCTCCCATGACACGAAGGCGATCGCCGACCTGCGGACGGTCAACCGGCTGGTCTTCACGATGAGCTACTTCAACTTCCGCAACATCGCCGAGGGCAGCCCCGACGAGATGCAGAAGACCGACAAGGGATTCGACGAGGCGAGCGAGCGCCTGAACAAGGTGCTGGCGGAACTGCGGGATGCCGCTCCCAGCTTCGCGCCGCGCATCGACGGTCTGAAACAGAAGGTCAACCGCTTCATGGCCGACAGCTCCGAGGCGCGCACCCTGGCGAGCAGCGGCCTGAAGACGGAGGCCCTCGTCCTGCTGCACCAGACCGTCGACCCGACCTTCGACGCGATGGTGTCGGAGGGAAGCGCCCTCGGCCGGGACATCCGGACCTTCGTCGACGCGGGCGCCCGCGATCTCGCGGCGATGACGGACCGGACCCGGACCAACACCCTGCTCCTCGGCGGCCTCGGCCTGCTCGCGGGCCTCTTCGCGGCCGGGCTCGTCGCCGTGTTCGGTATCACCCGTCCGATCGGCCAGCTGGTCGAGGCCCTGCGCCGGATGGCGCGGGGGGACAGCGACGCGGTGATCCTCGGGCGCGACCGGCGCGACGAGGTCGGCGCCGTGGGCCGCGCGGTGGAGGAGATCCGCGCCCTGGTCGCCCGCAAGGCCTCGGAGGAGGCCGAGCGCCGGCAGATCGCCGATGCGGCGGCGGCGGCCGAGCGCCAGCGCACCATGCATGAACTCGCCGACGGCTTCGAGGTGGCGGTCGGCTCGATCATCGCCACGGTGTCGGCCTCGGCCGGCGCGCTGCAGGAGACCGCCGCGGCGATGAGCACCAACGCGGCCCGGACCACCGATCAATCGGTGACGGTGGCGGCCGCCGCCGAGGAGGCGGCCTCCAACGTCAACACCGTGGCGGCCGCAGCCGAGGAGCTCGGTTCGTCGGTGCAGGAGATCGGCCGCCAGGTCGACGGCTCGGCCAACCTCGCCCTGCGGGCGGTGGAGGAGGCGGCCCAGACCGCCGGGCTCGTCCAGGACCTCAGCAGCGCCGCCGCGCGGATCGGCGACGTCGTCGCGCTGATCACCACCATCGCGGGCCAGACCAACCTGCTGGCGCTGAACGCAACGATCGAGGCGGCGCGGGCTGGCGAGGCGGGCCGCGGCTTCGCGGTGGTCGCCGCCGAGGTCAAGGAACTCGCCAACCAGACCACGCGGGCGACCCACGAGATCGAGGAGCAGATCGGCCGCATCCAAGCCTCGACGGAGCAGGCGGTCGGGGCCATCCGCACCATCAGCGGCCGGATCGGCGAGATCAGCCAGGTGACGACCTCGATCGCGGCGGCGGTGGAGGAGCAGGGTTCGGCGACCCAGGAGATCGTGCGCAACGTCGGCCAGGCCGCCAGCGGCACCAGCGAGGTCACCGAGAACATCTCGGGCGTCGCCCACGCGGCCGAGGAGACCGGCGCCGCCGCCCGTCAGGTGCTCGTCTCGGCCTCCGACCTGACCGCCCAGTCGGAGCACCTGACCGTGCAGGTCACGCGCTTCCTGGAGACGGTCCGGGCGGCGTGAGGGGGCCGCCCGGCGTCGCGTGGCGCGAGGGCGGCCGGCTCACGGCCCGCGAGCCGGCGAGCAGGAAGCGCCAGGGCGTCTCCACCGCGCGGGAGATACCGATCCGGCGATCGGCGATCCAGGCCGGCGCCGTCTCGGGGGCGGCCAGCGCGAAGGGGGGCGCGTCGAGGGCCAGGCCGTCCATCGCGAGGCTGACGGCCAGCGCCTGGCAGAGGCGGCCGGGTCCGGCGCAGAACAGGCGCGGATCGGACAGCCTCCGCCGCGCCGCCATCGCGTCGAGCCCGTGGCGGGGCTCCAGCGCCCGGATCAGGACCGCGCTGCCCGGCTCGCAGACGAGGTTCAGGCACCAGTGCAGGCCGTAGGAGCGGTAGACGTAGGCGTGCCCCGGCGGCCCGAACATGCTGGCATTGCGCCGGGTCGGGCCGTTGACGCTGTGCGAGGCCGGGTCGCTCCGGTCATAGGCCTCCGTCTCGACGACCATCCCGCCGATCCCGTCCACCCGCAGGTCGCAGCCGATGAGGGACGCGGCCACGTCCGCCGCCGGGCGGGCGAAGAAGCCGGCCGGGAGGCGTGCGCCGAGGGGATCGCCCGCTGGACTCAAGGGGTGGAGACGCCCTTGCCCGCGTTGGCAGCCTTGGCGCCGCGCAGGTCGGCGCGGGCCCGCTCCAGCCCCTCGGGGCCGAGGTCGAGGGCGAGCCGCACCGCCCGTTCCACGTAGGCCTGCGGCGTCAGGCCGGAGGCTTTCGCGGCGCGCGACACCTCCAGGCCGAGGCCGAGATCGAGGGGGATCGCGCTCGTGCGCGCCGGGGCGGGCTCGGACGCGACGGGCGCCGTGGCCAAGGCCGCCTGCGAGACCGCCTGCGAGACAGCCGGGGCAACCGCCGCGCGCAGGGCGGCCGTTCCGGTGAGCGGTGCCGGTCCGCTCTCCGGGCGCAGCGGCAGGCCGAGGGCCTCGCGCCGGCCCTGCGCCGCGAGCCGGTCTGCGCGTTCGTTGCCGGCCTCGCCCGCATGGCCCCGGACCCAGGTCCAGCGCACGTCGCGCCGGGCCGCCAGGGCATCGAGCTCCTGCATCAGCTCGACGTTCTTCACCGGGCCGGTGGCGGTGCGCCAGCCCTTGGCCTTCCAGCCGCGCATCCACTCGGTCACCGACTTGATGACGTACTGGCTGTCGCAGCGCATCTCGATCTGCGCGCCCTCGGGGAAGTGACGCAGGGCGTTGATCGCTGCGGTCAGCTCCATGCGGTTGTTGGTGGTGGCCCGGTCGCCGCCGCAGAGCTCGATGCGGCCGTTCTCGGCCTCGATGACGACGCCCCAGCCACCGGGTCCGGGATTGGGATCGCATCCGCCGTCGGCATAGACGATGGTTCGCATGGGACTCGCTTCGACCTGTTCACGACGGGGGCCCCCGGGAGAGGGGGCGCCGGGCGCCGCCCATAGCACGAGCGCGGCCCCGTCGGGCACCCGCTTCAGAGGCGGGCCGGGTCGATGCGGTAGCGGATCGGCTTGAAGCTGTTGTTGTTCGATTGCAGGGCCGAACAGGCGGTGAGCCCGATCACGAGGTCGCATTCCGCCTCGAAGGTGACGTGGTCGCCCGCCCGACTCAGGGGTGGCTCGACCTTCAAGTCGCCCGTGCCGCCATCGACGGTGACGTTCATGAACACGTTGAAGGCCACCGGGATCCGGTCCGGCACGACGCCGTAGGGCGCCAGCGCCGCCGCGAGGTTGCCGAAGCAGCCCCGGTGCGGGTGGGTGTCGCCGTAGATGATCCGGAAGGTGTCGGCCGAGCACGGGGTCAGCAGGAAGTCGTGGCGGCCCACCGTGTCCGCGACGATGCGCAGGAGCACATTCGAGCGGTTGGAATAGATCGGGTCGCCGGTGGTGAGGTAGATCCGGCTGGCATAATCGAGGGTCCGGCCCGAGGAGATCACCTCGTCGAGGTCGCCGCGGACGAAGGCGAGGAGGTCGGCCACCTGCTCGCCCTGCGGGTCGATCACGGTGAGGCGCTCGCCCTTGTCGAGGGTGAAGGCGACGCCGGAGCGCGGCGCGATCTCGTGCAAGGTCGATGGGTGCGGGCGGGGCTCAGGCGGCATCGCGGTCCTCCGCGTCGCGGCCGCGGAACGGGCAGACCCAGTCGGCGTCGACGGCGCGGCCGCTGTACTGGCGCGCCTCCGAGGCGTCGCCATGCCGGGCGAGCATCGGGTTGATCGAGCCGGCCAGCGCCTCGTCGCGCGAGAGGATCGCGCTGCGCAGCTTCTCGTAGCGCCCCTCGGCGCGCAGCTGCTCGAACTGGGCGCGCAGGTTGAACACCAGGACCGGATGCGGGAAGCGCCGGGCCGGCCGGCTGGCACCGGGATGCATGCCGACCACGAAGAACGCCTCGCCGCCGAAGGAGAGGGAGAAGTGCGGGTCGTTCGGGTCGGCCTCGACGCGGGTGTCGTAGCGCTGGCCGAGGAACGCGTCCTTGTCCGACAGGGACTGCACGCGGTCCCAGAGGTGGCGCTCGAAGGCCTCCTCGCCGAGGTCCGTCGGACCTTCGAAGATCACGGCGAAGCTCTGGAACAGGTCGGGCTTGGCCCGGTAGCGGCAGATGAAGGCGAGAAGGGCGGGATAGAGCCGGGGATCGTCCCAGCTCGAGGCGATGCTGCGCGCCACGACGATCTTCATCTGGCCCTTCGACAGGGCCGATTTCGCGCCGACGCAGGGGAAGGGCTGGCTTCGGATGAAATCCTGGAACTCCACGGCCAGGGGATGGCCGCTGTCGTCGGTGGGGAGATGCATGGAGACTCGACGCTGACAGCACCCGGAACGCAGGGTGCATGGGGTGAACCGGAGGGACATGGCCGAGTTCCGTTCGCGCGACGGCATGGCACGCATGCTCCACAGCCCTCCCGGCGACGGCGGCGATGCCCCGCGGCGAACCTTTGCCGGCGCCGAGCATTGAACCGACGATGTCGAGACGGGGCCCCACGACGATGGCGACGCAACCATGACCGGCCGACAGGGGGTCGCCCGGTTCGCGAAAGGCACCCTGCGGGCGTTGCGCCTGCTGGCCAAGCCGGTTCGACGGTCTCAAGGCCGCGCCGGGACGGTGGTGGAAACTTATCGGGGCTACGGCTCCCGCGACGAGGTCTTCCTCATCGGCCGGGTCTTTCGGCAGTCGAGCCGGGCGGCCGACGCGCCGGACGAGGGCTGGGCCGCCGAGCTGCGCGACATCCGGCGCCGCATCACCCGCCGCACGGTGGCGGGTGCCGCGCTCACCGCGCGCTTCTTCGGCTGCGAGGAGCAGGTCGTCACCGACCGGGACGGCTACTTCCGCGTCCACCTGCGCCCGAACCTGCCCGCGCCGCCGCAGGCCTCCTGGCACAGCCTGGAGCTCGATCTGGCCGGCCCCGAGCCCGTGCGGGCGAAGGCGCAGGTGTTCATCCCCTCGGTCGATTGCCGGCGGGTGGTGATCAGCGACATCGACGACACGATCATGCACACGGGCGTGGCCAACAAGGTCAAGATGCTCTGGCGGCTGTTCGTGGAGGATGCCGAGAACCGGGTCGCCTTCCCGGGGGCCGCCGCCCTGTACCGGGCGCTCTATGCCGGGCCGTGCGGGGCGGAGGGCAATCCCATGCTCTACGTCTCCCGGGCGCCGTGGGGCATCTACGACATGCTCAGCGAATTCTTCGTCATGCATCGGATCCCGGTCGGGCCGGTGCTCTTCTTGCGCGAATGGGGTCTGTCCTGGACGAGCCCGCTGCCGCGCCGGGCCGAGGATCACAAGCGCCACCTCATCGACCACATGCTGACGCTCTACCACGACCTGCCCTTCGTGCTCATCGGCGACAGCGGCCAGCACGATCCCGAGGTCTACGCGGGCATCGTCGCGGCCTATCCCGGCCGAGTGGCCGCGGTCTATATCCGCAACGTCTCGCGGGATGCGGGCCGGCTGGAAGAGATCGCCAAGCTCGCCGAGGCGGTGGAGGCGGCCGGCAGCAGCCTGGTTCTGGCCGCCGACAGCCTCGCCATGGCCGAGCATGCCGCCGAGCACGGCCTGATCGCCCACGCGGACGTGGCCGATGTGGCGCGGGAACACGGGACCGTGCCGGAAACCCGCCGTCGCGCCGGCCGCATCCGCGCCCGCGGCCTGCGCAAGATCCTGGGCGGGGCCGGGCCGACGCCGCCCAACGTCATCGTCGAGCCCGGCCGGTCCGATCCGCCGGCCTGAATCCGCCATCGGAGTGCCGGCTTGCGCCGAACCGGGCCGGTCTCCGGAAAACCGCTCGCCGCCCTACGCAGGGCTCTGCCGTCGAGGTGGGCAATCTGCCCGAACCGTTTGCAATTCTGACCTCGCCCTGTAAGGTCGCACTGGTATACCAGAGACGTCGGCCTGCATTTTCAGCGTTCGCTCGTGCAGCGCGCGCATCGCGAGCGAGGGGGAGAGGATGTCAGACCCTACCGGTCCCGACCGCCCGGCCGGCGCGCTGCTGGGCGCCCGTCTGTTCCGGCCGATCCTGGCCGGCGCCACCCTGCGCGAGCGCCTGATCGGCTGCCTTGGCGCCCTCATCGGCATCGCCCTGACGGGACTCGTGACCGGCTGGATGGTCGGGCAAGGCCCATACATTCCCCTTATCGTGGCGCCCATGGGGGCCACGGCGGTGCTGCTCTTCGCCGTGCCGGCGAGCCCCTTGGCCCAGCCCTGGCCGATCATCGGCGGCAACACGATCTCGGCCCTGATCGGCGTGACCGCCGCCCACTTCATCCCCAATCCGGTGCTGGCCATCGGGGTCGGCGTCTCGCTGGCCATCGCGGCGATGTCGTTCACGCGCAGCCTGCATCCGCCGGGCGGGGCCGCGGCGCTCACCGCGCTCATCGGCGGCCCGGCCATCGCCTCCTCGGGCTTCCTGTTCCCCTTCGTGCCGGTCTGCCTGAACTCCATCATCCTGGTCAGCCTCGGCATCGCCTTCCACCGGATTTCCGGGCGCACCTATCCGCACGTCCCGTCGGCCCCCCCGGCCAACCTGCACGGCACGACCGACCTGCCGGCCCCCATCCGGGTCGGCTTCAACGCCCGCGACGTCGACGCCGCGCTCCTCAACCTCAACGAGACCCTCGACATCGACCGCAGCGACCTCGACCGGCTGCTGCGGGAGGTCGAGAGCCAGGCCCTGGTGCGGGCGCACGGGGCCCTGGACTGCGGCGCGGTGATGTCCCGCGACGTGGTGACGATCGGCCTGCACGAGTCGCTCGCCCGGGCACGCGACCTCCTGCTCCGGCACAACATCCGGACCCTGCCGGTGGTGGACGAGGCGGGCCGCCTCGCCGGAACCCTGGGCCTGCGCGAACTGGCCCTGCGCGGGGAGGGCAGCCTCGCGCAGGTGATGTCCGAGGCGCACACGGCCCGGGCGGCCGAGCCCGTGCTGAGCCTGGTGGAGCCCCTGACCAACGGGCACGCGCATGCGGTGGTGGTGACGGGCGAGGACCGCCGGATCCACGGGATCATCACCCAGACCGACCTGCTCGCCGTGCTGACGCGCCTCGCCTCCGCCAAGGCCTTCGACGCGAGCCCGGCCGCGGCGGCCTGAGCGGGGCAGGGGCCGGCGGCACTTGGTCCGACACTTCGCCCCGGGCGCTTGGCCCGGCGCTTGGCCCGGCGCTTGGTCCCGGGCGCGTGGCGCGGTTGTTGCGAGGAGACGTGCTCCCTCGCACCGAAGCCCACGGGTTCGAGTTGATGCACGACGCGCCGCTTCTCCTCCACCTCCTGTACGCCACCCTGATGGTGGCCAGCATGATGCTGACCTGGCAGGTCCATCGGCTCCTCGGCCGGGCCTGACGGATGATGGCCGGCAGGCGTGCCGGCCGGCTGCGTGGTCCATTACGACGGCAGGGGGCCCCGCCGTCGCCGGTCGACGCACGCCCCGCACCGTGCACCTGTCTTAGGGAGCCAATCGGAAACTGGCGCTCTCGATCGTCTCCGGGTCGTTCATGGTGAGCCGCCATTCGCTGTGCGCGGCAGAGAACATGACGGTGAAGACATCGCTGTCGTCGACGCGGGAGATGCCCTTGAAGGCGATCGACACGAGGTCGCCCCAGAACCTCACCGTCCTCATGTTGTCCGGCAACTGCTCCTTGAACGCCCGTGCGAGCGGCTTGCTCATGCGCGCGAGTTCCGGGCTGCCCCGCTGGGTCGCCTCGATGATCCGACGCAGAGCCGCTTCACTTCCAGGGGCCGGCGTATTCGCAGCCTGCCGCGCCTCCCGCCGTGCCTCGATGGCGTTCGCCCGGTCTTCCCTGATCCGCGGAGAGGTCTGTTCAAGCCCGTTCTGATGAAGGATGACGGCAGTCGCGGTGCCATCCGGACCGACCATAAAGCTGATCTGTGCCTGGATATTGCGATTTCGATAGAAAATTTTCGACTGCTTTCCGGGATGATCGAGTAAAACGACTGTCCCGTGAGGCGAACGATGAGATCGTTCGCGTCCCGCTGTACAACGATGATGGTCTTGGGAGTCAGTTCGTAGAAGGCGACGTATCCGTCCACGACCTTTGGATCGATCCGGACTTCCGTTCGTGGACGCGCCTGCCCGATCCTGAGCCGCTCCATGCGGTCTTTGTCGGTCTCCGTCCGCCCCTCGGTCAACCGCCGGACCTCCGCCCGGAGCCGGCGCCAACTGGGGAAACCGTAGTCACGGGCGAGATCGCGTTGCGCCGTCGCGAGCTGCGCTGTCGGGTCGGCGGCGCGCATCTGCTTCAACCGAGACTTGGCTTCATTTCGCAGGTGTTCGAGGTTGGGGCGGTCGGGGAGTGCGCGGGGGCAAGCGCCGCTCGACGGAAGCGTAGCCGTCATCGAATCCTTCCTTCCTCAGCGCCCTTTGTCCGCGTTCTCGGGCAGGAAGTCGGGGAATGATCAGACGACGACGAATGGGCTGAGCCCTTCACGCGGACCGTTGGCCTATCCTGAGGCCGAGGCGATGTTAGGATCAGGTCCGCAAAACGACGAGAGGGGCCGCCACCCGTCCATGGTGGACCCTCACGGGCCAGTCGGGCAAATCCGGTTCCGGCCGCTCATGTCGGAACCCTTCTTCAGTCGCCCAAACGATCAGGATCCGCCGCATGACCCGCCCCGCCCACGCGGGCAACCTGCTCGCGAACCTGCCCGACGCCGCGGCGGGCGAGGTCTTCACCGAACTCCTCGCGCGGCCGGGCTGCCGGATCGAGCGCATCGTCTCGCAGGGCCAGGTCACGCCGCCGGACGAGCCCTATCGCCAAGCCCACGACGAGTGGGTGCTGCTCCTCGCGGGTGCGGCCCGTGTCGCGCTGGCGGGCGCTGAGGTCGCGCTCGGGCCGGGCGATACCCTGTTCATCCCGGCCGGGTGCGTGCACCGCGTCACCTTCACGGATCCCGACCGGCCGACGGTCTGGCTCGCCGTCCATCTCGGCGAGACCGATTGCCCGGCCGGGGCCTAGGGCCTCAGATCGCCGCGGCCGGGTCGCCGCCGAGGGGATTGCCCGCATCCTCGTTGCGGTCGTCCGCCGCGTGCCGTTCCCGGCGCGCACGGCCGCCGCGGTCGAGCAGCGAGCGGCCGAGCGCCCGGAAGGGGGCCGTCAGGCGGCGGGCATCGTCGGCGCGCTCCATGAAGCGCTCGCCGTTGCGGATCTCCTTGTCGAGGCGCGCCATGGTGCGGGCCAGGGCCGGATCGTCGTCGTCCAGCCAGACCTCCACCGTGCGGGCGAAGGCGATGACCACGCCCTGGAGCTTGAGGCGGCCGAGCGGACCCTCGGTGTTGATGCCGGCGGCGGCCAGCATGAAGCGGTGCGAGTTCAGCGCGACGCCGTTCAACGCCAGCATCGAGAGCGGATCGCCGCGCAGGGCGTAGGAGATCCGGCGCAGGGCGTCCTTGTAGGGCGTCATCGCGTCGAGGCGGCGCATCAGCACGTCGAACAGGCGCTCGCGGGTCGGCTCGTCGGCGAGATCGGCGGTGTCGCCCTCCAGCACCGCGCGGTCGATGAGGCGCGACAGGCCGCCGAGTACGGCGCCCTTCGAGGGGAACAGGTCGCGGAACTCCGCCAGCGTCAGGCCGGCCTCCCGGGCGATGTCGCCGATCTCGATGTCGTTCCACGGCTGCTCGGCGGCGAGGCGCATCAGCGCCTCGACGGCCGCCTCGCGCGGGGGCAGCGCCTTCTCGGGCGCTGCGGTCGCCACCGGCAGGGTGTCGGCGGAGTCCGTCTCGGTCGTCTGGGTCTCGGGCTTGGGAGAGCCGGGGCGTTTGGCCATGGTCGTGCGATCCTCGTCCAATCAGGCCTTCATGTAGGGTCCCGCGGCCGGATCGTCAGGTCCGGCTCAGCCCGCGAGGGCCCCGGCGCGGCGCCGCGTCCACGGCCTCGCGCATCAGGTCCGGCAGGCCGCCGCTGCGCATCAGCACCGCGAGGGCTTCGGCGGTGGTGCCGCCCGGCGATGTCACATCCTGGCGCAGACGCGCGGCGTCCCGGGGATCGGCCGCGAGGAGCGCGGCGGCCCCCGAGACGGTTTCGCGGGCGAGGCGCGTGGCCATGTCCGCGGGCAGGCCGGCGGCGATGCCCGCCTCGGCCATCGCCTCGGCCAGGAGGAAGACGTAGGCGGGCCCGGAGCCCGACACGGCCGTCAGGGCGTCGATCAGCCCCTCGTCGTCGAGCCACTCCACCAGGCCGACGCTGGCGAGGAGCGCGTGCGCCTGCGCCCGCTGCCCGTCATCGACCTCCGGGCTGGCCACCGCGCCGGTGGCCCCCCGTCCGATGCTGGCGGGCAGGTTCGGCATCGCCCGCACGATGGCGCGGGCGCCGGGCAGGCGGTCGCGCAGGTTGGCGATGGTCTTGCCCGCCAGCACCGACACCACCAGGGTTCCGGGACCGATCAGCGGCGCCAGCGTGGGCGCTGCGGCCTCCAGCCCCTGGGGCTTCATGGCGAGCACGAGGGCCTCCGCGACCGGGGGCGCGGCGGGGTTCAGGGCGAGCCCGCGCGCGGCGCAGAGCGCCTGCAGTTCGGGGGAGGCCTGCGGATCCAGGATCGTGGTCCGGGCGGGGTCGAGCCCCCCCGCCAGCCAGCCGGAGAGCATGGCGCCCCCCATCTTGCCGGCCCCCACCAGAGTGAGGGAGGCGGGGAGGGCAGCGTCGACGGGCGTGCTCACGCCTCGCCTTCGGTCTCGAACAGCACCGCGTCGAGGGCCTCGCGGGCGGACTTGCCGGCCCAGAGCACGAACTGGAAGGCCTGGTAGTAGCGCTCGCAGGCATCGACCGCCGACTTCAGCATCATGGTGCACTGGCCCTGGGTCGGGGCCGCGCCGCCGGTCAGCAGCAGCGAGTGGCGGAACATCACGACGTTGTCGGTGGACCACAGGTCGAAATGCCCGACCCACAGCTGCTCGTTGACCAGGGAGACCAGCGTCAGGATCTCGGTGCGCCGGCGCTCCGGCACCTTGAGGTCGAAGGCGGAGGCGACGTGGAGCGCCTCCACGTCCTCGATCCAGGTGAAGGCCACGTGGTAGTCGGCCCAGCGCCCGGCGACGGAGACGGACATCTCGTCGGTCTCGGCCCGGTCGAAGATCCAGTCGCGCAGCGACGCGAGGCGCTCGACGATGTCGAGGGGATGCTCGTGCCGATCGTGATCTTCGATGTGGAGTTGGGTCATGGCGGTCCAGTGTGTCGATCTCGTCGAAGATCGGCGAAGTCGTTGTGAAACGCGCTCCGGTGACCGTCGGCCCTCTGTTCCGGACTTGCTCCACGCCCACCCGGACGGGTGTGGCAGGGAACGATTCTGTTCGGTTCAGGGCGTTTCGGGGCAGGAGCGAATCAGGTCATGACCCACTATAGACCGTGCCGGACTCGCGTTTCAAAGCGGCCCGGGAAGCCGGTGAACAGGAAAGCGACCGTCCACCGTTCCTTCCTGTGCACAAGCGTGGCGGGGCCGGAGCCCCCGCGAATCAACCTGGAATCAGATCGCCTCGCTGGCTCCGGCCACGGGCTCGGGGCCGAGTTTCGCCTCGAGCGCGGTGATCCGGGCGGCCAGGGCGTCGTTCTGGCTGCGCAGCGCCGAGACGAGGTCGCGCAGCACGTCGAGCTCCTCGCGGGAGGCGATGTCCATGTCGCGGATCAGGCGCTCGACCTGGGCCTTGAACACCGTCTCCGCCTCGCGGCGCACGCCCTGCGCGGCGCCGACGGCATCGGTCATCAGGCGGGCGAAATCGTCGAACAGCCGGTTCGAGCCTTGCATCGTCGTCTCCCGGAGCAATGAGGCCGCCATCCGTCCGTGACGGCCACGAGACCGGCGCCTGTGCGGCACGACATAAGAATCCCCGCGCGTCCCGGCAATCCGCGCCGGTGCTTCGGGAGCCCCGACGGGAATGTTTCCGCCGTTGTCCGATGGGGCCGCGCGAAACAGGCGTTTACAAAATCCTGCCCCGCCAGCCCTTCGAACTCCGGGCGTGCCGGCGCATAGTCGCGCGTTGACAGATCCGCAGGAGAGCCGGGCACCGGCCCCGGATGCGGAGGGAGCCGCGATGCTCGGGACCATGACGCAGACGACCACGACCCATCCGCACATCCTTCTCGTGGAGGACGACCGCGAGATCAGCGCCCTCGTCGCCCGCTACCTGCGCGCCAACGAGTGCCGGGTCAGCCTCGCCGGGGACGGGGCAGCCATGGACAAGGTCCTGGCCGATGCCCGGGTCGACCTCGTCGTGCTCGACCTGATGCTCCCGGGCGAGGACGGTCTGAGCCTGTGCCGACGCCTGCGCGCCACCTCGCGCATCCCCATCCTGATGCTCACCGCCAAGGCCGAGGAGATCGACCGCATCATCGGCCTCGAGATCGGCGCCGACGACTATCTCGGCAAGCCCTTCAACCCGCGCGAGCTCCTGGCACGCATCCGCGCCATCCTGCGGCGGGGCTCGGGCACGGAGGCCGAGGCGGAGGAGGGCGTACGCCGCCTCCACTTCCTGGGCTGGACCCTCGACGTCTCCCTGCGCCAGCTCCTCAGCCCGGAGGACGCGCGCATCGCCATCACGGGGGCGGAGTTCGACCTGCTGCACGCCCTCTGCCTGCGTCCCGGCCGGGTGCTTTCCCGCGACCAGCTCCTCGACCTGACGCAGGGGCGCGCCGCCGGCCCGTTCGAGCGCAGCATCGACGTCCTGATCAGCCGCATCCGCCAGAAGATCGAGCCGGATCCGCGCAACCCGGAGATCATCCGCACCATCCGCTCCGGCGGCTATCTGTTCACGCCCGAGGTCACCCGCACATGAGGCCCCCCTGGAGCCGCCTGCGCGCCCTCGTGCCGTCGAGCGTCGCCGGGCAGATCGCCCTGCTCATCGTCGCCGCCGTGGTCCTGGCCCACGCCATGGCGACGCTGGCCTTCTTCACCCTGCGCGAGCCCTGGCGGCCCGACGACCATCCTGGCGTCGCCGCGAACCGCCTCGCCACCGTCGCCCGCCTCCTCGACGGTGCGAGCCCGGCCGAGCGCCCGGCGCTCCTGGCCAACGCCGCCCGGATGCTGCCGACCCTGCGGATCGAGCCCTGGGACGCGACCGATTCCGGGGCCGCCGCCACGGAGCCGGCCGGCGGCGATCGGATCGGCGATCATTTCGTGGTCCAGCGTCTGCGCGACGGCTTCGGACGCCCCCTCGCCATCACCGACCTGTCGGCGGCCAAGCGACCGGCGGAGGCGCCCGCGGGCGTGCGCGTGGGCCTCGCGACGCCGGGCGGCGCCCGGCTCTCCGCCCTGGTGCCGGACGACGACCGCCCGCCCATGCGGCAGGGTGCGATCATCTTCACCTTCGTGTTCCTGGGCGTGGCCGTCTCGCTGATCTGCCTCTGGGCCACGCGGGCGCTGACGGCGCCCTTGGCGCGCCTCGCCGAGGCCGCGGACGTGTTCGGCACCCGCATGAACCTGGTGGATCTGCCCGAGAACGGCCCGCGCGAGGTCGTCGCCCTGTCCCGCGCCCTCGACCGGATGCGGGCCCGCGTGCGGCGCCTGATCGACGACCGCACCCAGATGCTCGCGGCCATCAGCCACGACCTGCGCACCCCGATCACCCGCCTGCGCCTGCGCGCCGAGTTCATCGAGGACGATCACGCGCGGACCATGACCCTGCGGGACCTCGACCAGATGAACGGCCTCGTGGAGGCGGCCCTGTCCTTCGTGCGGGACGGCCACGGCCCGGAGGGGGGCGCGAAGATGCTGATCGACCTCGCCTCCATCGTCCAGACCGTCGCCGACGAGTTCGCCGATATCGGCGCCGACGTCCGGGTGGCCGAGACCCGCCACGTGCTGGTCCAGGGCCGACCGGAGGAGCTTCAGCGCGCGATCATGAACCTCGTGGACAACGCGGTGAAGTATGGCGGCGCGGCGCGGCTGACGGTGACCCAGACCGAGCGCGGCGTCGCCGTGGAGGTCAGCGACGACGGCCCCGGCATCCCGGAGGCGGAGCGGGACGCGATGCTCCAGCCCTTCGTGCGTGGCGACCGGGCGCGCAACCTCGACACCGCCAGCGGCTTCGGCCTCGGCCTGTCCATCGTGCTCGCCATCGCGGATTCGCACGAGGGTCGCTTCACCCTGCGCAACCGGACCCCGCGGGGCCTCACGGCGCGGATCGAATTGCCGCGCGCCGCCACCGCCCAGGCGACCCCAGCGGGCGTCACGGTCGATGCGGACCACCGCGCCGCCGCCGCCTGATCGCGCCGGAGGGGCGCAGAAGCAAAGAAGGCCCGCCCCTCCCGGGGCGGGCCTTCTTCGCGAGGCCGGCGCTCCGCGCCGGCTTGCGTCACCCCGTCAGGGCGTCAGCAGCGCGGGCCGCCCGAGGTCTGGCCGTATTGCTGGACCGGGAAGTTCTGCTGGTTGGCGTTGCCCTGGCTCGCCGAATTGTCCGCACAACGGCCGGTCACCGGGACGTCGTAGGAGCGGATCGACCCCGTCGTGATGTCGTCGTAGCGCGAGGCCGGCACATCGCCGTAGGTCGGCGCGACGCGATCGAGCGCGAAGCTGCCGGTCGCCGGGGCCGCAACGGCAAGAACAGTCGCGGCGGCGAGGGCGAAAAGACGATGTTTCATCGAAAGAATATCACTCTTGTGTGAGACGAGGACCGTATGTCCCTGCGTCTCGACTGCGGTGAGCGTCATATGGGACGCGTCCGACCGGGACGACGTGCCACCGCGCACGTAGGCGCGGCGGGGCGCCGACGCGGCGCCCCGGACCCTTGTGGCCCCGACGTCGGGGAGCTTTGGAACGCGGAGCTTCGGGACCCGGAGTTTCTGACCTCGGAGTTTCGGACCTCGGGGCCTCAGAGCTCGGGACCTTAGAACTCCATGTCGAGTTCCTCGATCTCGTCGGGCTCCCGCGCCGCGTCCGCCGCCCATTCCGTCATCAGCGGCCAGGCCAGGATGGTGTCGCGATAGGCCTCGGTCCGGCGCGGCAGGCTCACGTCGTAGGTGCGGAACCGCGTGCAGACGGGGGCGTACATGGCATCGGCGAGGCTCGGCGTCTCGCCGAACAGGAACGGGCCGTCGTAGCGCCCCAGGCACTCGTCGACGATCGTGATGATGCGCTCGATATCGCCGCGCGCGCCGTTGAAGACCCTGAAGTTGGCGTGGCGCGCCTTGAGGTTCATCGGCAGCGCGGAACGCAGGTTGATGAAGCCGCCATGCATCTCGCCCGAGATCGAGCGGCAATGGGCGCGCGCCACCGCATCGGGCGGCAGGAACCCCGCCTCGGGACGGATCTCGTTGAGATACTGGGCGATGGCGAGAGTGTCCCAGACGATGATCTCGCCGTGGACCAGGCGGGGCACGAGGAACGACGGCGACAGGTGCAGCAGCTCCGCCCGGGTGGAGGCGTCGTTCCCCGACAGAAGCTCCGTCTCGAAGTCGAGGCCGGCCATGCGGCAGACCAGCCAACCCCGCAGCGACCACGACGAGTAGTTCCGGCTTGAAATCGTCAGCGTTGCCGCGGGCATCGATCCGTCCCCCCTGTTGGTCCCTCGCCAACACGTGATCCAAGACTTGTGCCGCCCGAGGCCCCGACACGCAGGATGTTTCCGGTTCACCCGCCGCATGCTCGGCGGACACGGGAGCTTTTTCCCACCGTGACGGTTGACCTTTCACAGTCACGACCACCGGCGATCCGTTGTTCACCTGTTATTCCGATGCGACGTGCGACATGTCTCCGGTGATGCATACGCACAACAACCGCAGGATATCACACGTTAAGGCCGTTGCGTCCGGGCCCAGCCTGCCGCAGCCTAGCGCCCCATCGTCGGCGGCTCTGCCGTCGCGCCCGCTTGCCGCGGACGATCTGCGATTTGACCGTTCGCGTAGGAGTTCGGGCTGCATGCTCTATCGTGCCTTCGATGCCCAGTCGGATCTGGCGGAGCAGACGCGCGCCTGGGGACGGCTCGTCCACGACGCCGTTTCGCCCTGGACCGCGGCCGGCTTCAAGGAGCCGTTGAGCTGGTGGTCGGCCGGCGCCCGGATGATGATGCGGGCCGGCTTGACCTTCTCGCGCCCCGCCTACGGCATCGACAGCGTGACGGTGGGCAACCGCGAGGTGCCGGTGACCGAGGAGACGGCGTTCGCGACGCCGTTCGGGACCCTGCTGCGGTTCAAGAAGGACATCGACACTGATCAGCCCCGCGTCCTCGTGGTGGCGCCCCTGTCGGGCCATTTCGCCACGCTGCTGCGCGGCACGGTGCGCACCCTGCTGCCCGATCACGACGTCTACATCACCGACTGGCACAATGCCCGCGACGTGCCCCTCGAGGCCGGCCCCTTCGGCTTCGACGACTATGTCGACCACCTCGTGCAGTTCCTCGGGGTGATCGGGGAGGGGGCCCATCTCGTCGCCGTGTGCCAGCCGGCCGTGCAGGCTTTGGCCGCCGCGGCCGTGATGGCGCATTCGAAGGACGTGGCGCATCCCCGCAGCATGACGCTGATGGCCGGCCCGGTGGATTGCCGGATCTCGCCGACCTCGGTGAACCACCTCGCCACCTCGAAGCCGATCGCGTGGTTCGAGAAGAACCTGATCGCCACCGTGCCCGAGCGGCACAAGGGCGCCGGGCGGCGGGTCTATCCGGGCTTCATGCAGGTCTCGGCCTTCGTCTCGATGAACGCCAAGCGCCACGTCCAGGGCCATGCCGACCTGTTCTGGCATCTCGCCAACGGGGAGACTGCGAAGGCGCGCCAGATCGAGGGCTTCTACGACGAGTATTTCGCCGTCCTCGACCTCGCAGCGGAGTTCTACATCGAAACGGTCAAGACCGTGTTCCAGGATTACACCCTGGCCAAGAACGAACTGACCTATCGCGGCAATCCGATCGACATGGGCGCCATTCGCAAGACCGCGCTCATGACGGTCGAGGGGGAGCGCGACGACATCTGCGCCGTGGGCCAGACCATGGCGGCGCACGACCTCTGCTCCAGCCTGCCGCACCACATGAAGAGCCATCACCTCCAGGCCGGCGTCGGCCATTACGGCGTCTTCTCGGGCCGCAAGTGGGAGAGCCAGACCTACCCGCTGGTGCGCAACTTCATCCAGTCGCACAACTGAGCCGACGGCGTCCCGCCGGACCATCCCGACGGCGCGGGCGACCGCGCCGAACGGTTTCGCGCGCGGCCGAACCGCTCGGATCGCGGTGCGCGCCCAGGAGCCCGCCCAGCGGGGCCGGCTTTGCATCCCAACGGCGAAACGCCCTCCCCGCGGGGGGAGGGCGCCCGGTCGGTGTCGACGGTCGGGTGCGTCGTCCCGCGCGCCTCAAGCGGCGGCGAGCGCCATCGACATGGATTCCTTCTTCATCAGCTCGCGGTAGAAGCCGTCGAGGTGCGTCAGCTTGTCGGGCGACCCGTCCTGGATGATGCGGCCGCCTTCCAGCACCACGATCCGGTCGAAGTCCCTCAGGGTCGAGAGGCGGTGCGCGATCGCGATGACCGTGCGGCCCTTCATCAGGTTCGCGAGGGCATGGCGGATCGCCTCCTCGGACTCGGCGTCGAGGGCCGAGGTCGCTTCGTCGAGGAGCAGGATCGGCGAGTCCTTGAGGATGGCCCGCGCGATGGCGATGCGCTGGCGCTGGCCGCCGGAGAGCTTCACGCCGCGGTCGCCCACGATGGTGTCGAAGCCCTCGGGCAGCGCGTCGATGAAGTCGGTGCAGTGGGCGGCGGCCGCGGCCTTCCAGACGTCCTCGTCCGACGCATCGGGCCGGCCGTAGCGGATGTTCTCGCGCAGGGTCCGGTGGAACATCGAGACGTCCTGCGGCACCACCGTGATGGCCTCGCGCAGGGATTCCTGGGTGATGCGCTGGATGTCCTGGCCGTTGATCAGGAGACGGCCGCCCTGCGCGTCGTAGAAGCGCTGCAGCAGGGAGAACAGGGTCGACTTTCCGCCGCCCGACTTGCCGACGAGGCCGACCCGCTGGCCCGGCTGGATCACGAGGTCGAAGTCGGTGAAGACACCGCGCCCGTCCGGGTAGGAGAAGGCGACGTGGTCGAAGGTGATCTCGGCCCCGGTGCCGGTGAGGGGCTCCGCCTCCGGGTGATCGATGAGGTCGTGGGGCTGCAGCAGCGTGTGGAGCGCCTCCGAGAGACGGGCGGTGTGCTGCGTCGCGTCCACCAGCGCCACGGCGAGGTCGCGGGTCGCGGCGAGAATGCGGATGCCGAGGGTGCAGACGAGCACGACCTGGCCGTTGGTCGCCTGGCCCGCTTCCCACATGGTGATCGCCCAGTAGAGCAGGCCGAGCACCGCCAGCACCGTCAGGATGGCGTGCACGATGCGCAGCTTCTCGAGGTAGAGCAGCGACGAGCGGCGCGAGCGCATCTCCTGGCCGATGGTCCCGTCGAAGCGGGTATACTCGCGCTTGAAGGCCGAGAAGGCCCGGACCAGCGGCATGTTGCCGACGAGGTCGACCATCTCGCCGTCCACCGAGGCGGCCTTGGCGGCGAAGTCGTGGTGCAGCGGCTTTCCGGCCGCCGCCATCTTGAACATCAGCAGCACGACGGCGGCGAAGATGCCGGCCAGCACCAGGGCCATCGTGAGGTTGACGGTGGCGATGTAGAGGATCGAGCCGAAGGCCGCGACGCAGGGCGGCATCACGTTGAACACGAACATGTTCTCGACCGTGAAGATCGCGTTCGATGTGGCGGTGATGCGCGAGGCCAGGGTGCCGGGCTGCCGGTCGGCGAAGAAGGTCGGCGAGTGCCCGGTCATATGCCGGAACAGGTCGCGCCGGATGTCGCCGGTGACGCCCACGAAGGTGAACGAGCCGACGAGGCTCGCCACGCGCCAGAGCATGTTGTCGGCCGCGATGAAGGCGATGAGAAGGGCGAGGGCGCCCCAGATCAGGCCGGCCTGCGGACCCTTGCTCAGCGCATCCACGACGCCCTTCAGGGCATAGTCCGTGCTGACGGAGAAGCCCACGGCGCCGAGCACGGCGCACAGGATGACGAGGTGCGGCAGGGCGCGCCGGCGCAGATAGCGTCCCACGAAGGCGAACGGCCTATCGGCATAAACGCAGAGGTCTTCCATCGCGGTGACCGTCCCGGTTTCGAGGCCCGCCCGGACGTAGGGTGGACCGGCTACTGTTAAGGCGTCCTCGCGGACCCTGGTTTCCCGCGCGTGCCCGACACAGGTTTCGGAGCCCCCCGGACTCGCAACGCGAAGCGGACGCAAGCGTTGCAGTGTCTGGCGGAGGTTTGCGCGTTTTAGCGTGCAAACCTGAACGTCGCTTGAGCGGCAAGCGAATTCGATGCCGCCCGGATCCGTCCGCGGACCCGCCCGAGGTTACACCGCGGGGTCGCGGCGCGTCTCGGGCATGATGAGCGCCACGAGGGCGAAGGCCGCGAAGCCCACGATCGCGAGGCCCAGGAACGCGGTGTGGCTGCCGAGCCGATCCGCCATCACGCCGGCGAGCGAGGTGGACAGGGCGGCGCCGATGCCCATGGCGGTGCCGACCGCGCCGAGGGCGAGGTTGAAGTGGCCGGTCTTGCGGGTGGCGTCCGAGACCACGAGGGGCACCATCACGCCGAACACCGCCGCCGAGATGCCGTCGAAGACCTGCACCGCCACGAGGAGTTCCGGGCTGTCGACGTAGGCGAAGAGCAGCCCGCGGATCGGCAGGGCGGCGAAGCCGAGGAGCAGCAGCGGGCGGCGGCCCCAGCGCTCGGCCAGCCGCCCGATGGTGGGCGCCGACACCGCAAGGACGACCTGGGGCACCACGATGCAGGCGGCGATCAGCGCCGTGGCGGTCTCGCTGGCCCGCAGGGTCAGCATGCTGCCCACGAGCGGCAGCATCGCCGCGTTGGCGAGGAAGAACAGGGTCATGCAGGCGCCGAAGCACAGGAGCGCGCGGTTGGTGAGGAGGGCGCGCAGGCCGGCCTCGCCCTGGCCCGCGCCGGCGGTCCCGCTCGCCTTGACGTGGGCCGGCCCGTCGATCTCCTCCGGGCGGATCCGCGACAGCGCGATCAGGGTCGGCACCATCAGGGCCGCGGTCAGGTAGAACACCGCGTCGTTCGAGAGGTAGTAGCCGCAGGCGCCCATGCCGGCGGCGGCCACGGCATTGCCGAGGGCCGAGAAGCTGGCATTGCGGCCCAGCCGCTCGCCCGCCCGGGCATGCCCGACGAGGCCGATGCTGATCGCCGCGATGGCGGGGGTGAGGATGCAGCTCGCCGCCGAGTGGGCGGCCATGGCCAGGAGCACGACGAGGAAGTTCGGCCACATCGCCAGCGCGAAGGCGCTCAGCGCGATGGCCACGACCGAGAAGCCGGCGGCGAACCGGCGCGCGTGCACCGCGTCCACGAAGGCGCCGCCGGGCACCTGGCCGAGCAGGCTCACGAGGCTCCCGACGGTCAGCGCGAAGCCGATATCGGACTGCGTCCACTTCGCCTGGGTGAAGTAGACGGCCAGGAACGGGCCGAAGCCGGTCTGGAGGTTCGCCACGAAGAACGCGAACCCGTCGAGGCCGCGCGTGCTCCGGCGCGAGATCACCTTCATGTCGGCAGGGTTCTCCGCTGCCGTCGCCGACGGGGCGTCGTCCGTGAGGGCGTCGCGGCGCGGGAGCGACCGCGGCCGGAACTCCGGACGCGCCACCTCCCGCGGCTTGAGGGCCCGGCGATCCTTCGGAAGCGGGACCGTCATCGATCCGGCGACTTCTCGGCCGGTTTGTCCGGCGCTTTCTCAGGCGCCGGCGCGGCGACCGGGGCGGGCGGCATCGTGGCGGCGGGCGCGGTCGTCGGGGCGGGACCGGCGGCCGGAGGCGACGCGACGGGCGCCGGCGGCGCGACCGGACCCTGGACCGGGGCCGCCGCCTGCTCGCCCTCGGCCGGAGCGGCCGGGCTCGCCGGGCCGAGCACCACGATCGGCTCGCCCGGCTTGTATTCCGGCGAGACGCGGACCTGGTTGCGGCTGAGCTGGAGCACCGGCCGGCTCGCCTTGCCGTCGGTGGTGAAGCGCATGGCGCGCCAGTCCACCGCGATCTTGCGGGAGCCGACGCCGAGGAAGCCGCCGAAATCGATGATGGCCGCGCGCGGACGCCCGTCCTTGTCGAGGATGATGTCGATGATCCGCCCCATATCCTCGCCGGTGGAGCTGCGCACGGCCTTGCCGAGGACGCCCTCGTAATCCTGGGTGTCGAGAACGGTGGCGGGCGTGCCCGTCGCGGGCGCCCCGGCGGCGGGCGCGCTCGGCGCGGGCGGGCCGGCCACGGGCGGCGTCCCGGGCGCCGCCGGCTGGGCGGGCGCCGGGGCAGGAACCGGAGCGGGTTGCGCGGGCGCTTGAGCCGGCTGCGCTTGGGTTGGCGGCGCCGGCGTCGGGACCGGGGCGGACGCCGGCGGCGTGGACGAGCCCGTCGTCACCTCGCCGGAGCTCGGCGCGGCGTCCTTGCCCGGCGCGGCCGGGGTCTCGGCGGCCGCGGAGGCGGCCAACAGGGTGATCGTCGCAGTGGCGATCATCCGGACAGTTCTGAACACGCGCGTTCCCCGAATGGTGCGTCTCGCCGGCCTGACACAATGGAAGCTTGGGCGGCGGGTTCCGCCTGACGGGCGGTTCCGGCCTCATTGCGCGTGGACCAAGGCGAAGTTGTGGATGGGCGGCAGGAAGGGACGCGCGAGCGGCGTCCCTTCCTGCCGATCCCCGGGGAGGGATGACACGGACCCCGGGGACAGCAGGACGACGCGATCGCGCGCAAGAAACGGACCGGGCTGCGACCGATCTGGGTTCCGAGACCAGCACTCTGGCACCGGGCCAAGCGTGGCCGCAATCCTCTTGCGCACCGGAGCGTGTCTGGTTTTCGACAAATCTGCGTCGTACAGAGGCGAATAGCTTGCGTGGGCGTCCGAATGCGGTCGCCGGTGTTACCGAGGACCAGACCCGATGTCCCTTCCGTCCAGAGCCTGCGCCGTCGCGCTCGTTGCCGCCGCGCTCGCCGGGTGCCAAGCGCTCGGCGGCGGCGGCGGCGTGATGCCCGAGACGGAGGTCGGGCCGCCGCCCTCCATGCGCGGCGCGGTGCCGGGTCCCCAGCGCAGCCGCTCCGCCGAGGTCGACCCCGACGGGGGCCCGCTGCAGACCGCGCCGACGCGCCGCCTCAACCTGCCGAGCTCCGCCGGCGGCCAGAGCCGCGCTGCCGCGAACGAGGAGCGCCGGATCCGCCGCGAGGACATCGAGGGCGAGACCACGAGCCGGTCGAGCTCCGGCGGCCTCGCCCCCCAGATGGGGCAGGGCGGCAGCGTCGGTCTCGGCGGCAAGTTCTGACGACCGGGTTCGTTCTGACGACCGGGACCTGAGGGCCGAGGTCGGAACGTCCACGTCCGAAGGTCCGGCCCCGCGACGCCGCCCAGCCTCGCGGGGGCCGGCCTCGCGCGGGTGTCGCGCCGCGTCGGGGCGCGCCTCCTGACCCCGAACCGAAACCCGCGGAGGCTCCGGCCCTTACCCGACGGGAGTGCGAGGAGATCCGCGCGGCGTCCGAACAATGCGGACCCGACGCCGTGACTGATGGACGTCACCCCGTGGGGGATGGCCCGCGCGCCGGCCTTCCCCCGATCCTGTTCAGTCTTCGGTCCGGTTCGTGGTCGCCGACAACTGCAACACGAAAGGTTTCGGCCCTGGGCGGATGCGTGACAATTTGATTGTCCGGCGCCGTTGCTGTCGTCCTGCGACTGTGTAATCCTGAGATCGTGCGCCGCTCGCGCGGCGGCGGAGGAGATTCGGTCTCGCGTCGTGCCGGCGATGGCGGCGAACCCGCCATGGGACGAGTGCCTCGCGACCCTGCGAGCGGGAGGCATCGTCATGGATCACGATACGATGCGGCGGGCGACCGCCGAGTTCTTCGGAACGTTCTGGCTGACCTTCGGCGGCTGCGGCGCCGCGATCCTGTCGGCGGCCTTCCCCGAACTCGGGATCGGCTTCCTCGGGGTCGCCCTGGCCTTCGGACTGACGGTGCTGACGATGGCCTACGCGGTGGGGCACATCTCCGGCGGGCACTTCAATCCGGCCGTGACCCTCGGGCTGTGGTCGGCCCATCGCTGCGCCAACCGGCACGTCCTGCCATACATCGTCGCCCAGGTGACGGGCGCGCTCCTGGCGGCCGGCGTTCTCTATTCCATCGCCTCGGGCAAGGCCGGCTGGGTCCCTAACGGGTTCGCGGCGAACGGATACGGAGATCTCAGCCCGGGCAGATACAACCTCGCGGCCTGCCTCGTCACCGAGGTCCTGACGACGTTCTTCTTCCTCGTCATCATCGTCGGCACCACCTCGAAGGGGGCTGCGACGGGCTTTGCCGGCATCCCGATCGGGTTCGCCCTGGTGCTGATCCACCTGATCTCGATCCCGGTGACCAACACGTCGGTCAATCCGGCGCGCAGCACCGGTCCGGCCCTGATCGCGGGCGGGGAATACGTGGCGCAGCTCTGGCTGTTCTGGCTCGCGCCGATCGTCGGTGCGATGGCGGCGGGCGCCATGACGCGCTGGCTCTATGAGCCCGCGGACGTCGTGGACACGACGGTGGTCGAGAAGGGCAGCGCGATCTGACCCCGGCCACCGGCGCCGGGCGCTGCGGGCGACGGAAGGCTCCCGCGTCACGCAGGGCTCCCGTGCCGAGCCCGGCGGTTCCACGCGGGGCGCAGACGCCCTAGATCGCGGAGGTATGGCGGGCCTGCGCCCGCCGGGAGTCCCCCTCGTCCGCGATGCCCTCGTCTTCCGCCCGGTCCGCTCCCGGCCCGTCCGATCCCGCCCCGACCAGCCCCGCGGCCGGCCGACGCCGGCGGATGCGCGCGGCCGCCTTCCTGCGGGGGCGCGGGACGCTGACCAATCCGGGGCTCGACCTCACGCGCCTGCCGATCGGCCTCGACCCCCGCGGCCTCAGCCTCGTCGACGGGGTGCGGGCGGCCCTGGCCTTCGGCCTCGTCATCCTGCTGCACGAATGGTTTCCCTGGCCGCCGCTCCTCACCGTGGCGCTCGCCGCGAATCTCGCGTGCTTCGCCGATGCGGGCGGGCCGATGCGCTCGCGCCTCCTCGTGCTCACGGTCTTCTCCCTCCTCGGCGGAATGATCTGGGGGCTGTTCGGCCTGATGCAGCCGCTGGGGCCGGTGCCGGTGGTGCCGCTCGCCGGCATCGTCATCTTCGGCTGCACCTATGCCCGGGTCTGGGGGGTGCAGGCCCAGGCCGCCGGCAACGTCCTGGTCCTCGTCCTGTGCTTCGCCCTGGACCGGCCGCTCACGCCCGACCAGGCCCTGGTGGCCGGGCTGGTCTTCACCGCCGGAGGCCTCTGGGCGACGCTGCTGGCGCTCCTCCTGTGGCGGCTTCACCCTTATCGCCCGACGCATCGCGCGGTGGCCGAGGTCTGGCGCCGCCTGACCCGCCTCTGCGACGATCTCGAGGACCTCGCCTCCCTGGCCTGGCCGGAGACGCTCGAGACCAGGACCGCCCCCCGGGGCGTCGCCCGCCAGATCTTCGACCGCCAGACCTTCGACCTGCAGGCCTTCGACCGCCACGCCCGAGCCCATCGCCGGGGCGTGCGCGAGGCGATCGAGCAGGCCCGCACGGTGATCGTCGACCTCGCCCGCAGCCGCGAGCGCATCTCCGACCGCACGGCCCAGGCCCTGATCCGCCTGGAGGCGGCCGAGCAGATCTTCGCCGCCCTGATCGCGGTCTCGGACCTGATCGAGGGCGAGCCGGACCCGCGCCGGCGCCGCATGGTCCGCCGCTTCCTGCGCCGCCTGCGTCCACTCCTCGGGGTGATCGCGCGGGCCATCCGCGACGACAGCGTGATCGACCTCGCCCGCCTGGACCGGGCGATCGACCGCAGCACCCGGCGCCTCGCCCATGACCGCGGGCTGCACGATCTCGCCACCCGCATCCTCGACCGCGTCCGCATCGGCGCCAAGCTCTCGACGCCGGACGGTTACCGGCCCGGCGGCGCCCTGCTGGGCCGGGCGAGCCTCCCCCTCGGGACCCGGCTCCTCGGGCCGCTCAGCACCAACTTCACCGTCGCCTCCGCCAACCTGCGCCACGCCGTGCGCGCCACCGTGGTGGCGGCCCCCGCCCTCTGGGCGACCCTGGTCTGGGCCGGACCGTTCGCCCACTGGCTCACCATGACGGTGGTGCTGACGATGCAGCCGTTCTACGCCGCCACCTGGCAGCGGGCCCTGGAGCGGATCGGCGGCACGGTGCTCGGCGGCCTGATCGGGGCCATTCTCGCGAGCTTCGCCACCTCGCCCCTGGCCCTGGCCGCCCTGGTCTTTCCCTTGAGCATCATCGGCTTTGCCGCCCGGCAGGTCAGCTACGGCGTCTTCATCGCCTGCCTGACCCCGCTCGTGGTCCTCCTCGTCGAGGTGGTGGAACCCGGGCACGGCTCCTGGGAGGTGGCGGGCATGCGCGCCCTCCTCACCCTCCTCGGCGGCCTGATCGCGGTGGCGAGCGCCCTCGTGCTCTGGCCGATCTGGGAGCCCGACCAGGTGCGCCTCGAGCTGCGCAGGGCGGTGCGGGCCCATGCGGCCTTCGCCCGGGCGGTTCTCTGCGCCGGACCCGAGGCGGAGGCCAGCGGCCTGCGGGCCCAGGCCGCCCGGGGCGCCGGCCTCGCCCTCAACGACCTCGAAGCCGCGCTCGCCCGCGCCCTGCAGCAGCCCCGGGCCGGGCGACACCCGCAGGTGGAATCCGCCATGGTGGCGGACGCCACCCTGCGGCGGATCTCGGCCCGCCTCACGGCCCTGCGCTACGCCGTCGAGGTGGCCGAACCCGAGGCCCTCGCGGCCTGGAGCGGCTGGATCACCGCGACCCTGGCGAGCCTCGGGGGCGAAGGCGAGGAGACGCCACCGCCCATGCCCGCCGTGCCTCGCAGCGAAGGCCTGACCCGCCTCGTCGCCCAGATCGAACTGCTGGGCGAGACCCTGGCACCCGCCGCGGCGCGGAGCCCCCGCGGGTAGGCGCCGGCCCATCGTCCGGCGCCCCCGACCAGGCCCGCCGGCCGGCCGCACGATTCGTGCGGTGCGGCGCGCGTGCCGGGCCGCTCGCGAAACCGTGATCGATTTGCCACATCCGGCCCGTCCGAGGCCGTCCCTGGTATCCCAGAGGCCCGAAAATCGGACCGGGATCACAGGACGCCGAACCACTTAATCCAAAATTAACCATTTCCTTAAAGAAACATTTTTAACGCAAGGCGACGGACGGCAGCGAATAAATCCTCTTCAAGAGAGGCCGCTGCGAAGTCATCATCAAGTAAAACCTGGATGCCAAGGGCGAACAACGAAGTCGCTCCGCTTCCAAGGTGATCGTCCGGTGGGCTTGCAGAACAGTTCGTTTTCGGCGGGGCGCTGAAATGTATATCGTTGTCGATGAGAGGCACTCGGTGGCCGCCGAGTACGTGGCGGGCTTCAACGCGCAGGCGGTTCCGGCACGCAGCACGAATGCGGACGACTTCCTGGCCTGGCTCGCCGGAAACCCGGCCGATGCTCTCCAGGGGATCGTGCTCGGCGAATGCGCCGATCGCGCCAGCCGGACCGCCAGGATCCGCAGCTTCTCCCAGGCGCCCATCATCGCCCTCAACGAGACCCGCTCCCTGGAGCAGACCCTCGACCTCTTCACCGCCGGCATCGACGACGTCGTGCGCCGCCCGGTCCATGTCCGCGAGATCCTGGCGCGGGCCGAGGCGATCCGCCGGCGCGGCATCCGCGGCGAGATCCAGGCGCCCGCCGCCCAGGATCGCAGCGGCCGCCTCAAGGTGTTCTCCGACGGCCGCGACCCCGAGATCGACGGGATCAGCCTGATCCTGCCGCGCCGCGAGCGGCACATCCTCGAGTATTTCGCCGGCCATCGCGGCCGGCAGCTCAGCCGGGCGCAGATCTTCACCGCGGTCTATGCCGACCACGGCACCGACGTCGAGGAGAGCGTGGTCGAGGGCCACATCAGCAAGCTACGCAAGAAGCTGCGGATGCGCCTCGGCTACGACCCGATCGAGGCCAAGCGGCTGGCCGGCTACACCTTCGTGGGCTGATCCGCGCCCGGGTTCCGCCGCGGTCGCGCACCCTCCGGAATGCAAAAGGCCACGCCTCCTCGCGGAGGCGTGGCCTGTCTTGCGTGGAGCGCCCCGGAGTCCCCGGGGCGCCGTTCGGCTTAACGGAAGAGCGAGAGGACGTTCTGGCTCGCGGCGTTGGCGATGCTGAGGGCCTGCACGCCGAGCTGCTGCTGGGTCTGCAGGGCCTTGAGCTTCGTGGACTCCTCCTCGATGTCGGCATCGACGAGGGTGCCGATCGTCCGGTCGTTGGCCTTCATCAGGGTGTCGATGAACGACTTCTGGCCGTCGATCTGGGTCTTGTTGGCACCGAGCTTGGTGCCGGCATCGGTGACCTTGGCGATCGCCTTGTCGACCATGTTGATGATGCTGCTGAGGTCGGCGTCGCCGGCGGTCCCGACCAGTTTCGAGATGTCGAAATCGGCGACGGTGTAGTTACCCGTGACCCCTGGGGTGGTGTAGGTGCCGCCGGCCGTGTCCAGGATACCCTTGCTCACCACCGTGGTCGCATCCGTGCCGGTTGCCAGCTTTCCGGTGGCCGTCGCGCCACCGTAGCCGAGGTCGACGGTGTTGGCTGCGGTGGTGTTCACCTGGAGGGACTCCGGCGAACCGACCGTGCTCCGGGTAAACGTGAGGCGGCCCTGGGTGTCGAGACCGGCGGTGACCTTGCCGGCCAGATCGACTGAGCCGGCGATCTGGTTGTTGATCGCCGAGAGCAGCTCATCGGTGGTCACGCGGGCCAGGTTCGAGACCGCCGAGGTGAGGCTGGCCTTGTTGAGCGTGATCACGGCCGCGGTGGCGGAGCCGTCCACGCGGATGTCCAGCGCGACCGTGGCGGCGCCCGAGAAATCGGCCGTGCCCCGGTTCGCGGGCGTTGCGTCCGCCGGACGGAAGGCCGCCAGACCGGTCATGGTCTGGGAGCCGAACACCTGGGCGGCCGTGCCCGGCACGTCCACGCTGGTGCCCGCGTTGGCGTCGTAGAGCTTGATCTCGTTGACGTTGATCTTGACCGTCGAGAACGCGATGTCGCCGTCGGCCTCACGCGAGAACCCGGCGATGACCAGGCGATCCTTCTGATAGGTCGATGCGGAGGAATCGACCGAGAGCCAGTTCTGGCCGCTCGACACCGACGACTTGGCGGTGCTGTCCATCTTGTTCTGGATGGCGTCGATTTCGACCTGCACCTTGGCGCGGTCGACGCCGGGCTGCAGGGCCGTCTGCAGCTTGGCGCGCATGTTCTGCAGATCGGAGATCGCGGAGTTCAGGCCGTTGTAGGCGGTGTCCACCGCCGAGGAGCCGAGGCCGAGGGAGTCCTTCACGGCACCGAGCGAGGCGTTGTCGGTGCGGACCGTGGTGGCGATCGACCAGTAGGCGGCGTTGTCCGCGGCGCTCGAGACGCGCTGGCCGGTCGAGACCCGGTTGCTGGTCATGTCGAGCTGGGTGTTGATGCTTTTCAGGGTCGTCAACGCCGTCATGGCGGCGTTGTTGGTCAGCAGGCTGGTCATTGCGAGGATGTCCGGTTGGCAGGAATTGCAAGGAATTCGTGTGCGTAGCCGAGCAATACGCCCCGAGGGCTAAAGATCTCTCTCAGGAGAGGTCGAGTATTGCTTCATACATCCCGGAGTTTCACCGGACCGGTGGGACGACATCATGTCTATAGGTCCACGAAACCTATCCACCGCGTTCGTATCGAGGGGCTTCCGTCCCGCTCCGGGACAGTCGCTTGCCGATGAGGCGACTATGCCCGGTCCGGCTTAGCAGGAGCTTAAGGCCGATCGCCCGGGCCTGTGCCCGGATGTGCCGCAGGCCCGCGGGACGCACCCCCGAGGGGGACGGTTTCAGTCCTGGGCCAGGAAGGTCACGCCGGCGAAGTCGGCGCGCTGCCAGCGCAGCCGGACCGCGACGGTCCGGAGTTCGTGGCCGGCGATGACGAGATCGAAGCGCTCGGGCAGGGGGGTCGGGCGCGGCAGGCGCAGGCTCGCGCCCTTCGGCGAGAGGTCCCGGACGATGCAGGGCACCAGGCTCTCCGGGCCGAGGACGATGCGGCCCTGCTGCATCACGCGGAAGCGCTTCGGCGAGGGCGTGCGCGCGGGCCGGTCTCCCCGGGCAACCGCCTCCTGCCAATCCGCCATCGTCCCGCCGTCCCGTCCGCGACCTGCGGGCAGGCTTAACAGCGGGTTTCCGGACTGTCGATCCGGGCCGGATCTTAACGGCTTGGTAACTATAACATGTGAGTGTTTTGGCTCGTCCGCCGGCTCCCCTTGCGATGGCCATGACCCCGACCTTCTCCCGTCGCGCCGCCACCCCGCTCTCGCCGCGTCCCGGCTACACCCGTCCCTCCGCCGGGGCCGAGATCCTGCGCCGGTCCCGGGCGGCCGCCGTGGAGCGCGCCGCCGTCGGACTCTGCCTCGGCCTCGCCGTGGTTTCGGGCACCTTCGCGGCCTTCGCGATCACGGGCGCCTCGAACACCTATTCGGTCCAGCCGTTCCTGCCGGCGGTGGGCGGCGGCTTCGCCTGGAAGCGGACGGCGACCCCCGTCCGCGAGGCGGCCCTCGACCTCGATCCGACCACCACCGGCGCGCTGCCCGATCCCGTCCCGCCGCGCGCCGACGAGCCGCGGGGCGACTCCGCCGCGAAGGCACGGGGCTACGTCCTGCGCCGGGTGACGGAGGGCGCGGCCCTGGTGGAAGGCCCCGAGGGCCTGCGCCAGGTGGTGCCGGGCGCCGTCCTGCCGGGCGCGGGCCGCATCCTCTCCATCCGCGCCACCGGGTCCGGCTGGGTCGTGATCACCTCGGAGACGATCATCGGGCCGACCCCGCTGTGACGGCCGCCCGCGGCCCGGTCTCGGCGCCAGCCTCCGGCAAGCCCCGCGGCCTAGGCCGGGCGGGGGCCGCCCCGGCTCCGTTCCGCGACGCCTCGGGCGCCCGGCCGTCCCGCCCCTCTCTTTGCAATCCGGCGATGCCACCGCGCCGCACGAGCGATCGCGCCCTGCCATGACGAGCACCTTCACGAGCTACCGCCTGATCGCCCGCGACCTCGACGGCACCCTGGCGCGCAAGGCCGCGCAGCCCGACGTCGCCCGCGAGACCGCCTACTACAAGGCGAAGATCGGCGACGTGAAATCCATCGACGATTTTCTCGGCGACCGGCGCCTCTACGCCTACGCGATGAAGGCCTACGGCCTGGAGGACATGACCTACGCCAAGGCCTTCATGCGCAAGGTGCTGACCGAAGGGGTCTCGGATTCGAAAGCCTTCGCCAACCGCCTCGCCGACGACCGCTACGTCGCCTTCGCCAAGGCCTTCGACTTCAACACCTACGGCGCCTTCACGACGACGCTGCCCGCCGCCACCACGGACACCACCGCCGCCTACCTGCGCCAGAGCCTGGAGACCGATGCGGGCAGCGAGGATGCCGGCGTGCGTCTCGCCCTGTACTTCGCCCGCATGGCGCCCACCGTCTCCTCGGGCTACGGCGTTCTGGGCGATCCGGCCCTGTCGCAGGTGGTCAAGACCGTCCTGGGCCTGCCCGACAGTTCCAGCGCGGACGGCATCGCCGGCCAGGCGGCGATCATCGAGAAGCGGGTGGATCTCGCGAGCTTCAAGGACCCGGACAAGCTGCAGCGCTTCGTGCAGCGCTTCACCGCGATCTGGGATGCCCAGAACAACGCCGCGTCGGCCCCCGTCCTCAACCTGTTCGCCGATTCCACCGCGCAGGGCCTCGACGCGAGTCTGCTCCTCAGCCTCCAGCGCATTCGTTTCGGGAGCTGAGGCGCCATGCAGAACGCCCTCTACGTCTCGCTCTCGGCGCAGATCGCCCTCGACAAGCGGCTGAACGCGGTCGCCAACAACGTCGCCAACCTGTCCACCAGCGGCTACCGCGCCGAGGACACCAAGTTCACCGCGCTCCTCGCCCAGGCCACCAAGGGCGCCGTCGCCTTCGCCTCCTCCGGCGACACCTACATCTCCCAGCGGGCCGGGCCGACGATCAAGACGGACAGCCCCCTCGACGTGGCGGTCCAGGGCGAGGCTTGGTTCGCGGTGCGGGGCGCCAAGGGCCCCGTCTATACCCGCGACGGCCGCATGACGATGGACGCGCTGGGCCAGCTGCGCAGCCTCACCGGCCAGCCGATGCTGGATCCCGGCGGCGCGCCGATCCTGCTCGATCCGCAGGCCGGCCCGCCCACCATCGGGCGCGACGGCAGCGTCTCGCAGGGCATCAACCAGGTCGGGGCCATCGGCCTCTTCACCCTCGACCCGAAGACCACGCTCACCCGCGCCGAGCCGAACGGCGTCAGCACCAGCCTGCCGGCGGTCCCGGTGCAGGACTTCACCCGCATGGGCATGGTCCAGGGCTATGTCGAGGGCGCCAACGTCAACCCGGTGCTGGAGATGACGAAGCTCATCACCATCCAGCGCGCCTTCGAGAGCGCGGCGACGCTCAGCGCCGAGACCGAGACCACCTTCTCCGGGGCGATCCGCTCCCTGAGCCCCCAGGGCTAAGCCGATGCCCGATCTCCTCGACCGCCTCGGCGCGGCCCTGGCGAGGGGCCGCGAGGCCCTGCCCCTGGTGCGCGTCGGCGGGCCGATCCAGGAGGTCACCGCCAGCGCGGCCCGCGTCGCCGGCGTGGCGCCGTTCATGACCCTCGGCGACCGCATGGGCTTCCTGGCCAACGGCCGCGAGCAGATCGGCGAGGTCGTGCGCGTGGATGCGGGCGGCGTGACCGTGAAGCCGTTCGATTGCCGGATCGAGGCCGGGATCGGAACCCTGGCCTATCGCCTCGGCGACCCGACCCTGCGCCCGGACCCGAGCTGGAAGGGCCGGGTGATCGATGCCCTCGGGCGCCCCATCGACGGCCTCGGCGACCTCGTCCCGGGCGCCCGCGCCGTGCCGCTGGAAGCCGCCCCGCCCCCCGCCATGGAGCGGGCGCGGGTGACGCAGCCCCTGCGCACGGGGGTTCGCGCCCTCGACCTGTTCACCCCCCTCTGCCTCGGCCAGCGCATCGGCATCTTCGCCGGCTCCGGCGTCGGCAAGTCGACCCTGCTGGCGATGCTGGCCGGGGCCACCGGCTTCGACAGCGTCGTCGTCGCCCTGGTGGGCGAGCGCGGCCGCGAGGTGCGCGAATTCCTGGACGGCGCGATGGCGCCCAACCGGGCCCGGTCCGTCATCGTCGTCTCCACCGGGGACGAGAGCCCGATGATGCGCCGTCAGGCGCCCAAGATGGCGCTCGCCATCGCGGAATCGTTTCGCGACGCCGGCGAATCCGTGCTGCTCATCGTGGATTCCGTCACGCGCTACGCCCACGCGGCCCGCGACGTCGCCCTGGCGGCCGGCGAGCCCGCGGTGGCGCGGGGCTATCCGCCGAGCGTGTTCTCCGACCTGCCCCGCCTCCTCGAGCGGGCCGGCCCCGGCCTCGACGGCGCCGGCACCATCACGGGCGTGTTCTCGGTGCTCGTCGACGGCGACGACCACAACGATCCCGTGGCGGATTCGATCCGCGGCACCCTCGACGGGCACGTGGTCCTCGACCGGGCCATCGCCGAGCAGGGCCGCTATCCGGCCGTGCACCTCCTCGGGTCGATCTCGCGCCTGGCCTCCGAAGTCTGGACGCCCGAGCAGCGCGAGCTCGTCCGGCGCCTCAAGGCCATGATGGCCCGGTTCGAGGAGACCCGCGACCTGCGCCTGATGGGCGGCTACCGCACCGGCGAGGATGCCGAGCTCGACCAGGCCATCCTCCTCGTGCCGCGGATCTACGAGGCCCTGCGTCAGGAACCCGGCATGGCGGCGAGCCAGGACGCGTTCCTGGAGCTCGCGCAGTTCCTGCGGACGTGAGGCCGATCATGCCGCCCGCTGCCCCATCCGCCCCGTTCCGTCCCCCGCGCGCGCGGCCACCCAGCCCCGCGCAAGCCTGCCTTCCTTTAGTGCCCGCCACACCGTCGCGCCGCGCCGCGATCCCCCTCTTCGAGGTGACGTCATGAGTCTCATCAGCGTTTTGCGCACCGGCGTCTCCGGCATGAATGCGCAGTCGAACCGCATCTCCACCGTCGCCGAGAACGTCCAGAACTCGAGCACCACGGGCTACAAGCGCTCGGCGGCCGAGTTCTCGTCCCTGCTGATCGATGGCGGCTCCACGGCGAACTACACCTCCGGCGCGGTCGAGACCACGATCCGCCGGTCGATCGGCACCCAGGGCCCGGTCACCTTCACGTCCTCGAAGACCGACCTCGCCATCCAGGGCAACGGCTTCTTCGTGGTGCAGGACGACAACAAGGCGTCCTACCTGACCCGCGCCGGCAACTTCGTGGTGGACGGGCCGACGGGCAACCTCGTCAACGCCGGCGGCTTCACCCTGATGGGCTACAGCCTCGTCGACGGCCAGGCGCCGACCCCCGCCCTCAACAGCACCGACGGGCTGGTGCCCGTGAACATGGCGAGCCTCGGCCTCCGGGCGTCGCCCTCCACCAAGGCGACGATGGGCGGCAACCTCGCGGCCGACACGCCGACGCTCGGCGGAACCGTGTCGCCGACGAACTACTCGAAGAAGACCTCGCTCGTCACCTACGACAAGCTCGGCAACAGCGTCACCCTCGACATCTACCTGAAGCACACGCCCGCGGACGCGGCCGCCACTCCGCCGGTCCTCCCCAACACCTGGACCGCCTCGGTCTATGGACCGGACCAGACGGCCCTGACTGCGCCGATCCAGTTCGTCTTCAACGCCGACGGCAAGCTCTCCGGCCCGACCACCGCGAGCTTCACGATTCCCGGGGGCGAGCCCTTCACCCTCGACATGAGCGGCATGACGCAGCTCGCCGGCGCCGACGCCCTCAAGGGCACCGCCAACGGCAAGGCGCCCTCGGCCGTGACCGGCACCGAATTCGGCCCGGACGGCCTCGTCTACGCGACCTACGCCGACGGCACCCGCCTCGAGGCCTTCAAGATCCCGATCGCCGAAGTGAAGAGCCCCGACAATCTCGATCCGCGCGCCGGCAACGTCTACCTGCCGTCGCTGAACTCCGGCGACCTCCAGATCGGCTTCGCCGGTCTCGGCGGCCTCGGCACCCTCAAGGCGAGCGCCCTGGAGCAGTCCAACGTCGACGTCAGCACCGAGCTGACCTCGATGATCGAGTCGCAGACCGTCTACACCGCCAACTCGAAGGTGTTCATGACCGGCAACGAGCTGCTCGAGACCCTGATGAACCTCAAGCGCTGAGGCCACGCCGGAGCCCGGCGCCGGACTCCGGCACCGGGCTCCGGGCCTCGAAGCCCCGTCCGCCGCGCCCCCCGGTGCGGCGGCGCCCGCCGCCCACCACCCGCCCGCTTTCCAGGACACACCCGATGGGCCTCGCCCTCGCCCTCAACTCCGCCCGGACCTCGCTGCTCGCGACCTCGACGCAGATCGCCGTCGCCGCGCGCAACACGGCCGGGGCGAGCGATCCGTTCTACACCCGCAAGATCGCCAACCTGGTGGCGGCCGGCGGGGGCAGCGCGGTCTCGATCCAGCGGGCCACCGACGTCGCCCTGTTCGACCGCAAGCTCGCCGGGACCTCCTCCGTGGCCGCGAGCGAGGCCGTGCTCGACGGTCTCGCCACCCTTCAGGGCACCATCGGCGACACCGGCGACGGCACCTCTCCGGCCGCGCGCCTCGGGGCCCTCAACGCGGCCCTGAAGGCCGCGGCCAACCAGCCCGACGACGTGGCGCTGGCGCGCGACGCGGTCGACCGGGCGCGCGACCTCGCGACGAGCCTGAACAGCAGCGCGGCGGCCGTCGAGACCGTGCGCGCGCAGGCCGATGCCGGCCTCGCCGAGTCGGTCGTGCGCATCAACGACCTCCTGTCCCAGTTCGAGGCCGCCAACCGGGTCGTGACCCGCGGCACCGCGAACGGCAGCGACGTGACCGACGCCCTCGACGACCGCGACCGCATCCTCGCCGGCCTGTCCCAGGAGATCGGCATCTCCACGGTCGTACGCGCCGGCAACGACGTCGCGATCTACACCGACAGCGGCGTCCCCCTGTTCGAGCGCAGCGCCCGGCGCGTCGCCTTCACGCCCACCGCCGCCTTCCCGGCCGGCACCACCGGGGCCGCCGTCATCGTCGACGGCGTGCCGGTGACGGGCGCCGATTCCCCGATGCCGGTGCAGTCCGGCCGCATCGCCGGCCTGGCGGAACTGCGCGACGGCGTGGCGACCCGCTACGAATCCCAGCTCGACGGGATCGCCGCCAGCCTCATCGACGCCTTCGCCGAGACCGGGACCCGCGTCCTGAACCAAGCGACGCGCCAGGTGAGCGCCCTCGGCGCCCTCGCCACGACGGAGGCGTTCCGCCCCGGGGCCGCCGCGGGCACGGCCGGGACGGCGGATCTCGGCGGCGCCAACGAAGTGGCGTTCGCCCTTAGCCTCGCCGACGGCTCCGCCGTCAAGATCGTGCTGAACGCGAGCACGATGGCGGGTGCGGCCGCCGACCCGTCCCGGGTGACCCCGGCCGAGCTCGTCGCCGCGATCAACGGCCGGATCGCCGCCGACACCGCGACGCCGTCGCTCTCCGGCAAGGTCACCGCCGCCCTCGACGGCGCCGGGCGCCTCACCTTCACCACCGCGGCGGCCTCGGGGGCCGCCGCGCAGCTCACCGTCCAGAACCTGGACGCCACGGCCGGCCGGACGCTGGTCGATGTCGGCTTCGGCGTCACGGGCGGGGTCCCGCCGCGGGCGGCCGGCCTGTTCGCGGCGGATGCCGGCGGGTCGGTGCCGAGCGGTCCCTTCGCCGCCACCGGGCTGGCCGCCCGGCTCCGGGTCAACGCCTCGGTCGATCCGCAGCGCGGCGGCGACGTCGCACTGCTGCGGGACGGTGGCATCGCGGGGGCCGATTACCGGTCGAATCCGGCGGCCAGCGGCGGCACCGCCTTCGCGGGCCGCCTGCGGACGCTGGCCTCGGTCCTGACGGCCGACCGCGCCTTCGACGCCTCGGCGGACCTTCCCAGCCGCGGCAGCCTCCAGGATTTCGCCACGGCGTCCGTGGGCTGGCTCGCGGGCAAGCGGCAGGCCGCCACCGCGGAGTCGAACTACCAGTCGACGCTGCTCGCCCGCGCCTCCGACGCCTATTCGAACGCCACCGGCGTCAACACCGACGACGAGACGGCGACGACCCTCGCGCTCGAACGGTCCTACACCGCCTCGGCCAAGCTGCTGACCCTGGTGAACGATCTCCTGAAAACCCTGATGGACGCGGTGCGATAGACCCCATGCGGACCAACGCCCTCTCCACCCTGAGCTTCTGGAACACGCCGCGCATCGGCGTGGCCCGCATGCAATCCGACATGGCGCAGGCCAACCAGGAGATCGTCACCGGCCGTTATGCCGATGTCGGCCTGGCGCTCGGCAGCCGCACCGGCCTCGCCGTCGGGCTGCGCCAGAAGAGCGCCGAGCTCGCCGCCCTGCGCGACAGCAACAACGCCGCGAGCCTCCGGCTCGGCACCTCGCAGGCCGTCCTGAAGCAGATCCAGGACGGGGCCGACGCCACCCTGACGGCGCTGACGGGCGTCCCCGAGGACAAGCGGGCCGGCGTCCTCAAGGACATGGCGGCGAACCGGCTCGGCACCCTGACCGCGCTCCTCAACACCTCCGCGGGCGGCCAGTACGTCTTCGGCGGCACCCGGACCGCCGCGGCGCCGATGTCCACCTACGCGACGAGTCCGGCCTCCCCGGCGAAGACCGCCGTCGACGCGGCCTTCCGCGCGGCCTTCGGGCTGTCGCAGGACAGCGCCGGCGTGAGCGCGATCACGGAGGGCGACATGGCGGCCTTCCTCGACGGGCCGGCCTTCCAGGGCCTGTTCGCCGAAGCGTCGTGGGGGACGACCTGGTCCGCGGCCGGCACCGCGCCCCTGACCAACCAGATCTCGCTCAGCGAGACGGTGGAGACGTCGGCGAGCGCCAACGCACCGGCCCTGCGCAAGCTCGCCATGGCCTACGTGATGGCCTCCGAACTCGGGTCCGCGAACCTCTCGGCGGCCGCCCAGGGCGTCCTGACCACGCGGGTCGCCGGGCTGCTGGGCGAGGCGAGCAAGGGCCTGATCACGCTCCAGGCCGATCTCGGCCGCTCGCAGGCCGCGATCGCGGCGGCCAACACCCGGCTCGAGTCGCAGACCTCGCTGCTCGACGCCCAGATCATGGACATGGAGGGCGTGGACCGGGCCGAGGCCAAGACCCGGGTCGACCGCCTGTCGACGCAGGTGCAGATCTCCTACGCCCTGACCGCGCAGCTGCGGCAGCTCTCCCTCGTCAACTACCTCTAGCGCGGCGCGGGGCCCGGACGACCGAGCCCCGTCACGACCCGGCGGCGGGCGCCTTCCCCGGAAGGCTCCGTCGGCCCCAACGGCTCATCGGTCCGATCCGCGCCCGGGCGCGGCGGGCCGCGGATACACGGGACAGGACCGATATGTACCAGTTTTCCTACGCCGAGATCCTGGAGGAGGCCCCGGCCATCGCGCGCGAGCGCGAGCGCGCCGCCTTCGACCGGGCGCTCGACCTGCTGCGCATCGCCGATCGGCCCGATGCCCAGCAGCCGGATCGCGCCATGGCGGCCGGCTTCCTGCAGAGCCTCTGGGGTGTGCTCATCGAGGACCTCCAGAGCGAGGAGAACGGCCTGCCGCCGGACCTGCGCGCCGACCTCGTCTCCATCGGCCTGTGGAGCATGCACGAGGCCAACGCCGTCATCGCCGAGCCCGACCGCGCCCTGTCGGCGCTCATCGCGGTCAACACCTCGATCCGGGACGGCCTGCGGTGAGCCGGACCATGCGCCTGTCCCTGCGCGCCGGCGAGCGCGTCTACGTGAACGGCGCGGTCCTGCGCGTCGATCGGAAGGTCTCCCTGGAGCTTCTGAACGACGCCACCTTCCTGCTCGAGACCCACGTGCTGCAGGCGGAGGCGGCGACCACGCCCCTGCGCCAGCTCTACTTCGCGGTCCAGGCGCTGGTGATCGATCCGGCCAACGCGGACGGCGCCCGCGAGCTCTGCCGCACCCTGCAGGCGGGTCTCCTCGCCGTCGTCGCCGATCCGGAGATCCGCGAGGGCGTCCTCGGCGCCGGCCGGCTCGTCGAGGCGGGCCGGCTGATCGAGGCGCTCAAGCTGATCCGCGGGCTCTACGCGGCGGAAGCCGCCCTCATGGCCGCCCCCTCGGCCGCCCCCGCTCCGGTCGGGGCCGCCGCACCGGTGCTGCGGGCCGCGCCCGTCGTATCCCCCGTCCACCCGGCCTGACCGGGCCATCGAACCAGGAGGCCCGCCGATGAGCGTCGCCAGCGTCCCCAGCACGGCCACATCCCAGACGGCCGCCACCGCCGCCGCCACCAAATCCGCGACCGGCATCGCCGCCTCGATGAACGCCGACACCTTCCTCACCCTGCTGATGACGCAGCTGAAGAACCAGGATCCGACGAAGCCGATGGATTCCACGGCCTATGTCAGCGAGCTGGCGACCTTCTCGCAGGTGGAGCAGGCGACCAAGACCAACACCAAGCTCGACTCGCTGCTCTCCTCGAGCTTCCTGTCGCAGGCCGACCAGATCATCGGCCGCACCATCACGTCCTCGGACGGCACGGTCACGGGCGAGGTCCAGTCCGTGAAGATCACCAGCGAGGGCGCCCTGGCCCGCCTCACCAACGGCCAGGACGTGCTCCTGGCGCAGGGCATTTCCCTGTCGCAGTGACGGCGTTCCGGCGTAGAGTGGACGCGAAACCCCACAGGACAAGGCCGCTCCCCGGATGAACGAGGTCGACGCCCTCGAACTCGTGCGCGCCGCGATCTGGACCGTGATCGTCGCGGCGGGACCCGCGATCGGCGCCGCGATGCTGATCGGCATCCTGGTGGCGCTGCTCCAGGCGCTGACCCAGATCCAGGAGGTGACGCTCACCTTCGTGCCCAAGATCGTGGTGATCCTGCTGGTGCTCCTCGTGACCAGCTCCTTCATCGGGGCGCAGATCTACACCTTCGCCGAGGCCACCTACGGGCGCATCGTCACCGGGTTCTGACCGAGGCCCCGCAGGACGATCCCGGCCGTCTCCAGCCGCGCCCGCACCGCCCGCGCCAGGCCCACCGCATGCGCGCTGTCGCCGTGCACGCAGACCGAGTCGATCCGCGTCGGCAGCAGGGAGCCCTCCGCCGTGAGGAGGCCGCCGGCCTGCACCATCGCCAGGACCCGGTCCGCCGCCGCCTCGGCCTGCGTGATGAGCGCGCCGGGCTGGCCGCGCGGGATCAGCTGGCCCGCCTCTGTGTAGCCGCGGTCGGCGAAGATCTCCGCATGGACGGCCAGGCCCGCCGCCTCGCCGGCCGCGACCTGCTCGGTCCGGGCGATGGCCAGGAGGCCGAGGGCGGGATCGACCGCGCGCACCGCCCGCGCGATCGCATCCGCCACGTCCCGCTCCGCCGCCGCGCGGTTGGCCAGCGCCCCGTGCGCCTTGACGTAGGTCAGGCGATGGCCCGCCAGGGCAGCCAGCGCCTGCGCGGCGCCGACCTGGTAGGCGACCTGCCGCTCGATCTCGGCCGGGCCGAACGGCATCGGCCGGCGCCCGAAGCCGGCAAGGTCGGGAAAGCCCGGATGCGCCCCCACGGCGACGCCCCGCGCCCGCGCCAGGGCGAAGGTCTCGGCCATGATCTCGGGGTCGCCGGCATGGAAGCCGCAGGCGACGTTGGCCGAGGTCACCAGGGCGAGCATCGCCGCATCGTCGCCGCAGCGATAGGCGCCGAAGCCTTCCCCCAGATCGGCATTCAGGTCGATGGTCGGCATCTGGCGCATCCCCGGCTCGGCGCGACCCCCGGCCGCTGGCGGCGCGATCCTAACCGACGACGCCGTCGATGAGGTTGGTCCCGAGCAGGAATTCGGACGGGAAGTCGGTGCGCAGGACGGGCTGGCGCGGGATGTCGGGGATCAGGGCGTCGCGCTCCGCCCGCCGCGCCGCCACCGCCTGCGCGCGGTCGACGGCGGCGAAGCGCAACGCCGTGCCCGCCTGGGCCTGGGCTAGGCGGCCGAGATCGGCGCCGATCACCGTGGCGATCTTCGGGTAGCCGCCGGTGGGCTGGCGGTCGGCCATGAGCACCAGGGGCTGGCCCGAGCCCGGGACCTGGATCGCCCCCATGGCGATGCCGTCGGAGACGATGTCGTGGGTCCGAGCCCGGAGGGACGGGCCCTCGAGGAAGCTGGCCATGCGGTCCCCGCGCGGGCCGATCCGCCAGGGACCCGCCAGGAAGGTCTCGATGGCGGACGCCTCGAACAGATCGTCCTGCGGTCCGAGGACGACGCGGATCACGTCCGGCGGCCGATGCAGCCAGGGCGCCGCGAGGCGGCACGGGTCGCCGACCGAGGCGCGCGCAGCGCGGACCGCGAGGGCGTCGCCCGCCCGCAGGCCGCGACCGTGCAGGCCGCCGAGCCCGGAGCGGGTGTGGGTCGCCGTCGAGCCCAGCACCGGCGCCACGGCGATCTCGCCCGCCACCGCCAGGCTGCACCAGGCCCCGGCCCGGCCCGCCCGCAGGGTGAGCCGCGCGCCCGGCCGCAGGGTGAGGGCGACGGCGCCGGGCAGGGGGCGCCCGTCGAGGTCGATGCGCAGGTCGCCGCCCGCCAGGGCGACGTCGAGGGCGGTCGCCTCCGCCGTGAGCGACAATCCACCGAGGGAGACCTCGATGGCGGTGGCGCCCGGGGGATTGTCGAGGGCGCGGTTGGCGGTGGCGTGGGCGAGGGGATCCATCGGCCCGGCCGGCGTGATGCCGTAGCGGAGATAGCCGTGCCGGCCGGCATCCTGCAGGGTGACGCCCGCCCCGGCCGAGAGGATCCGAAGCGTGGCCCACGCCGTCACGGGCTCCTCCTTCACGGGCTCTTCCGTCACGGGTCCGTCCATCACGGGTCCCTCCGCGCGAGGATCTCCCCGCGCGCCGCGCGGGCCTCGAGAGCGGCGAAGGTGGCCGCGTCGATCGGCTCGAAGCGCAAGCCGTCGCCGGGCTCGACGAGGAAGCCCTGCGGGCGGGCCTCGGAATAGAGCCGCTCCGGGGTCCGGCCGACGACGTACCAGCCCGTGGGCATCGGGACGGTCGCCACCGCCGCGAGGCCGCCGCCCACCAGGAGGGCGTTGGCGGGATGGGGCGGGCGCGGCGTCCGGCGGCGGGGAATCGCGAGGGCGTCCGGCAGGCCGCCCAGATAGGCGAAGCCCGGCGCGAAGCCGTACATGTAGACCCGGTAGGTGCCGCTTGCGTGACGCGCGGCCACATCCGCGGGCGCCAGGCCGGCCCAGTCGGCGACCGCCCCGAGATCCTCCGCCAAATCCTCCGCCAAGGCCGGGTCGTAGCAGCAGGGCAGCGTCCAGATGTGGCCGGGGCGCGATCCTGCCGGGGGCCGATCGAGGAGACCGCCGACCCGGGCGGCAAGGGCGTCGCGGTCGAGCACCAGCGGGTCGTAGTGGATCATCAGCGAGCGATAGGTCGGCACCGTCTCCAGCATGCCGGCGACCGGGTCCTGCGCCAGGGCCGCGTCCAGGGCGAGCACCCGCGCGTTCAGGGCCGGATCGACCCGCGCGCCGAACTCGACGACGAGCGCCGCCTCGCCGGCATCGCGGAACCGGACGGCGTCCGGATCGGTCGGCGTGCTGGCCTCGGCCTGCGACACGGGGTGATCCTGAGACGGTTGCGGCGGGGGGCCCAGCGCGGCCGGCCCTCAGCGGGTGGACTTCTTCTCGCGCTGGTAGGACCGGATCGCCCGGGCGCAGTCCGGCGAGAGCTTGCGCAGGTTCTGCCGGAAGCAGGCCTCGACCTCCGGTCCGCCGGGGGGATGCATGCTGCAGTGCTCGAGGTAGTCCCCGGTGCAGGAGAGCTTGAGCAGCTCGCGGATCGGCGTGGGTTCGGCCGACGCGGTGCCCGAAACCAGGACGGCGCCGAGGAGGGGGAGGACGAGGCGTAGATCAGGCATGGGGCGATCGGGACTTTCCAGGGACACGGGACGGGCGACGCCCGCTGGGTTCGAAATCCCAACGCGCGGCGCCGATGCAGACAATGATCTTAGCACGCGCGCACCCGCGCGGCGGAATCGACGTCCCCTCAACGCGCGTCGCGCCCGTTCGGTCGCGTCTCCGAGGCCGTGCCCGATGCCAGGCGACCCTCGCGCAAGCTTGCGGCGCGACAAGCCCGTGTTGATTCACGGGGGTTGAGTATCCGCCATGGCGGCAAGCGCCACGATCGCAGGAGAGCGCCGGTCCCAGAGGGACATCGGGTTCGCGGCGGGCATCGTCGCCATCCTGGCGATCCTGTTCCTGCCGGTGCCGGCGATCCTGCTCGACATCGGGCTCGCCTTCTCGATCGCCCTGTCGGTGCTGATCCTGATGGTGGCCCTCTGGATCAAGAAGCCGCTGGAATTCTCGGCCTTCCCCACCGTCCTGCTGATCGCGACCCTGCTGCGCCTGGCCCTCGGCATCGCCACCACCCGGTTGATCCTGGCCAACGGCCAGCACGGCGTGTCGGCGGCCGGCCACGTCATCCAGGGCTTCTCGCAGTTCGTGATGAGCGGCGACTTCGTCATCGGAATCGTGGTCTTCCTGATCCTGATCACGGTGAACTTCCTCGTCATCACCAAGGGCGCCACCCGCATCGCCGAGGTGGGCGCGCGCTTCACCCTCGACGCGATCCCCGGCAAGCAGATGGCGATCGACGCCGACCTGAACGCGGGCCTGATCGACGACAAGGAGGCCCAGCACCGCCGGCGCGAGCTGGAGGAGGAGAGCGCCTTCTTCGGCTCCATGGACGGCGCCTCCAAGTTCGTACGCGGCGAGGCCATCGCCTCCCTCATCACCATCGCCGTCAACGTGTTCGGCGGCATCATCATCGGCACCACCCGCCACGGCATGCCGCTGGGCCAGGCGGCCGACGTGTTCACCAAGCTCTCGGTGGGCGACGGCCTCGTCTCGCAGATCCCCGCCCTGATCGTCTCGCTGGCCGCCGGCCTCCTGGTCTCGAAGGGCGGCACGCGGGGCACCGCCGAGCAGGCGGTGATGGGCCAGCTCGGGGCCTACCCGCGCGCCCTCTCGGTGGCCGCGGCCCTCATGTTCCTGTTCGCCCTGGTGCCGGGCCTGCCCTTCGTGCCCTTCATGGCGCTCTCCGGGCTGATGGCCTTCACCGCCTACGCGATCCCGAAGAAGCTCGCCGCCCAGAAGGCGATCGTCGATGCCAAGGCGGAGGCCGAGGAGGAGAAGAAGCAGGTCGCGCTGCGCGAATCCGTCAAGGAGTCGCTGAAGACCCCGGAAATCGAGCTCTGCCTCGGGCGCCAGATCGCGGCCCAGGTCCAGGGGACGCAGTCCGAGCTGTCGCACCGGGTCGCCAAGATGCGCCGCAAGTTCGCGCGCCAGTACGGCTTCGTCGTGCCCGACATCAAGCTCACCGACAGCCTGGCCGTGCCGCCGAAATGCTACCAGATCCTCATCCACGGCACCGTGGTGGCGACCCAGGAACTGCGCCCGGGCGAGCTCCTCGTGGTCACCGGCGACGGGCCCGTGCCGGACGTGCCGAGCGACGAGGTCCGCGAGCCCGCCTTCGGCATGAAGGCGCGCTGGGTCCTCGACGCCTATGCGGGCGAAGTGCGGCGCGGCGGCTTCGAGCCCATCGACGGCTCCTCCGTGCTGCTGACCCACCTCTCCGAGGTCATCCGCAACAACCTGCCCACGCTCCTGTCCTACAAGGACATGCGCAACCTGCTCGACCGGCTCGACCCCGAGTACAAGCGCCTGCTCGACGAGATCTGCCCCTCGCAGATCTCCTATTCGGGCCTGCAGGCGGTGCTCAAGCTCCTGCTCTCCGAGCGGGTCTCGATCCGCAACCTGCACCTCATCCTGGAGGCCGTGGCCGAGATCACGCCCCATGCCCGCCGGGCCGAGCAGATCGCCGAGCACGTCCGCATGCGCATCGCCCAGCAGATCTGCGGCGACCTCGCCGAGAACGGCGTGCTCGCGGTGCTGCGCCTCGGCAGCGCCTGGGACCTCTCCTTCCACCAGAGCCTGAAGCGCGACGGCAAGGGCGAGGTCATCGAGTTCGACATCGACCCGCGCCTCGTGGAGCAGTTCGGCACCGAGGCGTCGGAGGCGATCCGCAAGCAGATGCGCGAGACCCGCAACTTCGCCCTCGTGACCGCGCCGGACGCCCGCCCCTACGTGCGCATGATCATCGAGCGGCTCTATCCGACGCTCGCCGTCCTCTCGCACCTGGAGATCGCGCGCGGGGTCGAGATCCGCTCCCTCGGGACGATTTCGTGACGGCGCCGCTCCTGGCGGTGCTGGGCCCCGAGAGCTTTCTCGGGGTGTTCCTGATCTTCTGCCGGGTCGGCGCCTGCCTCCTCATCGTGCCGGGCTTCTCCAGCCCCCGCGTGCCCGCGCAGGTCCGCCTCCTGATCGCGCTGGCGGTCTCGCTCGCCCTGACCCCGATGCTGCTGCCTCTGTTCCAGGGCAAGCTCGCCGCGCAGGACCCCGGCGCCACTCTGGGCTGGATCGTCACCGAGAGCCTGACCGGCCTCGTCCTCGGCTTCCTCGGCCGGATCTACTACGTGGTCCTGGAGACCGTGGTGAACGCCGCCGCCACCATGGTGGGCTTCGGCGGCATGCCGGGGTCGGTGGCCGAGGGCATGGACCCGGTGCCGGCGGTGGAGGCGATGATCATGATGGCCGCCGCCGCCCTGCTGTTCGCCGCCGACCTGCACTGGGAGCTGTTCCGCGGCCTCGTCGATTCCTACGGCCGGATCCCGCCCGGCGAGGGCATCGGCTCGCAGGTCGCCCTGGTGCGCATCGTCGACCAGGTGACCACCGCCTTCGTGCTGGGCCTGCGCATCACCGCGCCGTTCCTCGTCTATGCGGTGGCGGTGAACCTGGCCGCCGGCTTCATCAACAAGCTCGTGCCTCAGATCCCGGTCTACTTCATCGCCACGCCGTTCATCATGGCCGGCGGCCTGATGCTGCTGTACCTCATCAGCAACGAGTTCATGATGCAGTTCGTCATGGGCTACTTCGACTACCTGCGCCGGGGCTGAGACCATGACCACCCGCCTCCGGCTCCTGCGCGCCCAGCGCCTGCTCAAGGTCCAGGAGCAGATGCGGGGCCTCGCCGAGCGCGACCTCGCCGCCAACCGCGCCCGGACCGCCCGCGTCGAGGCCGACCGGACGGCCATGCTGGCCACCCTGGCCGGCGAGACCATGCACGGCCTGTTCCTCGACGCCGCCGCGCGGCGCCTGCGCGCCCTCGCCACGGAGGCGAGCGAACTCGGCGCGACCTCGACACGACTGTCTGAAATACTGAAGGCCCGCGGCCTCGCCGAAAAGCGCGCCGAGCGCCAGGCCGACAGCCTCCTGAAGCTGCGCGACCACGAGCGCGAGCAGCACGCCCTGCTCGAGCAGCTCGACCTCATGACCGCACGCGGGGCAAGGCCGATCGACTGATCCCCAGGCCACGATGCAAGCCTGCCGAAAGCCAGGGCGCCTATGCCTTCCGGGGACCGGCTCCCCGAACCCGCTGAAGCGCCTGCCATGAGCATCTCGCCTCCCTCCGACATCGTCCTCGATGTGGCCCGCGCCGCCGATCCCGGCCGCGTGCAGGAGGCCGCCGCGAAGCTGTCGGCCCCCGGGACCGATCCGGCGGCGTTCGGCGATGCCTACCGCATGGCCGGCGTCTCGGTGCACATGCCCCTCGACGCTCGCGGGACGTTGACCGCCCTGCAGACCGACAACGCGGTCTCGGGCGCCGGCAAGGCGGGCGATCCCTACAAGCAGTTCGAGGCCTTCGTCCTGCGCCAGTTCGTCGAGACCATGATGCCCTCGAAGGCCAGCGCCGTCTTCGGCAAGGGCAATGCCGGCGGGATCTGGAAGTCGATGCTCGCCGATCAGGTCGGAACGCAGGTCGCCCGGGCCGGCGGCGTCGGCATCGCCCGGATGCTCGAGGCGGCGCGTCCGCTGAACCCGCCCGCGGCGGCCGTCGCGCCGTCGACCAAGACCGCGTCGACCAAGACTTCGGAGAGCTGAAACCCCATGCTGCTCGCATCCCTGAAGCGCTTGGAAGCCACCGTGACGGCGGAGACCGAGGCCCTGCTGGCGCATCACCCCGTCGACCAGGAGGCGGTGAACCGTCGCAAGAGCCAGAGCCTCCTCGAACTGACCCGCCTGACCCGCGACCTCGATCCCGCCGAACTCGACACGCCGGTGCTCGACCAGCTGCTGCGTCTGCGCGGCGCCCTCGAGCGCAATCAGGACGCCGTCGGCCTGCACCTGCGGGCCGTCGAGGAGATCTCCGGCATCGTCGCGGAGTCCCTGCGCGCGGCGGAATCCGACGGCACCTATTCCGGCCACGTCCGGCGCTGAGGTCCGCTCCCCGCCATGCGCATCCTCGTCACCGGCCTGTGGATCTGCGGCCTCACCATCCTGTCCTGCTACGCCGCGGTGACCTGGGGGGCGGGGCTGTTCGCCAAGAAAACTGAGCCTTACCTCGAAGGTCTCCAGTACCAGAAACTGCCACCCATCAATGTGCCGATGGTCGTCGATGGCAAAGTACAGGGCTACATCGTCGCCGTCCTGGTCTTTACTGCCGATGCGCGGCTGATGCACACGCTCTCTGTGCCGCCGAATGCCTTCGTCGTCGATGAGACGTTCCGGCAGATCTATACGGACCCGGCGATCGATTTCAAACGCCTGTCCCGCTACAACGTCACCCAGCGCCTTGCCGAGATCCGCAAGCAGGTGAACGCCCGCCTCGGCTCCGACGTGGTCAAGGACGTGCTGGTCGAAGAATTCAACTTCGTCGCCAAGCGCGAAGTCCGTTCCTGAAGGGATGTCCGACCCCGAAGGGACCTCCCTTCCTCATGCGAAGTGCGTATCCGAGGATGGGCCTCACGCCTCCGCCAGCAGGCGCTCGAAGGCGGGCTCGTCCAGGAGGGCGGTGAGCCGCCGGTCCGCATCGGCATCGGCCGCGAGGGCGAGACCGCCGCAGACCGTGCCGGCACCGGCGAAGGCGTAGCCGAGCACGCTCGTCGGCTGAAGGCCGCCGGCGGCCGCGGCGACGAAGCCCCGCAGGGCCCCCGGATGGGCGTTGCAGCCGTTGCGGAGAGTCAGGCCGGCGCAGCGCCCGGCGACCGCCACGGGGGAGAGCGAGAGCCGGTGGCGCCCGGCCTGGGCCATGGCCCGGCGCGGACCCGCCAGGGCCAGCAGGATCTCCGGCGACAGGTGGACCGCGCCCTCGAAGCTGAGGCTGCCCGACCCGCTGAAGCGGTCGAACACCGCCAGTCCGGAGAGGTCGTCGAGAACGAGGAAAACGCGCCGGTGCGCGACGTCGGGACCGTGGACCTGCGTGGCGAGGCGGTGGGCAGTGGCGCCGATGAGGCGCTCGGCCCCGAGGTAGAGGGCCGGCCCCGCCATCGGTTCGCGCTGGTCGAGGGCCGCCACGTTGTGGCCGGCCCCCGAGAGGAGGTGGTGGCGGGCGGCGCCGCTCTCGACCTGGCTCGACCCGCCGGCCTCGACGATCCAGCGCACCCCTTCGCAGGCGTAGACGAAGGAGCCGACGTCCCGGTGGCCGGGGCCGGGACCCTGGCCCTGGCTGGCGAAGGTGCAGGCGAATTGGCCCCAGCCGCGGCCGGGGGCGTCGTGGCGCTGCGCGATCATGCCCGAGGACGGGTCGACGCGGCCCGCGGCGGGCTCCAGGGTGACGCGTGGTATACCGGGACGGTCGCGTCGCGGTCGCGCGTCTCCGGACCAGCGCGTCGCACTGAGCGCGCGACCCGCCTGCGCACCGAGGCGCCCGATCCAGCCGGCGGCATCCTCGCCGGCGGGCGCGTCCCCGAACGGGGGCAGGCGCCCGGTCGGATCGAGGAGACCGGCGACCGCCGGGAGCCCGGCCGCCACGAGCCGGTCGAGGCGGCCCCTGAGCGCCGACTCGGCGGGGTCGTCGGCGTCGAGGCCGAGCCCGAGGGCGCGCAGGAGGGTCAGGAGCTCGAGGCGCGGGTGCAGGGCGGGGTCGGAGAACCGCCCCTCCGCGTCGAGGAGCGGCGCGAGGCCGGTCTCGAGGGCGGCCTCGGCCAGGGCGAGCCAGTGTGCCGCGAGCGGCAGCAGTGGCAGGGCGCGGGCGACGATGCGCAGGGCCGCCGCCGCCTGGAGCTGGTGGATCGAGCGGCCGAAGGTGTTCTGGCCCAGAATCTCGGCGAGGGCGAAGCCGTGCCGCACCGCCTCGCCCGTGAGGGTGAGGGAGGCCGGGCCGCCGGGCTTGCCGGCCCGGGCGAGGAGCCGCACCAAGGTCTCGGTGCGGGCGGCGAGGGCCGCCGGGTGCAGGGCGAGGCCGTCGGTGGGCGCCCCCCAGGGGTTGGCCCGCGACCAGGACAGGGCGAGGCCGACGGCGGTGGCCGCGCCGCCCGGTGCCTCGGCCAGCGCCGCGAGCCAGGCCAGGGACTGGTACTCCAGGCGCCAGGGCACCGAGCGGAACGGATCCTCGGTCCAGTCCGGCGCCTCCGGCAGGGTCCAGGCGGGCTGGCCGGCGAGGCGCAGGGCCCGGTCGAGGCCGGCGGCGCGGTGGCCCTCGCCGCGCTGGATCGCCCGGGCGCGGGCGAGCACCGCCGGCACGGCGGCCACCGCCTCGGGCTGCGGACACCAGCCCGCGAAGGCGGCCCCGGGCAGGGACAGGCGCTCGGCCAGGCGGGCAAGGAAATCCGGGGCCGCGAGGAGGTCGTCGGCGCAGAGGCTCTCCAGCCGCATCCGGTCCTCCAGGGCCAGCTCCGGGGGGGCGAGGAGCTCCGCCTCCGGCCCGTCCGCCTCCCAGGTGGCGAAGCCCACCGCCACCCGCGCCGCCCCGGCGGGGGGCTGGAGCTCCAGGGTGAAGCGGCGGGCCTGCTGGTGGGCGGAGAGGTCGACGAGGGCCCCGAGCCCCGGCACCGAGAGGGTCCCGGGATAGGGGGGGGCGAGCTCCGCCCCGGACCGGTCGCGGTAGACGATGCGGGCGAGCGCCGCGTGGGTGCCGGGCTGCGGCGTGTGGAGCTGGCCGCGCAGCACGAGGCCGCAGCCCGGCACCAGGGCGTGGTCGCGCCAGGCCGGCTCCGGCCCGAGGCGGTGCCGGGCGCGGGGGATCAGGGCCGGCGACGGTGCCAGATCCGTCCCCTGGGCGAGACGCGCTTCCGAGACCGCGAACGGCGCGCTGTTGCGCCAGGAGCGGAGCGTCACCGTGATCCGGGTGGCCGGGGCCGGGACCCGGAAGGCGAGCTGGAGGCGCCCGGCCCGCGCCCCGTGCGTCTCCGGCGGCAGAACGGCCGGCCCGGCGATCCAGGTGCCGTGCGGGTCGAGGAGCGTCCGGTCGAGACCGGGCACGTGGTCGAAGTCGAGGCTCGAGCCGTCCTCGGCCAGGAAGTCGATCCCCACCAGGGCGAAGTCGAGGGCGGACCCGGCGGCCTCCTCCGCCGCCCAGGCGAGGCGGAAGCCGAGGCAGCACCACGCCTCCGGCATCAGCCCACCGAAGGGCAGCACCACCCGCGACCAGCGGTTCTTGGCCGGAACCCAATGCTCGTTCTCCCCCGGCCCGACGCGCGCGCCCCCGGCATAGCGGGCGGCCTCGGGCAGCAGGACCCGAAGGCCGGGCGCGCTCGGTTCGCTCACGAGGCGGACCGGGCGGAGGCGGGGGGAGGGGACATCGGCAAGGCGGGGTGCGGCGCGGGGGTAAGTCGGTCTGGCCGACGTGGTGGTCCAGGGCGCCCCGGTGTCGGCGCGATGCCGCCACTGAGGCGGTCGGGTCGCTCCGTGTCAAGCAGAACACGGTTTATAGAGATCTTGTTGTCCCATACGAGATGACGCACCAGGGCGGTTCGAACCGCTCTGGTGCGTGATGCGGACAATGACGTACGACAATGCTAACTTTTGCAGTCTTGAGATAAAAACCAACACGCAGAGGTAAGATTGTCTATTGCAGTTCTAATTTACTATGTAAATTTAACTTGATATGTCGTAGATAATTCAGAGTAATAAATCAATAATCTAAATTTTTAGATCAAAATCAGAGGGTTGACCGTTATATCTTTGGCTATCGAAAAATAAGCTGTCCACCAGATGCGAATACGATGCATAAGAAATGTCGTATGTTTCATCGATATTCATTTTTATATTTGCAGAGTTCATGTTCGTTACGACCGACGCGGCAGACTTCTCTTCGCCGAATGCGAAAGAAAAATCTCCAGCCGAAGTCGATTTCCCATTTAGATAGATGACTTGGGAGATTCCGTTTAGACCAGTGCCATCGGGCAGCGAAATGGATTCGCCTTTCGAAGCTAAGTCGATAAACGCTACGTCAAGTTTGGTTAGAGTGATAAGCTCACCGGGTTGTGATAATCCATCCGAATTACTATCTTTCCAGACCACAAAGAGACTAAATTGGTCATCTCCCCTATCTAAATACCCGTTCTTATTTGAGTCATATGAATTTCTCAGGGCTGCCAGGTCGGATAGCGATGAGTCACCATTTTGGCCCAATTCGATATCGTACTGAAATGTCAGCTCTGAAAAATGATCGATCTTTCCATCTGGCAAAAATTGCCCATCCGCCGATAAATCGATTGCGAGCAGGCCATCGTTTGGAGCCGCCCATGCACTCTGAATCAAGCGTCCAGATCCATCGATATCTATAAATGTCGACGAGGAATTCTGTAAATTGATAGATAGGCCGTCGTTGTCGATATCGAAAATAATGGGTCCGTAATTCCCATTTGATTGCACAAAATCGTAATATCGAATTGGATTAGGATCGATTAGTTTAAAATTATTGAAAGGATCATTATTCGTCAGGCCATTAAAATTAAGACCCTTATATCCCACATAATCGTTTGAAAAATACGTCATCGGATCGAAATTCGTAGGCGCATAGACACCAAGTTCGGCGAGTTTTGGCATTGAGAAATCCAAGTAGACATTTGTTCTGACAAGTCCAAAGTTACTATCGACAGTTGATGCAAAGTTCCATGCCGGTGTGAACAATGTGTTTGGGATTGTGCTCTGAGAATTACCTCCATCGAATATCGTCGCTCCGGCAGCGGCATTTCCAGAGTGATCATAATAAATGTAAGTTTCTTTCCAATTGTAGAAATTTGCGACATCTTTTGTAATTGTTCGTGATAATTCGTATCTATTTGTGCCGTAGATTCTACTGTATTCGTTTTCAAGAGTACGGATCCAGGCGCCATCCTTGTTAAAATAGTGTATTTGGTCTGGGAGATTGGGGGATGTTAGACCTCGGTTCCAAATTTCCATTTTACCAGAACCATCGTCAGAAACTGTATATCGACTGATTTTAATGCCGGCGGAGCTGTATCGTTCGTTGTAGGCTGCCCACGGGGACTCATTGTAGGCGTCGTTTACAGTATAGCTTCTGCCTCCGTCATCGTAGCCGATAGCTGCTGTCGTGTTTCTTCCATTTGTATCTTAGTGATTTGTATAAGTTGCATAATCAAAATTATTATGAATATCAAATGCAGTGCTATCTTTCGTGTTGTCTAAATTGATAATTGATCTATTCAATAAATTTCCATTGTTATCTTTCGCGTCAAATTTTGTCCCTATACCAACTATCTTAACTTCACTGCTCGTATTATACACAACATGGTTGAAATTGCCCGACACGGTACCTGTGGTGTTGGCGGCAAAGGTGAAGGTAGAACGGTCGCCGTAGAGGTTGAGGTTCTTAACGTTGGGCGCAGTGGCGACGGTGAAGCCTTCATTCATTAGTTTCAGGGTCTGATTGTCGGCAACCAAGCCGACGTAGCCGCCGACGCCGTTTGCGCCATAGGCGGTAACGGAGCTTCCCACCCCGCCGACATTGATGTTCGAGCTGCCGTAGATGCCAGAGACACTCACGGCAGTGCCGAAGACGCCCGCATAGCTGCCGCTGTCGGGGGTCAGTAGAAGCGTATTGCCCGGACCGTGAACGTTGCCCGTGGTGTTGGCGGCGAATGTTATGGCGTTGTGGTCGACATACAAATTGCCGATCTCCCCAGAAACAAAGCCGTGTTTGATATTTGCTTTATCTGCCCATTCGATTGCAGGGTTGTTGATAGCTTCGGTAGCCTGAGCACGAATAAGACTTATGCCAGCAGCATCCGAAACAGTCGGTAGATATCTGTCTACGGATCTTTTGATGTCAGCTCTAGGATCAAATATTCCGATCTCAAGATAGTCCCATAGAGAATTGAATGTATTATCTAAGAACTTTCCGATAGCGTGTAAGGCAGATGAGCCAGTCGATGAAGCAGTGTCTAGAACCTGTCGAGTATACTCTTTCGCTTTATCTGGATGATTCAGCGCGATACCAGTTACATCTAGGGCAACTCCTGCCGCACTCAATGGAAGGGCAAGCGGTTTAAGGCCCATGAATGAGAACATGCCCGCCGCAATGACGAGACCGTTACCAAATATCTGTGCTATATCTCCGGCAACTTTGTCGGCGCCTTTTCCGTGTTTTAAGTCGAAGGCCATCTTTGTGAAAGACACATCCATCGCAAGGTAGCCTGCGACGATCGCAGGGGCCGGACTAACCTCCGCTTTGAAGCCCGCGATTGACGCGGTCACTTGCACACCAAAATTCAGTCGAGATAGCGCATCCTCTTCAAGCGTAAGTGCGCCATCAACTGCATTGGTCGTTGCTGTTCCGTATCCTAAATACGTAATAAATTTAGATAGCAAGCCCATCGTGCAGGCCTCTTAATGCGATCTGTGACTGAAAGTCAGTAATTAAGTATATAATAATCAATTATTTACTTATAAATTTATGCCTGTCAATGCCTGTATTATGAGAATAGATAGTATATAATTGTTATAGAGGTATAAATTATGAATGGAGTAATAATAAAAAAAATTATTTTATGTCTTTCTATAAATAAGCCCAGAGGCTCAAGTTTTTCTTGATATCTTACTCCTAAAGCGGAAATACTCGCGACTATAAAAAGGGAATTTATAGCTAAGACTACGATAGAAATTTTGGATATTGTGCTATAGTCAGATCCTCCCGATCTCTCTCTCATCAATATGATCAACGTGACTATAAATGTGAAAAACGGAATTGCTATCAAAATCTTACTAATCATATCGATACTCATGTTAGTATAATGAAACTGTGCGTCGATGATCTATTTCCACGATCTATGATTGTTATTTGGCGTGTGTATTTATAACTATAACATGACTAACGAGCTGCCTATAATAATATATAGGGAAAATGGTATTTATCAATCAGTTTGTAAATCCAGGCGAGCGCGATGAATTAAAAATCTCTGGCTATTCCCGCTCGGGTCCTGCAACGGCGAGGTCGGTGCACTCGCGAACGTGACCGTTTGGATGTGTGTCCAATGATGGGTCACCAATCCGGCATACTCCGCTCGACCGCCTTGGGCATCAGTGCATTCAGGTTCGGAAAGTCCACCTCGATGGGTGGGGCGAGCTCCGCCCCAGACCGGTCGCGGCAGACTATGCGGGCCAGGGTCGCGTGGGTGCCGGGCTGCGGCGCGTGGCGTCGGGCGCGCAGCAGGAGGCCTAATTCAGTCCATCCTGCGAGGATTTGTCCATCGTAACGAATGATTTATTGAATAAATACAATATAAATCTTTGAAAAAGCCTTGGTCAAGTTTATATATTGGTTTTGATCATACCGTTCATCACTATATTGCGTAAGCTTGTTCTCTCGTCATCGGTGACGGCGCTGTTCGCCCTTGGCGTCAAGGGATACCAATGGAACAGCAATCACCAGATCAATGACGCGATCGACACTGTCGCCCGGGAGCAGACCGTCCTGTCGGGGATCTCCCAAGCACAGGTCGCCTTGAATCGCATCCAGCTCAACTTCAAGGACCTCGATCTGTCGCGAACGAAGTCTGAGGTCGACGCCGCCGCCAGCGCCGTGCGGGACGCCGAACGCGCGATGCGCGGGCTGGAACGGCCCATCGCGCTCGCGCTGAAGCCGGAGGTCCTGCGCGAGAGCGGGAAAGCTCTGGAAACCCAAGCCGTCGCGGCCATCCACGGCATCACGGGGCGGATCCGCGACATCAACACCGTGGCGGCCAGTATCGCGGCGGCCGTGGAGCAGCAGAGCGCCGCGACCCAGGAGATCGTGCGCAACGTGGCCCAGGCCTCGAGCGGCACGGCCGAGGTGACCGACAACATCGCAGGGGTGGCACGAGCCTCCGAGGACACCGGTACGGCAGCGGCCCACGTGCTCACCTCCGCGTCCGAGGTCTCCCGGCAATCCGAACACCTCTCCGGCGAGGTGCGGCGTTTCCTGACGACCGTTCGGGCGGCCTGAGACGCGCGGCGCGCAGGCTCCCTGCCGCGACGGGCGCCGTCCCGGATCGGACCGGTCCCGGTCGACGCCTTCGGCGTCCTGCGAGCGCGGGGCCTGTCTTCTGGACGGACAGGGACAGGGGGCGCTGGGTGACCTCGGCGGGGGCGCCCGTCACCCCGGCCCCCGCCCAAACCGGAGCGGGAGCCTCGTCGGACCCCGCCCCCGCCGAGGCGGACCGGAGGCGGGATCGGGTGCGCCCGCGTTCGCGACGGTGTCGCCGCGGGTGCGTTGAAGCCGCCGTCGCGGGACTCCGTCGCCGAAGGCACGGACCCGCGATGGAATGCGCGGCGAGGCGTCGTGCTCGAACGGCGCGCCTCCTCGGAGCGAGGATGGACGATCGGGCGCGAACCGGATCTCCGGGCTTGCATTGCCGAATGCCCGATCGGACGCGTCCGGGACCTCTGCGTTCCAGGCAAACCGCGCAGGGCGTGGCGGAGAGACCGCGCGGGGCGTTTCGGAAAGACCTCGCAGGGCCCCTGACGGTGCCGCGTCGCCGTGACGAGCCTCGCCGGGAAACGGCGCGCGATCGGAAGGGCACCATTCTCCGGGCCGCGGCCGAAGTATAGAGCGCGGCGTCTGCAAGCACGGCCCTTGTCGGAGATGTCGCGGTGTCCTGTCATCGCACGCCCGCCCGCGCCTTTGAGACGGCTTCCTGATCGCGTGGTCACGCAGCGGGTGGTTCGGCCGCCGTGCGATCACCGCACGATGAACGCAGGGTGCCGTGCTGGCATCTTCGCGCCGACCCTGTCAGACCCTTTGGGCTCTTGGGACCCGGCCGGGACGTTGCTGCGCGGGGGCCTTGCGGTTCGGGAGCCCTCGGGCAGGTCTCGGGACGGACCGGGACCACCCGGGGCGCGGGATTGACGACATCGAGGAACCCCCATCCGAATGATTGTCACACCCGTCGCCCGGCGTCCGGTTTCTCGCAGCGGGTGTGCCGGGCAACCATGAGCCAGAACCCGACGCTGCGATCGCGGGCGATGCGGGGGCTGTTCTGGTCCCTGCTGCAGAACGTCGTCGGCCGCCTGATGAGCGTGCTGCTGTTCATCCTGATCGCGCGCTTCGTCACGCCCGATGAATTCGGCTTCGCGTCCACGGCGATCGTGGTCGTCAGCTTTCTGGCGCTGATCGCCGACTTCGGCATGGGCGACGCGCTCGTGCAGCGTCCGCAGTTGCGGGCGGGCGATCCCGATCTCACCCTGTACGTCTCCCTGGCCGGCAGCGTGATCCTGGCCGGCCTCCTCATCGCCGCCGCCCTGCCGATCGCCCGGATCATGAAGGCGGAAGCGCTGGCGCCCTATCTGCAATACGCCGCCCTGTTCTGTCCGATCCTGGTCCTGATCAGCTTCCAGGAAGCTCTGTATCGCCGCGCCGAGCTCTTCCGCGCGCTCGCCTTGCGGACCGTGTTCGGGATCTTCGCCAGCGGGGTGGTCGGGCTCACCCTCGCGCTGAACGGGTGGGGCGCCTGGGCGCTGCTGGGCCAATTCAGCACGCAGGTCGTCCTATCGGCCCTCTGGCTCTGGTCCCGCTCGACCTGGCGTCCGTCCCGGGCACCCGATCCGGCCGTGTTGCGTCGGCTGCTGCGCTTCGGGGTCAGCCTCGTCCTCCTCCGGGCGATCGACTTCGTGGCCATGCGAAGCATCGATTTCGTGATCCTGAGTCGCCATGGCGCCGCATCCCTGGGGCTCTTCGCCGTCTCCATGCGGATCGATCAGACGCTGACCCAGCTGGTCCAAGTGAGCGTCTCGGCCGTCGCGCTCAGTTTCCTGTCTCGGATCGCCTCCGATCCGCAGCGGCTGGCCCGGTCGTTCCTCCGGACGGTCTCGCTGTGTGCCACGTTCGGAACCCCGGTCTTTCTCGGTGTGGCTGCGTTATCACCGGATCTCGTTCGTCTTGCGCTCGGAAGCCGATGGATGGGTGCCGATGAGATCGTGCGCCCTCTCCTGATCGTCGGTGGCGTTCAATGCATCCAGTTCATCTGCGGCTCGTATCTCATCGCGATGGGGCGCCCTGGGACGCTGCTGGGCCTGATCGTGGCAAAGACACTGATTGTGGTCCTGGGTCTCGTCGTCATTAAGAATTCAGATCTTCAGGAAACAGTCATCACCTACTCGCTCCTGCTGCTCTGTGAGGCGCCCATCACGTTCAGCGTGATGGTTCATCGTCTCTCCCTCAGGTGGAGTGATCTCGCGTCGGCGATTATTGCCCCCTGCGGTGCGTCGATCCTTGCTTTTGTTGTGGCCGAGATCGTTCGTGCCGAATTGACCGCCAAGGTCCCAGCGAATCTTCTGATGGTCTTGATTTTTACGATTTTCGTGACAGTCTTCTTCGGTATCTTGTTTTCTTGCGCGCTCAGGCAGTTTAAAGACAATGCGGGGTTTGTCCTGAGCGGCTTGAGAAGGCAATGAAAAGCACGCCTGAGACAAAAATCGGAGAAGGGAACGCACAAATAGATAGACGGAAAGGTTTTATATCCATCTGTATTCCGACCTGTAACCGCCCGGACTTTCTCAGGCAGGCCGTCGAGAGCTGTTTGTCCCAGAAATACCGTCCGCTGGAAATTCTGATCGGGGACGACTCGGGCTGAACCGTGAGCGGGGCGATGATTGCCAGCCTGCCCGCGGCGTCCGAGGTGGAAATCCGTTATCGGCACAACGCGCCGCGCGCGGGGCAGGCGCGGAATATCAATGCGTTGTTCGCATCGGCGAAAGGCGAGCGGCTGATCCTGCTGCACGACGACGATCGCCTGTGTGACGATGCGATCACGACGCTCACGAACGCCTGGGATGCGCATCCGGGGTGTCTGTGCGTGTACGGCATGCAGTACGTCATCGACGAGACGGGGCGGATTCTGCCGAAGCGCACCCGGACCTGGAACCGGACCTATCATCGGATTCCGGAGGAGGCCGGCCCTCAGCCGGTGCCGCTCGTCGCGGCGCTCCGGCAGCAGATGCCCAACAACAGCTACCTGGTCTCATCGGCGCGGGCCCATGCGATGGGCTTTCGGTCCGAGGACGAGGTCGGGGACTGCGTCGATGCCGATTTCGGCATCCGCCTCGGTGAGACGGCCGATCCGCACGCGTTCGTCTTCGTCGACAAGTTCGTCTCGGAATATCGGCTGACGTCGAATTCCATTGCACGATCGGACCTGATCAACCGCCGGCAGGACCTGTTCTATGACTCTGTTCGGGCAGTCCGCGGCGGCAAGGAGATTTGCGCGGCCCGCGATGCGCTCCTCGCCAGGGTCGCCGTCGGCGCCACGGTCGATGCGGCCCTGGCGGGGCGAAAATGGATGGCCCTCCGCATCCTGTTCTCCCGACATTACCGCTTGCCGCTCCTCAGCAGGTGGACCGTGTTCCGGCTGGCCTGCATCGGCTCGCCGCGGATCGCGCTGACGCTGCGCCGGCGGCTCCGCCCCTATTTCCTGGTGCGGAGCGCGCCCGACGTCACGCTCGAAGATTCGTGAGGTCCGCACGGGTGCGCGGCTCGATCGGGCGCCGATGGGCTCTTGCGTCGCCTTACACGGGCTTTGCGCCCCGCGCCCGCCAGTTGGCCTGAACGCGCGCCTTGAGCTTCGCGATGCGAGCCTCGTGCGCGGCCCAGTAGGCCTTCTCGAATTCCGGCGTTCCCCGCTTCGCGCCCTTCGGGAGGGGCGTCCTGGTCAGGGACGCCCGATCGGCGCGTCGAAGGGATCCGGGTGGCGCCTGCGCCTCCCGTTGCGCCTCCGGGACGTCGAGAACCGACTGGGCGCGACGACAATAGGTCACCGACAGGGGCGACATGACATCCGACCCGTGACCGGCCCGGTACTTCATCAGGGTCCGGCAGAGGTCGCCTCTGGCCAGGCGCCAGGCTTCGGCCAGGTACCGGACACCGTACCGGACGTTGACGTCGGGTCGGGCCAACTCCGCCGGGCTCCCCCGGAAGCCCAGCATCGCGGCGGTGGTCGGCAGAACCTGCATCAGGCCGATCTCGCCCGCGCCTCCGATCACGGTCGGATCGTAGCCGCTCTCGATCTGCGTCACGGCGTCGGCAATCTCGGCCGGCAGCCCCTCCGACGCGGCCTCGCGGTGGACGATCAGCCGGTAAGCCGTCCGTGCGCTGCCCTGATGTGGGGGGAGATCCATATCCGCGAGGAGCGGAATCAGATGATCGGCGTGCGCCAGGACCATGCGGGCGGGTTGGGCCTGCGCCTCCGCTGCCACGCAGAGCAGACCCAGGGCGATCAGCGGTCGAGCCTTCGGCACTTCGATGTCCCTCGTTCGCCGCACGGCCCGGGCGCTGGGCGGAGGCGTGAATGATCCCAACGGGAGGTCGCCACGGACAGTTGCGTCAAAGGTGACATTCGCGTCGAACGTATGGCATAGGTTCGAGCCGGGTGCCGCTCTCAACTAGCAGGTCCCAATCGAGGCACACGCTTATGGATCTGTTAAAGTCGTATTGGGACAGTTTAGTCGCGTTCGTCCTTCCTTATTGGGACGCGTCCGTTGCCTATGTCGCCAGCATACCTGCGCCGATCATTCTGGGGTGGTACGTACCGGGTCTGATCGTGTTGGGATTTGTGCTTGGTTACGCGCTCCGGGCCTCGATCTCTCGGAGACGACGGAACCGTGCGCGGCGGGCGCGAAACGGCTGGTAGGGCCTCTGCCGCGTCGGTGCGTCCGGGGCCGGGCCCGCTGACGGAACGAGCGCCGGTCTCCCGGCCCGAACCGCGGCCCGTAACCCCTGCGCAGGGGGCGGTCGCCCTTGGGGAGAGGGCTGCGCGCCATCCCGCAGCCCGCCCCATCACCCGGAGGGTGTCCGGGCGACGCGGGTGCCGATGAGGAACAGCAGGGCGACGCCGAGGGCGACGAGGCTCGGGGGAACCGCCGCGGCGAGGCCGCTGGCGAGCGCCGAGCCGGCGACGTCGCCGAGGTTCATCGCCGCCATGTAGATCTGGAACTGCGTGGCCGAGGCCCGTCCGGTCCGGCTCGCCAGGAGGACGGTCGGCAGCAGGGCGACGTAGAGGAGGGCCGGCACGACGTTGGCGAGGCCCAGGATGACGGGCCCCGTGGCCGCCTCCAGCCCGGCCGCGATCAACCCGCCTGCGATCCCGAAGGCCGCCGCGCAGGCGACCAGGAGGGCGCGCAGGGCCGGCCCCGGGCCGAGGCGGTCGACGGAGGCGCCGACGCCCGCTGCCCCGAGGGTTCCGCCCAGGAGGGCGAGCAGGGCCTGCAGGCGCGAGAGTCCGCCCGCGTCCCAGCCATGCACCTGCACCAGGGCGACGGCGAAGGGCACCTGGAACAGCGCCAGGGCGAAGTCGATGGCGAAGCACAGCGCCAGCAGGCGCGCGGCGTCGCGGCTCCGGAAGCCGTCGGCGAGCCCGCGCGCGAAGGCGGCCGCCGCGGCGATCCGGCCCGGTCCGGCCGCACGGGCCGGCCCGCGCTGCGGCCAGGCGAGGAGCCGGTCCCCCGGGGCCTCGCGCACGAGCGCGGCTGCCAGGGCGATGGGGGTGGTCAGGCCGAGGAGGGCGCCCGCCGCCGCGGCGAACCCCCCGGCTTCCAGCACCCAGGCGAAGAGGGCGGTCCCGGCCGCGCTGCCGAGGACGAAGCCCGCCCGCGTGGCCGCGCTGGTGCGCCCCAGTTCGCCGGCCGGCACGCTGTCGGCGATCAGGCGGTCGGTGGCGGTGTCCGCCAGGGAGGCGGCCAGGCTGTGCAGGAGGAGGACGAGGCTGACGGCCGTGAGGCTCGGGACGCCGCCGAGGAGGAGCAGGCCGGCGAGGCTCGCCTGTGCGGCGGCCAAGGCCAGAACGAGCCAGCGGCGGCGCGGCCCCATGCGGTCGGGGGTCGCCCGGTCGATCACCGGCCCCCAGAGCAGGGGCTGCAGCACCCAGGGCAGGCCGACCACGGCGAGGTGGCGGCCGACCTCCGCGGTGGATGCGCCCACGGCGGCGAAGTGGTTGGCCAAAGCCGTCAGGGCGAAGCCGGCGACGAGCCCCTGGTAGAGGTAGAGCAGGGTGAAGAGGCCGACCCGCCAGCGCGCGTCCTGCAGGCTCGGCGGCCACGGCGGCATCGGGTCCGGTCCTCGCTCACGCCGGCCAGGCGCCGCCGTCCGGGCCGCGCGGACCCCGTGCTTAGCCGACGCGACTGGCCGGCGTCACCCCGTCTGGCGGGATGCGCCGGCCCGGGCGGCCTCAGTAGCGCGGGCCGCCCGAGGTGCTGCCGCGCTGCTGGGCGTAGCCGGGCAGCATCGGATTGCGGGCGTTCGGATCGCCGTGCATCAGGCGGTTGCGGGTGTGGTGCAGGCGATGGGCGCGCGCGTGGTGGATCGCGTCGTGGCGATGGCCGCGATGGCGCATGTGGTACTTGCGCGCCTTGTAGTTGCCCGCGTGGCCGATCGACGAGCTGGCCCGCATCCGCTCGGCCGGGGTCAGGCCCGGAGCGGCCGAGGCCGAGCCGAGGGAAAAGCTGGCGAACATCAGGCCGGAGGCCAGAACCATGGCGAGGGTTTTCATGTGAGACTTCCAGTCATGTGCTCACGAGCGGCACAGTGCGGCTGTAAGTCTGTTCCGAACTTGATGTTCCGCGGTGTTGCTTGACATTAATGTCATGGATTATCCGGCCTGGCCTGCACGTGGACTTGAGGAATTCATAGAGAATTCAATAGACCACGCGCAGGCAGCGGCTACCGGCCTGCGATCCGGCCCGGGCCCGCGACCGGCAGGGTGGGCGCGGCGGCGTTGGTGCTCTCCTTGTAGATCGGCACGATGACCCGGAGCCAGCCTCGGGTCTCGCGGCCTCCGTA
>NZ_JCBANU010000015.1:0-125981 GCF_059816145.1 Methylobacterium sp. 001424705 | reverse complement strand
TACGGAGGCCGCGAGACCCGAGGCTGGCTCCGGGTCATCGTGCCGATCTACAAGGAGAGCACCAACGCCGCCGCGCCATCCGTCCCACTGACGGGCCCGGGGCGGATCGAACGCCGGTAGCGGTTCTCGAAAGCCGTTCCTCGGAGCCCGCGCCGCTCTCGTCGCTTCGGGTCAGGCGATCAAGCGGAGGGCGGCCTGATGGTCGGTCGGGGCGGGCCAGGTCGCGATGGCGCTCAGGGCGCCCGCCAGGGGGGCCGGCCGACCGAAATAGAAACCCTGGCCGAAGGCGCAGCCCATGCCGGCGAGAAGGTCGGCCTCGCCGGCCTGCTCGATTCCCTCGGCCACCACGGACACCGCCAGATCGTCGGCCAGCCGGAGGATCGTCTGCACGATGCCCCGGCTGGTCTGGTCGGCCAGGAGGGTGCGCACGAAGGCGCGGTCGATCTTCAGGGTCGTCACCGGCAGGGTGCTCAGATAGCTCAGCGAGGAATAGCCCGTTCCGAAATCGTCGATCGCGATCCCGAGGCCGGCGTTCCGGCACTGCGTGAGCGCGGCAGCGGCACGCTCAGGATCGTCCATCAGCATGCTCTCCGTGACCTCGATCTTGAGGCTGGAGGGGGCGATCCGGGTCCGCGCCAGGAAGTCGGCGATCATCTCGGGGAACGAGGCGCCGGCGAGGTCGCGCCCCGAGACGTTGACGGTCATGAAGAGCGGACCGTCGAGCGCGCCGGGATTGGTCTGGGCGGCAAGCAGGAGCTCGGGGAAGACCCGCCCGACTTCCTCGAAGGCATACGCGGTTAGGTCGACGATGAGACCGGACGCCTCGGCCGCCGGGATGAACTCGATGGGCGGCACCAGGCCCCGGGTCGGGTGGCGCCAGCGCATCAGGGCCTCGAACCCGGCCAGCCGCCGGGACGACAGCCGCACGATGGGCTGGAAGTACAGCTCGAATTCGCCGTTGCGCAGGCCGGCGCGGATCTCGCGCTCCAGCGACAGGGCGCCGAGGGCGGCCGCGAAGGTCTCGGACGGGGGAGCATCGGCGCCGAGGACCGGCTGCGGCGCCGTTCCCTTCATCTGCTCGAGGATGGCCACCGTCTGCCGGTAGCGGGACAGCACCACGCCCAGGCACATCCGCAGGATCGGATCGGTCTGCGCGATGCGGTGGGCGAGCTGCTCCTCCGTGATGACGACGAGTTCGCTGTCCTCCAGGGCCCGCACGGCAGCGGAGCGCGGCTGGTGATCGAGGATCGCCATCTCCCCGACGATCTCGCCGGGGCCGCGATGCGCCAGGATGAGGTCCCCCTCCGGACGCTCGAGGACGATCTCCAATCGGCCGCTCACGATGAGGTAGGCCGCATCGCCCAGGTCGCCGGCCGAGAACAGGCGCGCACCGGCCGGGAGGTGATGATGGTCCAGGGACTTCGCTTGGGAACGCGGCACGGAAGGTTCCAGGCTGGGCACAGTGATGGCCCGGGGCGAACCGTGCCGGGGGCCGGTTAAGAGCTGGCGAACGGCAACCGCTTTGTTTCACGCGCCGTCTCCTATCCTTAACGAGATCTCAGCACGGCGGCGCGAGACTGATCGCGAAGACGCCCCGCGCGGAGCCTGCCCCCGATGATCCTGTCACGACGCCTGGCCCCGGTGGGCGTGGGCCTTGCCCTGGTGCTGGCCCTCCTGGCCGTGCGGACCGTCGTTCCGGAGCCGTTCGAGCGCCTGCGGCAGGCGGCCTTCGACAGCGCCCAACGGATCAGCCCCCGCGTGACCGACGGCGCCGCGGTTCGGGTTGTCGACATCGACGAGGAGAGCCTGAAGCGGCACGGCCAGTGGCCCTGGCCGCGCCACGTGGTGGCGGACCTCGTCGCGGCCCTGCAGGACCTCGACGCCGGCGTCGTCGCCCTCGACATGGTCTTCGCCGAGCCCGACCGCACCTCGCCCGCGCTCCTGGTGCCCGACTGGGCGCGGCGCTTCGGCTTTCGCGCGGCGGAGCCCGAGACGGCCCTGCCGGACCACGATGCCGCCCTGGCGGCGGTGTTCGCCCGGGGCCGCGTCGTCGCCGGCTTCGCGCTGACGCCGGACGCGCAGGGCGAACCCGTCACGCGCAGCGCAGGCTTCGCGACGATCTCCGGCGATCCCGGCGAGACGGTCCCCAACTTCCGAGGCTCGGTCCAGAACCTGCCCGTGCTCGATGCGGCCGCCGCCGGCCACGGCAGCTTCACCATCGCGGCCGGCAGCGACGAGATCATCCGGCGCCTGCCGCTGCTCGCGACGGTGGGAAACCGCCTGGTGCCCTCCCTCGCCCTCGACGCCCTGCGGGTGCTGCAGGACGAGGAGAGCTTCAAGGTGCGGGCGGAGCGCGATGGCGCGACCCTGACCGGCTATACGATCCGCGTCGGGGCGGTCGATCTCTCCGTCGACCGCTCCGGCGCCCTGGCCCTCCACTTCCCGAAGGCCCGCTCGACGCCGACGATCGCCGCCTGGCGCCTGCTCGATCCCGATCAGCGTCCGGGCCTGCGCCCGGAGATCCAGGGCCGCGCGGTCTTCGTCGGCACCAGCGCGGTCGGCTTGTCCGACCTGCGCCCCACGCCGATGACCCCGTTCGAGCCCGGCGTGAACCTGCACGCGATGGCCCTCGATCAGGTCATCGGCGGGCAAGCGCTCAGTCGCCCGGCCTGGGCGCTGGGTGCGGAGATCGTGGCGGCGCTGGTGCTCGGCATCGCCGCCGCCCTGGCCTGCGGTTTCGGGCGGCTCAGCAGCGCCGGTCTCGGCATGGCCTTCCTGGCGCCCGTGCCGACCTTCGCCGCCCTGGCCCTGTTCGCCCGGGGCGGCCTGCTCCTCGACCCGACGCTGCCGACCCTCGGCCTCCTCGTCGCCCATGCGGGCGGGAGCCTCGCCCGCTATGCGGGCTCGGAGCGTTCCGCCCAGCGCCTGCGCGCCGCCTTCACGCACTACCTGTCGCCGGACCTGGTGGCGGTGCTGGCCAGCGACCCCGGCCGGCTGAAGCTCGGGGGCGAGACCCGCGAGATGACGTTCCTCTTCACCGACCTCGAGGGCTTCACCGCGATGACCGAGGCCTCCGGCGCCGAGGCCCTCGTCAACCTGCTGAACGCCTATCTCGACGGCCTGTGCTCCATCGCGATGGCCCATGGCGGCACCGTCGACAAGATCGTCGGCGACGCGGTGCACGTCATGTTCAACGCGCCCCTCGACCAGCCCGACCATGCCGCGCGGGCGGTGGCCTGCGCGCTGGCCCTCGACGCCTTCGCGGAGGCGTTTCGCCAGCGGCAACGGGCCCAGGGCGTCCCCTTCGGCGCGACCCGCATCGGCATCAATACCGGACGTGCCGTGGTCGGCAATTTCGGCGGGACGCGCCGCTTCGACTACACGGCGCACGGCGATGCGATCAACGTTGCGGCGCGGCTCGAATCCGCCAACAAGGCGCTCGGCACCCGCATCTGCATCGCCCGCACCACCTGCGACCAGGTGTCCGGCGTCAGCTTCCGGCCCATCGGGACGCTGATGCTGAAGGGCAAATCCGTGGGCGTCGAGGTCTTCGAGCCGACGGGACAGGCCAGCGACGCCCTGGACGCCTATCGCGTGGCCTTCGGGCGGTTGGTCGCGGGGGACGCCGGCGCGGCCGAGGCGCTGCTGGGCCTGCACGCGGCCAACCCCGACGACCCGATCCTGGCGCTCCATGCCCGCCGCATCCGGGCGGGCGAGCGCTCCGTCAGCATGGCGGCCTGAGACGTAAGTCTCAGGGGAGGACGAGGAGCACCACCAGGGCGATGTTCGTGAGCTGGTGCAGGAACTGATCGAAGCCCATCAGCCACCAGAAGCGCGGGTCGGTCATGGGCCAGCGGGTGCGGTGGGCGACCAGGGTCTTGGCCCGGTCGATCAGTCCGTGGACCACGAAGTCGAGGAGCGCGAGCCACCACAGGCCGGGTTTGTAGAGCAGGGCGATCGCCAGGGTGCCGAGGGCATGCGTCCCGGCATGGACGGCGAGCGGCGCCGCCCAGCCCGCGACCCGCTCCTTGCCGCGGGCCATCCAGTCCGTCTGGACGACGAAGTCGATCAGGTAATGCTTGGCCGCCATCGCAACCAGGAGGGCCGCCAGGGTCGACAGGGGGACGGGCATGTCGAGGGCCTGCACCAGGGCGGTCTCCAAAGGGTCGTGCGGCGCGGGACCGCGATACCGCCCGGGCATCGCCGCAGGCTACCGGAACGGTGGGTAGAATCCCACCGCCCCGGCGCCTGCCGCAGGATTCGTCAGCGGTTCAGAGTGGGGACGAACTGCGCCTGTTCGCTGATCGTGACCGTCGCCACGGCGCGCTTGGTCCGGTCGTCCGGCCAGGGAGCGGCCGCCTCGGGTGCGCGGCCCTTGTAGACCATCGTCCCCTGACCCTTGCGCATGAGCACGCTGCCGCGCTTCGTCTTAAGCATCACCTCGCCGTCCAGCACGAGCACGCCGTAGCCGCCGTCGATGGCGCCGCCCCAGACCGTCGTCCCGCGCACCCCGAGGGTGCCGACGGCGGTCTTGATCGCGACGTTGCCGCCGGTCGGCCCTTCGATCTTGCCGCCGACGAAGAGGAAGGCGCCGCGCGCCACCGAGAGGGCGAGCTTCCCGCCCTGCGCGCCGGGCTTGTAGACGAAGTCGTCCACGGTGAGCCTGCCGTTCTCGCCGAGGGTCAGCACGGTGTCGTCGGCGAGCTTGGCCTCGAGGCGCGACTCGGCGCCGGTGCGGATCATGTCCTTGAAGAACACCGGCCCCTGGGGAGCCATGTCGCGGGCCTGGCCGGACTGGGAGGCGACGGCTTGGCGGTCGACCTTGGCGACCACGCCGACCTGCTGGGGTGCGGCGATGGCCGGCGCGACGCCGACGAGGAACAGGGCAGCGAAGGTGCCGAAGGATTTCAGGGTCACGGTCATCGTCCACGAGACAGGGGCGGGAGAGCAGGCACGTGGACGGGATGGCGAAGGTCCGCTCGGGTTGAACGACGGCAAGGCACCGGTACACGTCCCCGGGGTCTACGCCCGCGCCGTTAAGCATCGCTGAATAGCCTGCCCCCGTTGTAGCGCGTCCGACCTTCGTCTTGCGAAAACGCGCCTAGACGCTGGAGGACGGGCGAAACACGGCACAGTTGCCGGTATTGTCGAAGAGTTGTGCCCGGGTGCTCGGCCGGTTTCGATCCACGCCCACCGCGCCGCCCGACCGGGACCGGCTCAGGCGGAGGGGGGGGTTTAGGCGGAGGGGACTTGCGCGACGCGGATGTTGTTGGTGGTGCCGGCCACCGCGAAGGGGATGCCGGCGGTGATCACGACACGGGCGTGGGGCAGGGCGAAACCTTCCTCCACCGCGTGAGCGAGCGCATTGGCCACCATCGCCTCGTAGGAATCCACCTCGTCGGCGCGCAGGCTGTGCGCCCCCCAGAGCAGGCACAGCCGGCGCGAGGTCGCGAGATCCGGCGTCAGGGCCAGGATGGGCACCTGCGGCCGGCGTCGCGCGATCCGGGCCGCGGTGGTGCCGCTGAGCGTGTAGGCCACGATGGCGGCCGCCCCCACCGCGTCGGCGAGGGTCGCGGTGGCGCTGGCGACGGCGTGGGGCGGCGTCTCCTCCTCGCCCGGATCGGTGGCGGTGATCAGCGAGCGGTAGAGCTTGTGCGTCTCGGTCCGGTGGATGATGCGGGCCATCATGGTCACGGTCTCGACCGGGTACTGGCCGGTGGCGGATTCGGCCGAGAGCATCACCGCGTCCGCCCCGTCATAGATGGCGGTGGCCACGTCCGAGGCCTCGGCCCGGGTCGGCGTCGGGGCCGAGACCATGGAGTCGAGCATCTGGGTGGCGACGATCACCGGTTTGACCGCCAGCCTGCAGGCCCGGATCAGCTCCTTCTGGCGTCCGGGCACGTCCTCGTGCGGGATCTCGACCCCGAGATCGCCCCGCGCCACCATGACGGCATCGGACAGGCGGATGATGTCGTCGATGCGCTCCAGGGCCTGGGGCTTCTCGACCTTGGTCATCAACCCGGCCCGGTCACCGATCAGGGCCCGGGCCTCGATGAGGTCGGCGGGCTTCTGGACGAAGGAGAGCGCGACCCAGTCCACCCCGAGCTCCAGCCCGAAGGCGAGGTCGGCCCGGTCCTTGGCGGTGAGCGGGGAGAGGTCGAGGAGGGTGCCGGGCAGGTTCACGCCCTTGCGGTTCGAGAGCGTTCCGCCGGTGATCACCTCGGCGGTGAGGCTGTCACCGGTCAGGCCGGTGACCCGCACGCGCACCCGCCCGTCGTCGATGAGCAGATCCTGACCCGGGGCCACCGCCAGGAAGATCTCCCGGTGGGGCAGGGGGATGGCGTGCCGGTCGCCTTCGGCGCCCTCCAGCACGAAGCGCACCGTCTCGCCGGGCGCGACGTCGAGGCGCCCGCCCGCCAGGGTGCCGAGGCGGATCTTGGGCCCCTGCAGGTCCTGGAGGATTCCGATGGGCCGGCCGGTCTCCCGTTCCAGGGTGCGGATCGCCGCGTAGACCCGGGCATGGTCGTCCTGCGTGCCGTGACTGAAGTTGAGGCGGAAGGTGTCGACCCCGGCGACGAAGAGCCGGTGCAGCATGTCGGGTGTCGACGAGGCGGGTCCGACGGTCGCGACGATCTTGGCGTGGCGGTTGCGGCGCATGAATCCCACGGCCGCGCACGGCCGCCTCCCTGGATCGAAGGCAGAGGATCACGCCGGGATGCACCTTCCTGACGGTGATCCCGACGGGTGAGGCAAGCGGTGACGATGTCGGCCCGCCGGAACGTCCGGCGACCATCGGCTGAGGCGAAAATCCTAGCGCAGGGCAACGCCAGGGTAAACGCCGGACGGCCGTCCGTCTCGCCGGACCACTCCCCGCTCGGAAACGCGCTGCGATGCCGGACACGAATCCCGGGACGCCGACGGTCTGATCGTCACGCGCCCGATCGGTGCCGCCCAGCGCGTCCGCAACGGTACGGCGACTCCTGTCGGTCTGGGGGATCGCACGCGACCAAGCTTTCGCCGCCGCAGACGCAACTTCAGATTTAGTATTCGATTACCTGTCGTTGAATGATCCGGGAAATTTCGCCTTTCGCATCGAATGCCGTAAAAATAAAACCTTCATTGGATGTTTTCTTCGCTGCGAGGCCTATTGCGACGATGGACGTCGACAGCCTGCCATTCTCGTCGAAGCAATTCCTGCGTCTCCTCGACAGCCAGGGCATCAGCGGCACGTGGGAATGGCACTTCGCCAGCGACCAGCATGTCTGGTCCTCCGGCCTGTTCCGCATCCTCGGCCTCGATCCTCAGACGACCCGCCCGAGCTACGACCTGTTGATCGGCCTTGTGCATCCGGAGGATCGTGGGAGGATGGCGAGCGGCTCCGGCCTCATCGGGGCCATGTCGCAGGAAAAGCAGACGATCCGCGTGATCCGTCCGGGCGGCTCGAATCGCGTCCTGTCGCTTCGCAGCGAGATCCACCTGGCCCCCGACGGACGTCCCCTGGGGATTGCCGGAAGCGTCCTCGACGTGACGGAGCGGGAAAATCTGAGACGGGCCCTCGCGGCGGAGCGGCGACGCCGGCGAGCGCTGTTCGACCGCACCCGGACCCTGACCTTCTCCAACGATCCGGACTACGCCTACACCTTCACGGAAGAAGCCTACGAATTGACCGGCCTCTCACCTGAGGAGACGGCGGACGACGCGTTTCTGGCGATCGTGACCGAGGAGCGGGAACACTGGCGCGCCGTAAGCCTCGCGGCGCACCAGGTCGGACAGGTCTACACGATGAAGCCGGTCCTCTATATCGCCGGCGGGAAGCGGGAGCGCTTCGAGATCTTCACGGTTCCGATCGTCGATGGGCGCGGCCAGGTGGTGGACTGGAGCAATCTCGCGCGGCCCCTCGGCACACGGGGAAGTCCACCCGTCGGGATGCTGCTGAAGGGGCTCGAGCAGGCGATCGCCGGACGTCACCTGCGTGCCGCCCGCGCCCTGCTGGACTGGTCCATGTCCGATCTCGCCAGGGCCGCAGGCCTCTCCTTGTCGACCGTGAAACGCATGGAGGAGCATCCGGACGGCACGGCCCAGCAATCCCGGCACAAGGCCGTGGAGACGCTGCGACGGTTCGGAATTCGGTTCTCCGTCATGGACGACGGCCTGATCGCCGTCGGGCATCGCTGAGGGCGACGGATCTTTGCGCCGCACGCGCCCGCCGGAAGATTCCGCGACGAGACGATTTCACGGCGCGACGATCGCGAGGACGGACCCTGCCGCCGAACGCGCGGTCCCGTCGCGGACCGGCGCGCATCGATGTCGCGCCGACCGGGATCGCATGAGGCGGTTCGGTCGCTCAAGCACCGGCGGAGGATCGGTTCAACACGAAGACCCGCCCCCGATGGCCCGGGGACAGGCCTCGTACCGCGCCCGACCCTCGTCGCGCTGCATCGCGCCACTCAGAGGCTCCCGTCGCCGTGATGGCCGTCCTGGAGGCGAATGGCGATGTCGGTTCCGTCCGCGTTGAAATCCTGACGCGCAGTGGTGGGCTGGGCCGATATGGCGGGTTTCGTCTTCGCCGCGTCCAGGGCCGTGTACTTTGCGGGGAGACGCTGCTGTCTCGTGGCCGCCGAGGCCGGTGCGGAACTCATGGCCGCCAGGGACAGGCCGACCAATCCGAGGATAGGAATGGAATGTTTCATCGTTTCCTCCCGTCGTGTTTTACGACGGCACGAAGATCGCCCGATCCCAGGAACTGTCATCCCCCAAACTGACTAAACAACTCCAGTATTCGTACAAACCTTCGCCCTGATACATTCTATATCTACGATCATGATCCTCGATTGACCCTATACCAACGATTGCATGACAATATATATTTGTGAACATGCGCGGTCGGGCTGCGATCACCGTGAACCGCATGCGGAAGTGTGGCGAGCGGATGGAAGGGGTCGCCGATCAGGGCAGGCTGGAGAGCCGGGACACCAGCATCACCAGTTCGGCCTGCCGATGAGTATGGGTCTTGGTGAAGATCGAGCGGAGCTGGGTCCGCACGGTGGCGACGCGGACACCCTGGAGCCCCGCCGCTTCCGCGAGGGTCGCGCCCTGGGCCATCAGGGTGGCGAGTTTCGCTTCCGTGCGCGTCAATCCGAAGACCTGCTCCAGGGCGGCGCGGTTGAGGAGTGGCGTCGCGTCGAGGTCGATCAGGAGCAGGACCGAGTGCGGCCCGTCAGCGCCGTCGACCGGAAGCGGCACCGAACTCATGATCAGCGGGCGCTGGTCGGGGCGCTCCACCAGGATCCAGTTCTCACTGTCCAGTTGGAAGCGTGCCCGACCCTGCCCGAGCAACCGCTTGACGATCCCGCGCCCGAGCCCGTTCAGAACCTCGACCTCGACCTCGGACCGACTCAAGCAGAACAGACTCTGGAAGATGTGGCGTGCGCTGTCGTTGATGGCCAGCACGTGTCCATTCGTCGAAAGCACGAGCCCGCCGTAGCCCATTCGGTCGAAGACCCGCAGGAATGGCATCCCGACAAGCATGGTCGCGACCTGCCTCTCCCTACCCGGTCCGGCGCAGCACCTGCCCTGGATAACGGTAGGCAATCTTCGCGCATGGTCAATACGCCTATGTTTGCGTCGATACTTATCGTTCTCGCGAAATTGAATTCACGCGCGTGATCGAACCTCTCCAGAACGGCACGATGTGCAGACGTCTTCTCGGCCGACGGGACGCCTGCACGCGAGCGCACACGACGTTCGGGTATCGGCGGGCCCCGGGCCGGTGCCGAGATTGCGCCGAAGCGGCTGATTCGGGCGACGAGCGGATCGGGCAGGGCGGATTCGTCGACCGTTCCCCGCGATCGTTCGACCTGCGATCCACAGGTCAGGTCGGCGACGGCCTCGGTCAGGTGCCTCAGGGAAGCTCGCGCAGGTCCTGGCGGAAGCGGCGGCCGTTGGCGACATAGTTTCCGGCGGTCTGCGTCAGGCGCTCCGCGCTCTCCGCGTCGAGCGTACGCACGGCCCTGGCGGGAGCGCCGACGATGAGGCTGTTGTCGGGAAACGCCTTGCCCTCGGTCACCAGCGCATTGGCACCGATCAGGCAGTTGCGACCGATGCGGGCGCCGTTCAGGATCGTGGCCCCCATGCCGACGAGGCTGCCGGTCCCGATGGTGCAGCCATGCACGATGGCCCGATGCCCGACGGTGACATCGTCTCCGAGGTGCAGGGGAAAGCCGGGATCGGCATGCAGCACCGCCCCGTCCTGGATGTTGGTGCGGTCGCCGATCCGGATCTCGTCGTTGTCGCCGCGCAGGACGGCGCCGAACCAGATCGAGACCTCGCGGCCGAGATGGACGCGCCCGATCACGTGGGCCCCCGGGGCGATCCAGGTGCTGTCCGGGTCGGCGAGCTGCGGCCGATGCGGGCCGAGGGCGTAGAGGGTCATGCGGCGTCCTCGCTCAGGTGCCGGTCCAGGCCGCGGGCCGCTTGGCCAGGAAGGCCTCGACCCCGGCCGCGAAGTCGCGGCTGCCGTAGCATTCCGCGATGAGGTCCGTCGCCTCGGCCTGCGGGTCCCGCTCCAGGCGGCGCAGCATCGCGCGGGTGACCCGCATGGTCACGGGGGCATGTCCGAGCAGGCGCTCGCAGAGCGCCGCCACCTCGGCGTCGAGACGATCGGGTTCCGCCACGGCGGCGAGGTAGCCCAGCGGCGCCAGGGACTCGGCGGTGGGCATCTCGGCCAGCAGCATCATGCGGGTGACGAGGCCCTGGCCGAGGGTCGCCGTGAGCCGGCGCAGGTTGGCCGGCGAGAGGCAGTTGCCCAGGGTCCGGGCGATGGGGACCCCGAAGCGGGCCCCGGCCTGCGCCACCCGGAGGTCGCAGGCATTGGCGATGGCGAGGCCGCCGCCCACCGCCCAGCCCTCGATCACCGCCACGGTCGGCACGCGGCAGCGCTCCAGCCCGGCGACGTAGCCCTCGATGCGGGCCTCGTAGGCGACGCCGTCCGCGCCCGTGAAGCCGACGAACTGCTCGATGTCCGTGCCGGCCACGAAGGCCTGGCCGCCGGCGCCCCGCAATACGGCGACGCGCACGGACGGGTCCGCCTCGATGCGCGCGAGGCTTTCCGCCAGGGCGTCGTACATCGCGAAGGTGAGGGCGTTGCGAGCGGCCGGCCGGTCGAAGGTGAGGTGGGCGATGCCGCCCTCGACCCGGTAGCGGACGGCCCCCGCGTCGGTGGTCGCGCTCATGCGGCGAAGGCCCCCTCCGCGCGCAGGCGCTCGACCGCCGCCTCGGACAGGCCGAGCTCCGACAGGATCTCGTCGGCGTGCTCGCCCAGGAGCGGCGCGTGGCGGCGGACCTGGGCCGGCGTGCCCGAGAGCTTCACCGGGAAGCCGATGTTCGGCACGCTGCCCTCGATCGGATGGGGCACCTCGATGCGCATCTGGCGGTGGCGGCCGTGCTCGCTCTCGAAGGCCTCCGGGTAGGTGTTCATGCGCCCGGCCGGGATGCCGGCGGCCAGCAGATCGGCCACCCACTCCTCGGCGGTCCTGGCGGCGAAACTCGTCTCCAGCTCGGCGATCAGGACCTCGCGGTGGGCGAGGCGCCCGGCGATGTCGCCGAAGCGGTCGTCGGCCAGCAGATCCTCCCGGCCGAGCACGTCGCAGAGCAGGCGCCAGAGCTTCTGGTTCGTCGCCCCCATGACGAAGTAGCCGTCCGCCGCCCGCACCGCCTGGTAGGGCGCGCTCATGCGGTTGGCCGTGCCCAGGGGCTCCGGGATCCGGCCGGTGCCCCAGTACTCGCTCGTATCCCAGATCGAGAAGGCCAGCGCCGAATCGAACAGCGACGCGTCGATGTACTGGCCCTCGCCGCTGGCCTGCCGGCCGATATAGGCGCTGAGGATGCCGTAGACCGCGAACAGCGCGCAGCCGATATCGGCCACCGGCACGCCGGCCTTCACGGGCGGCCCGCCGGGATGGCCGGTGACGCTCATGACGCCGGACATCGCCTGCGCCATGAGGTCGTAGCCGGGGCGCTTGGCCCAGGGGCCGGTCTGCCCGAAGCCCGAGATGCTGGCGTAGATCAGGCCGCGGTTGCGGGCCCGCATCGCGTCGTAGCCGAGACCGAGGCGGGCCATCACGCCGGGGCGGTAGTTCTCGACCACGATGTCGGCGGTCTCGGCCATGTCGAGGAGGAGGTCGCGGCCCGCCGGGCTCTTCAGGTTGAGGGCGAGGCTGCGCTTGTTCCGGTTCATGTTGAGGAAGCCCATGCTGTCGGGCCCCTTCATCTTGAATCCCATGGCGCCCCGGGTCTGGTCGCCGGTGCCGGGCGGCTCGATCTTGATCACGTCCGCCCCGAGATCGGCGAGCAGCATGCTGCAGACCGGCCCCGCCATCACCTGCGTCACGTCGAGGACGCGCAGGCCCGCCAGGGGCAGGGGACGGGAACTGGGGCGGGATGTGTCGTGCACGGGTTCGTCCATCGTGCTCGGCTCCTGTGTTGCTCGCGTAACCCTCCCCCTCTGCGGGGGAGGGTGGGATCCAGCGCTATTCCGCCGGGACGGCCCGTCCCAGCGGCACCGCGGGCTCCTCCACGAAGGGACGCTCGGGGTGCATGGTGAAGGCGAGGCCGGCGCCGAGCAGGCAGAGGCCGACGGACCCGGCGAAGGGCAGGGTCCAGCTTCCCGTCATGTCGACGATCATCCCGAAGACGATCGGCGAGATGATCGCCGCCACCGCCGAGCCGGTGTTCATCAGGCCGGCCGCCGTGCCCGAATATTTCGGCGCGATGTCCATCGGCACCGACCAGATCGGGCCGATGACCAGCTCGGCGAAGAAGAAGCCCGAGCTCAGCAGCAGCGCCACCAGGGTCAGGTCGCGGGTGAAGAACACGCCGGCGAGGCTCGCCGCCGCGCCGAGGAACCCGACCACGATGACGCTCAGGCGGGCGAGCTTGAGGTTGCCGGTCTTCTTCAGGATGCGGTCGCTGAAGACGCCGCCGAGGGTGTCGCCGACGACGCCGGCGAAGAACACGCCCGAGGCGAACAGGGCCGAGTTCTTCAGGTCGAGGCCGTAATTGAGCTTGAAGAAGCTCGGCAGCCAGCCGAGGAACAGCCACAGGGTCCAGCCGTAGCAGAAGTAGGTCAGCGTCACCGGCAGCATGCGCAGGGTCAGGCGGCTCCAGGGAATGTTCTGCTTGGCGCCGACCTTGCTCGGCGGCGGCAGGACGGCCAGTTCCTCCGGGGTGATCGCCGGATGGTCCTTCGGATCGTCGCGGAAATACAGGTACCAGACCACGACCCAGGCGAAGCTCGCCACCCCCAGGACGACGAAGCCGAGGCGCCAGCCCACATGGTAGATCAGCACGGCCACGATGGGCGGTGCCACCGCGTTGCCGAGCCGGGCGAAGGCGTGGGTGATGCCCTGCGCGAAGCCGCGCTTGCCCGGCGCCGTCCAGTTCTGCATGGCGCGGGTGGCGGTGGGGAAGGTCGCGCCCTCGCCGAAGCCCAGCAGCACGCGGGCGAGGAACAGGCTGATCAGACCGCCGACGAGGCCGGTGAGGATCGTGGCCGAAGCCCAGATCAGGCCACAGACCAGGAGCGTGCGCCGGGCGCCGAACTTGTCGCCCACCGAGCCGCCGATGACCTGGAAGATGGCGTAGGGATAGGCGAAGGCGGACAGGATCAGGCCGAACTGGGTGTTCGAAAGCCCGAGATCCTTCATGATCTCGCCGCCCGCCGTCGCGATGTTCACCCGGTCGAGATAGGTGACGAAGTACATCAGGCAGAGCAGGAACAGGACCATGTTCGACGCGGAGACGCGTCTTTTCGCTGGTCCTGACGCGGTCATGCGTCCTTGATCTGGCGTCATCGGGGTTTCCTCCGGTTGAACGCGTCCTCCCGCCCGGTCTGATCGCCGGGCTGTTTGTGGGGGTGCGTCGGGGTGGTGTGATGAGGGCGTCGGGTCTTCGTTTCTCCGAGGGTTTCGCCTTTGGCACTCGGTCATCCCGGGGCCGCGCAGCGGAGCCCGGAATCCAGAACCGCAGGGTTCATCGCGTCCGGCACCGTCGGCGGATCTGGATTCCGGGCTCGCCTTCGGCGCCCCGGAATGACGGTCTGTCAGACCCCGATCCGTCAGGTCCGCCGGAGGTGGCTCCTCAATCGTCCAGCCCGGAACGCAGGGCGTCCATGGCGGCCAGCACGCCGCCGCGGGTGTGGGGCACGGCACCGGCCTTCAGGCCCATCTCGACGCCGGACAGGGCGGCCATCAGCATGAGGTCGTTGGTCTCGCCGAGATGGCCGATGCGGAAGACCTTGCCGGCGACCTTCGCAAGGCCGGTGCCGAGGGACAGGTCGTACTTCTCGAGGATCAGGGTACGCAGGGCGTCGGCGTCGTGGCCCTCGGGCATCACCACGGCGGTGAGCACCGGAGAGTACTCCGACGGCTCCTGGCACAGGACCTCGAGGCCCCAGGCCTCCACGGCGGCGCGGGTCGCGGCGGCGAGGCGCTGGTGACGGGCGAAGACCTGGGGCAGGCCCTCCTCCCTCAGGATGGCGATGGCCTCGCGCAGGCCGTAGAGCAGGTTGGTCGCCGGCGTGTAGGGGAAGTAGCCCGCCGCGTTCGGCTTCAGCATCTCCTGCCAGTCCCAGTAGGAGCGTGGCAGGGTGGCGGTCTTGGTGGCGGCGAGCGCCTTGTCCGAGAGCGCGACGAGGCCGAGGCCGGGGGGCAGCATCAAGCCCTTCTGCGAGCAGCTCACCGAGACGTCGACGCCCCAGGAATCGTGGGCGTACTCGGCCGAGCCGAGGCCCGAGATGGTGTCGACGAGGAAGAGGGCCGGATGATGGGCCCGGTCGATGGCCTTGCGGATCTCGGCGATGCGGCTGGTGACGCCGGTCGAGGTCTCGTTGTGGACCACCATCACGGCCTTGATCGACTTCGCCCGGTCCTCGGCCAGGATCGCCTCGACCCTGGCCGGATCGACGCCCCGGCGCCAGTCGCCCGGCACGAACTCGACCTCGATGCCCCAGCGGGCCGCCATCTGGCGCCACAGGGTGGCGAAGTGGCCGGTCTCGAACATCAGCACCCGGTCGCCGGCCGAGAGGGTGTTGACGATGGCGGCCTCCCAGGCCCCGGTACCCGAGCCGGGATACAGGATCACCGGCGCGCGGGTCTGGAACACGGCCTGCGCGCCCTCCAGCACCGCCCGCCCGAGCTTGGCGAAATCGGGACCGCGATGGTCGATCACCGGCATGTCCATGGCGCGCAGGACGCGCTCGGGCACCGGGCTCGGGCCCGGGATGTGCAGGAAATGGCGTCCGGTCCGTGTCGTCATGGGGGCCTCGCAGGCTTTGAGGTGCGCCAGACGAAGCTGGCAGGTCGCGGGACGGGGGCAGCACGGTCGCGTCGAAGGGCGAGCAGCGCTGGATTGTCGTCGATACGATCCGCGTCCGGTTGAATCGACCAAAAATTTGCATTCATTTTTGCGCGACACAAGCATTATTTTGCGCTCGATCGCCCTCGACCGCGGCGCAACCGGCTGATATTTCTGGAACGATGATGCTCGATTCCGTCCCGGATTCCGCGGTCGACCCGGAGGCTGCATCCCCGCCCCGGATCGCGGGCGCGGGGGTCGCCTCGCTGCACGGGACCTTGTTGGCGCAGCTTCGCGACTACGTGGTCGAGGGCAACCTCGCCCCCGGGGCGCGCGTGCCAGAACGGCTCCTCTGCGAACGCTTCGGCATCTCGCGCACCCCCCTGCGGGAAGCCCTGAAGGTGCTGGCCTCCGAGGGGCTGATCGACCTGCTGCCGAACCGGGGCGCGCGGGTCCGCCAGCTCGGCCCCGACGAGATGGTGGCATTGTTCGACGTCATGGGCGGTCTCGAGGCCCTGGCCGGTCGCCTCGCCTGCGAGAAGATCACCGAGGCGGGCTTTGCCGAGATCGAACGCCTGCACCACGAAATGTACGCGGCCTATCTCCGCCGCGACCTGCACGGTTACTTTGCCGGCAACCAGGCGATCCACGACCGGATCGTGGAGGCCGCCGACAACGAGCCCCTGCGGACGACCTACGCGAATTTCGCCGGGCGCCTGCGCCGGGTGCGCTACGCGGCCAATCTCGACAAGGACCGCGACCGCTGGGGCGAGGCCATGCGCGAGCACGAGGAGATCCTCGACGCCCTGCGGCGCCGGGCGGGACCGGAGCTCAGCGACATCCTGTTCCGTCACCTGCGCAACAAGCGCCGCGCGGCCGCCGTGCGGGAGACCGCGACGGCCGGTGCCTGATGGCCACGATGGGGTCCACGCCGAATCCTTCGCCGGATCTCGGCGAAGCCGATCAGCCGGCGCGCGCCGACAGGCGCTCGGCCTCGGCGTGGATCACCTCGGCCGCTCGCAGGATGCTGGGCTCGTCCACCTCGAGATGGGTCGTGGCGCGGATCTGATGGGCTCCGATCGCCCGCACCCGGACACCTTCTGCGAGGCAGGCCTGGGCGAAGGCGGCGGCCGTGACGCCGAGGGGCTCCACCGAGAAGCACAGGATGTTGGACTGGGCCGCACCTTCGTCGATGGCGAGGCCGGGCGCCCCCGCGATCCGGTCGCGCAGCAGGGCCGCGTGGGCGTTGTCGCGGACGAGCTGGTCGACGTGGTGATCGAGGGCGTAGAGGCCGGCGGCCGCCAGGATCCCGGACTGGCGCATGGCTCCGCCCAGGCGGTACTTCCAGCGCCAGGCCTCGGCAATGAACGCCCGCGTCCCGCACAGGACGGCCCCGACCGGGCAGCCGAGGCCCTTGCTGAGATCGATCCAGGCGCTGTCGAAGCCCTGGGCGTAGTCCTTCGCGGCGATGCCGGTGGCCGCCACCGCATTGAGGAGACGGGCCCCGTCGATATGCGCCCGCAGGCCCCGCTCATGGGCGATGTCGCGGATGCGCCGCATGTCCGGGAGCGCCCAGACCGAACCGCCGGAGAAGCTCGTCGTCTGCTCGATCGAGACCAGGGCGGAGCGCGGCGCCGTGCGGGCGGACGGGCGGATGGCCGCCGCGAAGGCCTCGGGCGTGTAGACACCCGCCGGGGTCTTCAGGGCCATCACGGAGACGCCGCCGATGGCCGCCGAGCCGGCGGCCTCGGTGTTGTAGATGTGGGACTGGTCGTCCACGATGATCTCGTCGCCGGGCCGGGTCTGCACCAGGATCGCCACCAGATTGCACATCGTGCCGGACGGCATGAAGACGCCCGCCTCCTGGCCGAGCAGGTCCGCCACCCGTTCGCAGAGCGCCAGGGTCGTGGGGTCGGAATCCGACTGCTCATCCCCCACCTCGGCCCGCACCATGGCGTCCCGCATCCCCGTCGTGGGCCGCGTCTGGGTGTCGCTGAACAGGTCGATCATCTTGCAAGCCCGTTTGCATTCAAAATATCACCGGTATCTTAGCTCCGGCGACCGAGACCGCCACCCCATCCGGCGGCCGCAGCCCGGCATTCCGATCCGGATGCCCATCCGCAACGCGAGGACGATGACGCATGACCGCCACGGCTGAGCCATCGACCACGCCGCGGGCGGCGAACCGCACGCCCCGCGCGGCCACTCGACTGAATGCCGGGCTCGCCCGGCGGCTGGCCGAGGCCCTGCAGGGCGAGGCCCGCTTCGATCCCTTCACCCGGGGACGCTACGCCACCGACGCCTCGATCTACCAGATCGTGCCGGCCGGCGTGGTGCTGCCGCGCTCGGCCGCCGACATCGCCGCGACCCTGAAGATCGCCGCCGAGCACGACGTGCCCGTCATCCTGCGCGGCGGCGGTACCTCGCAGAACGGCCAGCCGATCGGGCACGGCCTCGTGGTCGATTGCTCGCGCCACTTCAACGGCATCACCGCCTACGATCCGCAAGCGGGCACCATCACCGTCGAGCCCGGCATGGTGTTGGAACGCCTGAACACCCGGGTGAAGGCGGACGGCTGGTTCTTCCCCGTCGAGCCCTCCACCGCCACCCGCTGCACCATCGGCGGCATGGCCGGCAACAATTCCTGCGGCGCGCGCTCGCTCCGCTTCGGCAAGATGAGCGACAACGTCCTGGCCATGGAGGCGCTGTTCCCCGACGGCACCGCCTTCGGCTTCGGTCTCACGGGTCACGACAGCACCGGGGTCACGGGCTCGGACCGGGCCATGCACCTCGCCGCCGCGATGCGCGCGCTCGCCGAGGCGGAGCGCGACGAGATCCTGGCCCGGTATCCGCGGGTGCAGCGGCGGGTCGGCGGCTACAACCTCGACGCCCTGATCGAGGCGCGGCCGAACCTCGCCCACCTCCTCGTCGGCTCCGAGGGCACCCTGGCGGCCACCACCGGCGTCACCCTGAAGCTCTCGCGGCTGCCCGCCCACCGGGTCATGGGCGTCTGCCACTTCCCGTCCTTCCGCGCCGCCATGGAAACCACGAAGGCGCTGGTCGACCTCGATCCCGTGGCGGTGGAACTCGTCGACAACAACGTGCTGGTCCTCGGGGCCGACATCCCGCTGTTCCGCACGACGCTCGCCGACATCACCCGCGGCACGCCGAACTGCCTGCTGCTGGTGGAATTCGCCGGCGACGACCGCGACGCGCTGCTGGCCGACCTCGTGCGCCTCGACGCCTGCATGAGCGACCACGGCTTCCGGAACGCCGTGGTGAAGGTGCCCGAGCCCGTCCGGCAGAAATCGGTCTGGGAGGTGCGCGAGGCCTGCCTCAACATCATGATGTCGATGAAGGGCGACGCCAAGCCGGTCTCCTTCATCGAGGACTGCGCGGTGCCCCTGGAGCACCTGGCCGACTATACCGACGCCGTCACCGAGGTCTTCACCCGGCACGGCACCCGCGGCACCTGGTACGCCCACGCCTCGGTGGGCTGCCTGCATGTCCGCCCGATCCTCGACATGAAGCAGGGCGGCGACGTCGCCAAGATGCGGGCCATCGCCGAGGAGGCCAGCGCGGCCGTGCGCCGCTTCAAGGGCTCCTACTCGGGCGAGCACGGCGACGGCATCTCGCGGTCCGAATACATCGAGCCGATGTTCGGGGCGCGCCTGACCCGCGCCTTCGAGGCGGTGAAGGACGGCTTCGACCCGGACAATCGCCTCAACCCCGGCAAGATCGTCCGGCCGCTGCGCATGGACGACCGCTCGCTGCTGCGCTTCCAGCCGGGCTACGCCGTGACCGAGCCCACCGTACCCGCCCTCGACTGGTCCGATTGGGGCGGCTTCGGCTCGGCGGTCGAGATGTGCAACAGCAACGGCACCTGCCGGAAACTCGCCGGCGGCGCCATGTGCCCGTCCTACCGCGTCACCAAGGAGGAACAGCACCTCACCCGGGGCCGGGCCAATTCCCTGCGGCTCGCCATCTCGGGCCAGCTCGGGCCGGACGCCTTCACCAGCCCGGAGATGAAGCGGACCCTGGACCTCTGCGTCTCCTGCAAGGCCTGCCGGCGCGAATGCCCCACCGGCGTCGATATGGCCAAGATGAAGATCGAGTTCCTGCACCATTACCACGCCCGGCACGGCCTGCCGCTGAAGGAGCGCCTGGTGGCAGCCCTTCCGCTCTACGCCGGCACGGCGGCGCGGCTGGCGCCCCTCCTCAACCTGCGCGACCGCCTGCCGGCCCTGGCCCGCCTGTCCGAGCGCTGGGTCGGCCTTTCGGCCCGCCGGACCCTGCCGCAATGGCGCCGGCCCTGGCGCGAATCGGGCGAGCCCGCCCATCCCGCCGACGTGAACGGCGATTTCCGCGACGTCGTCCTGTTCGGCGACACCTTCAACCGAGCCTTCGAGCGCGAGAACCTGGAGGCGGCCGAGCGGGTGCTGGTCGCCGCCGGCTACCGCCTGCACCGGGTCTTCCCCCATCGCGGTCGCCGCCCCCTCTGCTGCGGACGGACCTACCTCGCCTCGGGCCAGACCGACCGGGCCCGGGCCGAGGCCCGGCGGACGCTGAGCGCACTGCTGCCCTACGTCCGGGCCGGCGCCCGGATCGTCGGCCTCGAGCCGTCCTGCCTGCTGACCTTCCGCGACGAGTTCGCCTCGCTCCTGCCCGGCCCCGACGCCGCCGAACTCGGGCGCGCGAGCGTCCTGTTCGAGGAACTGCTCGCCGCCGACCTCAAGGCCGGTCGGATCGACCTGCCGCTCGCCGACCAGGGCGGCCGGGTCGCCCATCTCCACGGCCATTGCCACCAGAAGGCCTTCGCGGCCATGGGTGCGGTGGAGACGGTCCTGCGGGCGGTGCCCGGTCTCGACGTCCGCCCGATCGAGTCGAGCTGCTGCGGCATGGCCGGCGCCTTCGGCTACGGCGCCGAGACCATCGACGTGTCCCTGGCCATGGCCGAGCTGTCACTGTTCCCGGCCCTGCGCCAAGCCGGCCCGGACGATCTCGTGGTCGCCGACGGCACGAGCTGCCGCCATCAGATCCACGACGGCCTCGGCCTCACCGCACGTCACGTCGCGCGCGTTCTCGACGACGCCCTTGTGACCTCGACACGTCCTTCGCCCGCGTTGCGAAACGGAAAGCCGTTTTTGCCGCTGTAATACCAACGATGCGCGTGTGCCACGGCACGCCCATCCGCTTGCCATTTTACATTTCAATCGTCATTTAAAAGGGGACGGGCCGGTGGATCGGACCCGCTGGGAGAGGGTCATGAGCCAAGCCATTCGCGAGCAAGCCGTTCGAAAGACGGCCATCGTCACCGGAGCCTCCTCCGGCATCGGTCTCGCCAGCGTCCGTGCCCTCCACAAGGCCGGCTATCGCGTGTTCGGGACGAGCCGACGCAGCAGCGCCGTCCTGTGCGATGCCGGCACCCTCCTGACCTGCGATCTGACCGACGAGGCGTCGGTCGCCGCGATGGTGAAGGTGGTGCTGGACGAGACCGGCCGGATCGACCTCCTCGTCAACAATGCCGGCTTCGGCATCAGCGGCGGGGCCGAGGAATCCTCGATCGCCCAGGCACAGGACCTGTTCGACGTGAACCTGTTCGGCGTGATCCGGGCGATCCGCGCGGTCATTCCGACGATGCGCGCGCAGAAGAACGGCCGCATCATCAACATCAGTTCCGTGCTCGGTCTGATTCCGGCCCCCTACATGGCGCTCTACGCTGCCAGCAAGCACGCGGTGGAAGGCTATTCGGAATCGCTCGACCACGAGGTCCGCAGTCAGGGTATCCGCGTCGTCTTGGTCGAGCCGGCCTATACCCGCACGGCCTTCGACCAGAATCTTCTCGTTCCCGATGCCCAGCTTGACCTGTACATCGAGGCCCGGGCCGGTGCCGACCGGACGATGCGGGCGGCCATGGCGACCGCCGACGCACCGGAGATCGTGGCCGACGCCGTGCTCGCCGCGGCCGAGGCATCCGTGCCGCGGCGCCGCTACACCGCCGGCAAGGTCGCGCGCCAGATCAGTCTGCTTCGCCGCTTCGCCCCCGCCCACCTCTTCGACAAAAGCCTGCGCAAGCAGATGCAGCTGACGAACTGAGGCGGCAGACTTTCCGCACCCGGCGCTCAGAACTCCATGCCGAACTTGACCCGGACGGTGTGCCGCTCGAACTGGTTCAGGCCGAGCGCGCGACCGGACAGGCTCGGGTCGGCATCGCGGCCCCAGACCTGTCCGGCATACGCCACCGTGAGCCAGATCTTTTCGGTAAAGCGGTGGTGCAGGGCAGGGCCGACGAACAGGGCCTCACTCTCCAAGTCATTGAGAAACGTGCCGTTGTAGCCCCGCAAGTAGCGGATCTCGGGCCCGAGATAGGTGCTCTCCCCAACGCGGGCGACCAGGGCGTTCGACCAGAGGAAGGTCGATGAGCGGTAGCCCGGGGCGTCCGGGCCGCGCTGGCGACCGGCCGCCGGCTCGAAGCTGATGTTGCTGCCGTACCAGAGCTTGTTCGGCACGAGTTGCAGATCGAGCTGGAGCACGGTCTCCATGTCGAAGATGTCGGCACCATTTCCCTCGATGGGCAGGACGCGGGCGAAACGCGGACGAAGCTCAAGCGCGAGCCCGAGGGGCTGATCCTTGTCGCCCTTCAGGAACTGGTACTTCACCTCGACGGAGACGCCGTCGAACGTTCCGTAGGACTTATCGTCGAGATCGACGATGTTGCGGACCTGACGAAAGGTGCCGAACGCGCCGAACTCGATGCTCAGGCGGTCGATCGGATCGAACTGGTAGCCGAGCTTGGTGTCGAGGACGCGGTAGTGGCCTCCGCCGGGGCCCGATAACCGCTTGCCCAGGCGGGAAATCGTATCCACGACGACCTCCTGCTCGCCCTTCTCACCGGCATCGGAGCCTTCCGTGAAGCCGAAGAGATGCTCGGTGTCGACATCCTGAGACTTACCGTCGTCACCGCCGCCCTTACCGTCCCGTGTGTCTTTGTCCGCCTTGGCATCCTGGTGGCCCAATGGCTTTTTCTGTGGTGGGGCCCCCTTTCGGGACGGCGCTGACCGGCCATCCTTCGATGCCCAGACCGATGGTTTAGCGGTTGCGGGATCGTCCATTTCAGCGGCGCCAACGACTGTCGACGATAGAGCCAGGACCATACCCATGATGGGTATGATTGGACGCACGCAACTCCCAGTCATCAGGCAAGATCCTGCTTCGTCCCCCGACATGATGACTGGCGGACCCTCGTTATGACCTTAGACACGCCCGCGTTGATCCTGCCTGCTGCGAATGAGACACAGATCCAAGAAATGACGATACTGATGGATTAAGAACGCAGTTTCTTACGCGCAGGACGCCCGGAGGAGATCGCATCGGGAATTTACCGGATCCGCGTCTTCCGATCGGAACGGGCGCGGTGTGGGACGGTTTCCTCGACGCATCAGCCGGGAGATTGAACATGCGGATCATTGCGACAGCGTCGGCCCTCGCCCTCCTCACCTTTGGCAGCGTCGGAGCGGCCGAAGCCAAGGGCTGCATCAAGGGCGCGATCATCGGCGGAATCGCCGGCCACTACCTCGCCGAACGTGGGGTCGTCGGGGCGGTCGCGGGCTGCCTCGGCGGCCGATATCTGGCGAACCGTCAGGCGAAGCGGCAACGCGACATCGATTACGGTTCACGCGTGGAGCCCCGCGGCGCGGGTTATGGGCCGTCCCAGGGACCGGCGCGCCGCAACTACAGCTACTGACACGAGGCCGGGGCCATCGAGCTTAAGGCCTGCTTCCCAGCGACGCGAACCGCAGCGGGGCAACGGGGCGCGTCGCCATCCAGAGAACGTGGCGCGGTCCGTCAGCCCCGCCGTTCGCGCGAATGCGGAATTCATCGACGGCAAAGCCATGCAGGCGTAGGCGCGCCTTGAAACGTCGGTCGGGTTTACCGGACCAGACCGCGAGGATGCCGTCGCTCCGCAGGGCGTAGTGCGCCCGCTTCAAACCCCAGGCATCGTACAGGCGGTCGTTCTCCCGTCGTGTCATGCCGGACGGACCGTTATCGACATCCAGCAGAATTGCATCGAAGCGCTCGGGTCCCGATTGGATCAGGCGATTGACGTCGGTCTCGACGATCTCGACTCGTGGGTCGTCGAGACTGTCACCGAAGAGATGGGCGAGGGGACCTCGTGCCCAGGCGACGACAGCCGGGATCAGTTCGGCGACCACGATCTTCGCGTCCGGTCCGAGGGCACTCAGGGCAGCGCGCAGGGTGAAGCCCATGCCGAGTCCGCCGATCAGGATGCGTGGCGCCGCGCGACCAGCGAGTCGTTCACAGGAGATCGTCGCGAGGGCCTGCTCCGAGCCGCGATCGAGGCTCGTCATGAGTTCCGCTTTCCCGACCTGGATCGAGTAGGCGTCTCCCTGGCGCAGGAGGTTCAGCGGAGCGGAACTACCGGGAATGAGGCTGGTGTCACAGAGGACCCAGGGGGGTGACGACATCGACGCTGGACTCCCTCCGCGACATCGTACGGACGCGGCTGCCACCGCCTCATCCGAAATCTCGCGAAGGTCAACCTCGGTAGCGACCCTGCGTTTCTCCATCGGAGAGGGTTCGTACACCCCGAAGCGTTCGCTCAAGGGGACGGATCCAGCACGATCCTGAAACCCGGCTCGCGGATAGGTCTCCCCGGCGGCAGAATTCAGATCAGGGCGCCGGACTGCGCCGGTGCAGCGGCGCGGGTGGCCTCCGTGCCAGCATTCGGGGCCTCCGCAGCTTTGGCCGGGGAGAGCACGACACCGGCCCGTCGCTCCAAGGTGACGACGGTGCGGAAGGCAAGGGCGATCCCGGCGAGACCGAACAGGACGGAGCCGAGGCCGACCCCGGCGATGACGCCTTTGGGACCGTAGAAATGCGCGCCGATGAGGGCTGGCGGTACGGTGCCCAGGGTGGCGCGTCCCCAGTTCAGGGCGGTGGAATAGAATGGGAACCCGAGATTGTTGAAGGAGGCGTTGGCCAAGAACAGCAGCCCGGTGAAGAACCAGACGCCACCACTAACGAGACAGAAGAACCCGAACAGGTCGGCCGCAACGCCCTCCAGAGCAAAGAGGCGTGTCAGAGGGTCGGCTCCCAGGATCAGGGCTGTCCAGACCACCAGAACGTAGACGGCGGTGACCAGCGTGCCATCACGCAGAACGCCGCGCATGCGATCGAACCGGGCCGCACCCCAGTTCTGACCCAGGATCGGTCCAATCGAGCCAGACATGGCGAAGAGGCCGCCGAACGCTACCGGAGTCAGGCGGTCGACCACCACGTTGCCAGCCACCGCGACAGCGCCGAATTGCGCGAGCGCGTGGGCGATGAAGGCGCTCGCCACCGAGGGCGCGAGATTCGTCAACACCGCCGGCAGGGCGATCCGCATCACGACGGGCGCGTCCGCGATGACGTCGGCGAGCTTCGGTCGCGCGAGCATCCGATGCTGACGCACACCCCACAGGCCGATGATCGCAAAGGTGGCGCGGGCAAAGCAGGTCGTGATGGCCGCCCCGTCGACGCCGAGGCCAGCACCGAAGATCAGCAGTGGGTCGAGTCCGGCGGTGACGATGGCGCCGCCAAGGGTCACGTACATGGCCTGACGCGCAGCCCCGACCGCTCGCAGCAGGCCGGAGAACATCATGCCAGGCCCCATCAGCAGGTTGGAGGGCAGCGTGATCCAGAGAAAGCGTGTCGCCACCGGAAGAGTCTCGGCGTCGGCACCGATCCAACCCAGGAAGGTAGGCAGGCATGGCAGCATCGCCACGACGAGGACGCCGGAGACGACGATTCCCTGGAGGGTCCCGGAGGTGGCGAGGCGCCGCGCGCTCTCCTCATCACCGGCCCCAATGGCTCGCGAAACGAGAGCACCAGCCGCGATCATCAGGCCGATATTGATGGCGATGGCGAAGAACTGGACGATGGTGGCAAAGCCCACCGCCGCCGTCAGCGTCGGCTCTCCGAGCTTGGAGACGTAGAGCAAGGACAGGAAGTCGACGACGAAGATCGCCATCAGCCCGATTGAACCAGTGGCGCTCATGGTCACCACGTGGCGCAGAATCGATCCCTCGACGAACCGCGCCGACCCGGATGTCACCTCAGGCATCCGTCCGGGATTCCTGCTGCCGACTCTGGAAGGCTTCATCGGTCTCGAGGGTGCGGGTTGCCGCCTCCCGCCTCTGGGATCCAATGATGTCGCGCGTCTCCGCATTGAGTGCACGGGAAGGCCGCTTCGGCTCCGTCAGCGGCTCCGGCTTGATCTCGTTGAGGCCGCGGGCCCAGCTCATGGTGTCCGGCAGCGCGCCCGCCTGCTGAAGTACGAGGCGTGCGACGTCGCGCTTGCGCACGTCCTCGGCGGTGGCGGCGGCCGCCTCCGTGCTGAGACCGAGACCTTCCAGGGTCGCCCGACCGAAGGCGAGGGCGGAGTCGACCGTTTCGCGGAGCTGGAAGTCGACGTCCCGGTTCATCAGCTCGACGGCATGCATGCGATCGAAGGCCCGCACATAGGTGCGCACGCTCGCGAATTCCTCGTGGACGATATCGACGATCTTCAGGGCGGCCTCGCTGTCGTCGACGCAGATGCAGACGAGTTCGGCCCGGCCGATGCCGGCGGCGCGCAGCACATCGAGGCGGGTCCCGTCTCCGTAATAGATGCGGAATCCGAAACGGGCGGCACTGCGGATCTGCTCCACGTCCTTGTCGATCACCGTGACGCTGATGCCCTCGGCGAGCAGCACCTGTGTGAGAATCTGTCCGAAGCGGCCGAAGCCGATGACGAGGACGCGGGCCTCGGTGCTCTCGATGGCCTCCGGCAGCGCCTCGGGCCCTTCGGGACGTCGGGCAAGCAGGGCGTCCAGAGCCTTCGCCGCCACTGGACCGACCAGCATGGTCAGTGCCGCGAGCGCCACCGCAAAGCGTGTGCTCGCAGAATCCACGAGGCCGAGTTCGCCGCCCGCCGGCAACAGCACGAAGGCGAATTCTCCCGCCGGCGCCAGGATGGCTCCACCGCGCACCGCATCGAGCCAGGGCGAGCCGAACAGGCGGAACAGGCCCGCCACCACAGCGACCTTGAGCAGGATCGCACCGGCTGTTGCCCCCAGCAGGGTCGGCCATTCGGCCTTGAGCAAGCCGCCATCGATCGACATGCCCACGCTCATGAAGAACAGGCCGAGCAGCATGCCGCGGAACGGCTCGATGTCGGCCTCAAGCTGATGGCGGAAGTTGGACTCGGCCAGAAGCACGCCTGCCAGAAATGCGCCCATCGCCATCGACAGGCCGACATGCTCCATCAGCATTGCGGTGCCGAGCACAACGAGAAGGGCCGCGGCCGTCATGACCTCGCGGGCGCCACTGGCCGCCAAGAGGCCGAAGAACGGATTGAGGCCGTAGCGCCCGACCAACACCACGGCAAGGATCGCCGCGCCCACCGTACCGGTGGATTGCAGGGCTGAAAGGAGCCATCCGTCGCCGCCGCCCGTGCCGGATGAGGCGACCAGCGGCATCAGCGCCAGGATCGCGACCACGGAGATGTCCTGAAACAGCAGCACCGCGAAGGCCCGCCCGCCATAGGGCGTCCCCATATCGCCGCGCTCTTCCAGCAATTGGAGCGCGACGGCTGTGGCCGAGAGGGCGAGCGCGATGCCGATCACGAGGCTCGCCGAGGGCTTGGCCCCCATCAGGATTCCGACGCCTGCCAGAGCTGCCGAGCAGACGACGAGCTGAGCGGTGCCGAGGCCGAAGATGTCCCGTCGCATCGAGACGAGTCGCGAGATCTGGAGTTCGAGCCCGACGATGAAGAGCAGCAGCACAACGCCGAGTTCGGCGACGCTCGCCGCCGTCTCGGGCTCCGCGATCAGCGAGAAACCGAAGGGCCCGATGACCACACCGGCGACGAGGTAGCCGAGCACGGCGCTCTGGCCGATGAGGCGGAAGATCGGCACGCCGATCACCGCCGCCGACAGGAACGTCAGCACGGGAGGCAGGAAGCTGACGTGGGTCGTGGCGCTTGCCATGAAAATCCGAGGTTGGATGCGAATCCAAGACGGCGATGGCCGACCCCGCTCGGAACGATCCAAGCGTGCCAGGCGGGTCCGTCTTAACCAGCGGGAGCCCAGCCGTCACGTTAGGGGAAGGAGGAAGCTCCCCGCAAACAACCCGAAGGGTCTCCCACAGTGCGAATCGGCACCTTCCTGGATCCGGCGTCAATCGCATCGCGGCGGCCATTGTCCGCGCGGAACGCGCCGGCCCGCCCGGCGCTCGTTTCGGCGGCCGATCAGGAAACTCGACGCATCGCCTTCAAGCGGCAGGATCTCGGAATCCAGTACGTCCTGGCGGCTGAGCCCGATGTCCCGGAGTTCGCGATCCGACATCACCGATAGCTGTCGGACGACCCGCCGATTGATCGCAGAGCGGGAAATTCCGGAAGCCGCAGCGGCGAATATGGCGCCCAACCGCGCCGTAGCCACCGCCATGACGGTCCGGGTCCTACCAGCGGTGACAGGCCCAGCGATGGTCGTACGGAAGCCGTCCATGATGCGCGTCCTTTCTTCGAAGCGCGTGGCGATGCCGCGACTCTGCGTGGAAGAGGATGGGCACGACCGGGACAGTCCAGTACGGTTGGGGTGAATTGTCCGGGACAAGGATCAGGACAGATGAAGACGTTCCCCTTGTCGAAGCGCTCTTTGGTCGAGACGGTGGCGGGGGCGATCACGGATCGGATCGACAGCCGCCAGCTCATGCCCGGCGCACGCCTCCCCTCGGTCCGCGCCTTCGCTGAAGCCATGGGAGTCTCGAAGTCCACTGTCGTCGAGGCCTACGACCGGCTCGGGGCCGAGGGCGCGATCGTGGCGCGGCGCGGTTCGGGGTTCTACGTGGCGGGCAAGACCCGCCCGCTCTGTCTCAAGGCGGTGGGACTGCAGCTCGACCGAGCCGTGGATCCGCTCTGGATCACCCGGCAATCCATGCAGGCCGGCCCGGACCTCGTGATGCCGGGCTCCGGCTGGCTTCCGTCGTCCTGGATGCCCGATGAGGCGATTCGGCGCGGCCTTCGTCAGCTCGCACGCGGTCCAGCAACCAACCTGGTCTCACACGATCAGCCCCTCGGCTTTCCACCCTTACGCGCCCAGATCGCCCGGCGGCTGGCGGAGAAGGGGGTCGAGGCCGGCGCCGATCAGGTGGTGCTGGTCGACTCGGCGACGCAGGCTCTCGACCTGCTCTGCCGATTCCTGCTCGAACCCGGCGATACCGTGCTGGTCGACGATCCTTGCTACTTCAATTATCACGGCCTCCTGCGGGCGCAGCGTGCCCGGGTCGTCGGCGTTTCGATAACCCCGAACGGTCCTGATCTCGCTGCCCTCGCCGCGCACCTCGTCGAGCATCGGCCGCGCTTCTACGTCATCAATTCTGCGCTTCAGAACCCGACCGGCTCCACCCTCGCGTCGGCCATCACCCATCGCATCCTGAAGCTCGCCGAGGCGCACGATACGCTGATCATTGAGGATGATATCTTCGGGGATTTCGAGGGAAAGCCGTCTCCACGCCTCGCCGGTTTCGACGGGTTGGAGCGCGTCATTCAGATCGGCAGCTTCTCGAAGACGCTGTCGGCTGCCATCCGTTGCGGTTTCATCGCGCTGCGCGAGGACTGGGTGGAGCCTCTGATCGACCTCAAGCTGGCCATGAGTCTGGGGAACAGCCACCTGTCGGCGAGCCTGATGCACGGGCTCCTGACGGACGGCACGTACCGCCGGCACCTCGCCGAGGTCCGCGAGAAATTGGGACGGGCGATGGCGCCGGCTCTTCGGCGCCTCGAAGGATGCGGACTGACGGCGTGGCTGGAGCCGTCCGGGGGGTTCTTTCTGTGGATGCGTCTGCCGGATGGAATCGATTCGGCAGACGTTGCCCGGCGTGCCCTGGCACGCGGACTCGTGCTCGCACCGGGAGGCGCCTTCAGCCCCTCGTCGCTCGGCAACAGTTTCCTGCGCTTCAACGTCGCCCAGTGCACCGACCCACGTCTGATCCCCATGCTCGAGGCCGCCCTGAACGAGTGCGTGGCGGCGCGATCCGAGCCGGTGGGTTGACGGAAGGCTGGCGGAAAATTTTCCGGGTCCTGTGCGCCACGCGTACCCGCTTTCGCCGGACCGGAGGTGCCCGCAGGGGAGTTTTCCGTTATGACAGGTTGACAGGGGCGTCCCCGCCTCGCCACATCCCGGCTATCATGAGCGACGCGAATCTGACGACCTCCTCCGCCTCCGGTGACACGGGCAAGCCACCTCTGGAGATCCTGCTCTGTGCGCCGCGCGGTTTCTGCGCCGGTGTCGTGCGGGCGATCGACGTGGTGGAACGGGCACTCGCCATCTACGGACCTCCGGTCTACGTCCGTCATGAAATCGTCCACAACAAGTACGTGGTCGAGAGCCTGAAGCGGAAGGGCGCGGTGTTCGTCCGCGAGCTCGACGAGGTTCCCGACGGCTCTGCTCCGGTAATCTTCTCGGCTCACGGCGTCGCCAAGACGGTGCCACACAACGCTGATTCCCGCGGCCTCACCACCATCGATGCCACTTGCCCGCTGGTGACCAAGGTCCATCGCGAGGCGGAGATCCACCACAAGCGCGGCCGCCACGTGCTACTCGTCGGCCATTCCGGTCACCCCGAGGTGGTCGGCACCATGGGCCAGTTACCCAAAGGCTCGATCACGCTGGTTGAGGACCTCGATCAGATCGCCGCCCTGGAGCCGGAAAACCGCGACAACCTCGCTTGGGTGACGCAGACCACCCTGTCGGTGGACGACACACACCACATCGTCGAGGCGCTGAAGAAGAAGTTTCCGACGATCACCGGCCCGCACAAGGACGATATCTGCTATGCCACCACCAACCGCCAGGAGGCGGTGAAGCAGGTAGCGCCGCTCGTCGATGCGGTCATCGTGGTCGGTTCCTCAAACTCTTCGAACTCGCAGCGCCTGCGCGAGGTCGCCGAACGCGTCGGCTGCCCGATCACCCGCTTGGTGCTGCGGGCCGAGGAAATCGATTGGCCGGCCTTTGAGGGCATCCGAAAGCTCGGACTCACGGCTGGTGCCTCGGCACCGGAGGTGCTGGTGGAGGAGATCATCGACGCCTTCGCAGCGCGCTACACCGTGACGGTGGATACGGTTTCCACGGTGGTCGAGGACATGTCCTTCCCGTTGCCGCGCGAACTGCGCAGCGAAGCTGCCGAGTAGGCAGACAGCGCTCCCGATAGACTTGGCTTCAGCAGGGGCGCCGTTCGGCGCCCCTGTCCATTTCATCCCCGAAATTATCAAGCGAACGTGCCGTGGCAGTCTACACCGAGGTCTCCGACGCGGCGCTGACCGCCTTTCTCGCGGCCTACGACATCGGTACGCTGCTTTCCTACAAGGGCATCGCCGAGGGCGTGGAGAATACGAATTTCTATCTCCACACCACTGGCGGCTCGTTCATCCTGACTCTCTACGAGAAGCGCGTCCGAGCGGACGACCTGCCGTTCTTCCTCAACCTGATGGAGCACCTCGCCGCTCGCGGCCTCGCGTGCCCACAGCCGATCCGCGATCGCACCGGAGTTGCACTGGGTGAGCTCTGCGGCCGACCCGCAGTGATCGTGACCTTCCTCGACGGTGTCTCGGTGAAGCGTCCCGGCGTCGATCACTGCCATGCCCTCGGTCGGGCGCTCGCCGGGTTGCACGCGGCAGGTGCCGATTTCGGGATGCGGCGCGTCAACAATCTCTCGGTCGATGCATGGGAACCGCTCTTCCGTCTTTCGGAGCCTCAAGCGGACACCGTTTCACACGGCCTGACCGAACGGGTTCTCGGCGACCTCGCCGTGCTCCAGGCGTCGTGGCCCTTGGGTCTTCCGTCCGGCGTGATCCACGCCGACCTCTTCACCGACAACGTGTTCTTCATCGGCGATGAACTGTCGGGGCTGATCGACTTTTATTTCGCCTGTACCGACGCCTTCGCTTACGATCTGGCCATCTGCCTCAACGCCTGGTGCTTCGAGGCGGACGGCAGCTTCCACCGCGATATGGGCGCGGCTCTGATCGCGGGCTACGAGGCGGTGCGCCCCTTGGTTTCGGCCGAGGTCACGGCCTTGCCGATCTTGTGCCGGGGCGCGGCCCTACGCTTCATGCTGACCCGACTCGTCGACTGGCTCAATGTGCCGACCGGCGCCCTGGTCCAGCCGAAGGATCCCCTGGAATACGACCGCCGGCTGACCTTCCATCGCACTGCGACGGATGCGCGGGATTACGGTTGGGCCGGCCCGGGACCGTAAGCCTAAGGGCCTCCCCGGACGTCTCATGTTGCCGGCGGATCCATGGCATCCGCCGGCGCATGGGTCAGATCACCTTGAGAAGAGCCTCGGCACCCGACAACTCGGTCTTGGCCGGGGAGTCCTCGACGTTGAGAACACGTACGACACCGTCCTCGACGAGCATGGCGTAGCGCTTCGAACGGGTACCGAGGCCGAACCCGGCACCGTCCATATCGAGCCCCATCGCCTTCGCGAACTCGGCATTGCCGTCAGCGAGGAACTCGAGGCCCTCGGCCCCACTCGCCTCCTGCCAGGCATCGAGCACGAACACGTCGTTGACCGAGGTGATCGCGATGGTGTCGATGCCCCGAGCCTTGATCTCGGCCTGCTTCTCCACGAAGCCGGGCAGGTGGTTGCGGTGACAGCTCGGCGTGAAGGCACCGGGGACCCCGACGAGGACGACGCGGCGGCCCTTGAAGAGGTCGTCGGTGGTCTTGGCTTCCGGGCCGTCCGCCCCACTCACGCGGAACGTGACCTGGGGGAGGTGGTCGCCAACCTGAATGGTCATCCGTCGTCTCCTGAAGATCGCCGGGGCATCCGAACCTTCGGATCCCTGATCACTGTCGCAGCGTCGTACCCGGTCGACACACTGGGCCCGCCCGTGAAAAATCGTCTAGCTCGCAGGGGTTAGCCTGTCGAGTTTCCACTGCCGCCGATGTGGCGGATATCCATCGGCGGAACGTGCCGTGCCCTGGACAAAGGCGTCTGCCCGCGTAGCATGCGCCAATGCAGCGTTCACAGGCCCGCACGGGCGATCCCGCCTATCTTGATGGTCAGTTTCTCGTCGCCATGCCGGGTCTGACGGATTCACGCTTCGCCCGGTCGGTCATTTATCTCTGCGCCCATTCGGCGGACGGAGCCATGGGGATCATTCTCAACAAGGCCGTCACTGACCTCAGTATGCCCGATCTGCTGATCCAGCTCGATATCGCGAGCGAGACCGATGCGATCCGGCTCCGCGAGCGCGTCGGGCACATGCCCGTGCTGATGGGCGGCCCGGTCGATGCCAAGCGCGGCTTCGTTCTCCACACTGACGATTTCCATATCGATCAGTCCACGCTGATCATCGATGATGGAATCTGCCTCACGGCGACAGTGGACATCCTACGGGCGATCGTGGCCGGAGACGGTCCGGCCAGTGCCGTCTTGGCCCTTGGCTATGCGGGATGGCAGGCGGGGCAACTCGAGAACGAGATCCTGGCCAATGGCTGGCTGGTCTGCCCGGCCGACCCAAACATGATCTTCCACACGGCTCTCGAAGCCAAGTACGAGCGCACGTTGCGCAACAACGGCATCGATCTCGCGATGCTGTCGGTGAGCGCCGGCCATAGCTGAGGCTTCGCGCTACTGATCGGCGAACGGAGCGCCACCCGTATCCGGATTCATGCCCTCCACCGGCGGCTTGCGGCGCGGGCGTGGCGGGGATGCCGAGGCGCTTGGTGACGCGGTGTTGGTGTTGACCCCAAGGCGGGTGGCGAGTGCCAAGGCCCGCGCTTCGGTGAAACGCAGGTTGCAGAAGCCATGCGCCCCTTCGCGAGCATAAGTTCGGCACATCTGCTCACGATCCGATGAGAAGGCCGCCTGTTCGGTGACCACGGGGCGAAGCTCGGGGCCGCGCAGGCGCTGGCTGATCAGCTTGTAATTCTCACGCACCGCCCGGTCGGCACCACCGCGTGCGGCCTCGAACTCGCTCGCTCGTGGAACGAGCGTCGCGGCAGCCGGTCCCCACAGGCCCGTTGGGGTCGTGGCGCAATCGGCCGATGCGAAGGTGCAGACAGGACCGGACATCGATTGCACCAGGATGGCGCCATCGAGCACATCGAACCGAAGGGGACACTCGCCGCCGGTGACCTCGAAGCGGCCGACGCCTTCCGGGCGGCCCTCCGACGAGACCGCCAACGGCGCCCCCCCGTTCAACGGCACCTTGCAGACTTCGACCGGCTGCGAAATCTTATTGCCGGGCAGGACGATGCGGGCTGTGGTGCCCGCTCCGGCCCGTTCCAGCTTCAGGCTACCCGTGAGCCCGTTCAGCATCAACTCCTGGCCCATCAGGTTGTCCTCGGAGGGCGCTTTGAGGACGATGGGCTGACGGGGAACCGGGGGCGCTTTCGGCGCCTCGGTGGCGGATGGCGGAATTCCCTCGCCGGGGGCACCCGGCATCGGAGCCTGCGGAGCCGAGGGCACCCCCCGTGGAGGTACTGGCGGCTTGGCCGCCCGCCCAATCCCGAACAAATCCTCGAAGAACGACTGCGCACAGGCCGGGTGAGGAACCGATGCCAGCACCGGGAGAAGAAGAAGCACGCGGGTCAGACGCATCGAAACTTTCAGGCCTATATCCGTGGAAACGGCGTGATGCGCAGGCAAGCACGTTCAAGCCCCACTTACCATGCAACGATTGTCTTGCCACGGCAGCGATGCCGCTCCTTGCCGACGAGACATCGGGGACCCCGCTGGCGCCGTCGTTGCTAGAACCGCCGCTGGCGGTCCGTGAAGCTGTCGGAATTCCAAGTCGACGAGGGGGGTAACGCGGTTCCGCGCAATCGGATGCACCTCCTCGCCGGGCTCTGCCTTGCGGCCTCGCGACACCCTTCTTATATCGGCCGAGACGCGGGATTAAGACCCGGCTCTGCACCGTTCCGGGGCGCGAACCGGTGTCCAAGCCCGTTCTCACACAGTCAGTTTTGCAAAGCCATGGGCCGAGCTGCTTCGGGGCTCGGCGGTCTGCTTGACCAAACGACAACAGAGGGATCCCACCATGGGTAAGGTAATCGGTATCGATCTCGGCACCACGAATTCCTGCGTGGCCGTCATGGAAGGCACGCAGCCCAAGGTCGTCGAGAATTCGGAAGGTGCACGCACCACGCCGTCGATCGTCGCATTCACCGACGAGGGCGAGCGGCTCGTGGGCCAGCCCGCCAAGCGTCAGGCGGTCACGAACCCAGAGCGCACCTTCTTCGCCATCAAGCGTCTCGTGGGTCGGACCTACGACGATCCGATGACGCAGAAGGACAAGGGTCTTGTCCCCTACAAGATCGTTCGCGGCGACAATGGCGATGCCTGGGTCGAGGCGGACGGCAAGAAGTACTCGCCCTCGCAGATTTCCGCCTTCACCCTGCAGAAGATGAAGGAGACGGCCGAGGCGCATCTCGGTCAACCGGTGACGCAGGCCGTCATCACGGTACCCGCTTACTTCAACGATGCCCAGCGTCAGGCCACCAAGGATGCTGGCAAGATCGCCGGTCTCGAGGTCTTGCGAATCATCAACGAGCCGACCGCGGCGGCCCTCGCCTACGGCCTCGACAAGAAGAAGGCCGGCACCATCGCAGTTTACGACCTCGGCGGTGGTACCTTCGACGTGTCGATCCTTGAGATTGGTGATGGCGTATTCGAGGTGAAGTCTACCAACGGCGACACCTTCCTGGGTGGCGAGGACTTCGACAACCGTGTGGTCGAGTATCTGACGAGCGAGTTCAAGCGCGAGCAGGGCATCGACCTCACGAAGGACAAGCTCGCCCTCCAGCGCCTGAAGGAAGCCGCTGAGAAGGCCAAGATCGAGCTGTCGTCAGCGACACAGACCGAGATCAACCTGCCCTACATCACGGCCGATGCTACGGGTCCAAAGCACCTCGCGCTCAAGCTCAGCCGAGCGAAATTTGAATCCCTCGTGGACGATCTCGTCCAGCGCACCATCGAACCCTGTCGCAAGGCGCTCAAGGATGCGGGCGTTTCGGCCTCCGAAATCGACGAGGTGGTGCTGGTCGGTGGCATGATCCGCATGCCGAAGATCCAGGAAGTCGTGAAGTCCTTCTTCGGCAAGGAGCCCCACAAGGGCGTCAACCCGGATGAGGTCGTGGCCATCGGCGCGGCGGTTCAGGCCGGTGTGCTCCAAGGCGACGTCAAGGACGTGCTGCTCCTCGACGTGACCCCGCTGTCGCTGGGCATCGAGACCCTGGGCGGCGTGTTCACTCGCTTGATCGACCGCAACACCACGATCCCGACGAAGAAGTCCCAGACCTTCTCGACGGCCGAGGACAACCAGAACGCGGTGACCATCCGGGTCTTCCAGGGCGAGCGCGAGATGGCGGCCGACAACAAGCTGCTCGGCCAGTTCGATCTGATGGGCATTCCTCCGGCGCCGCGCGGCATGCCGCAGATCGAGGTGACCTTCGACATCGACGCCAATGGCATCGTGAACGTCACGGCCAAGGACAAGGCGACGAACAAGGAACACCAGATCCGCATCCAGGCGTCGGGTGGCCTGTCGGACGCCGATATCGAGCGGATGGTCAAGGACGCCGAGGCGAATGCCGAGGCGGACAAGAAGCGCCGCGAACTCGTCGAGGTGAAGAACCAGGGCGAGAGCCTGATCCATGCCACCGAGAAGTCGGTGAAGGAGTACGGCGACAAGGTCACTGCGGACGACAAGGGCGCCATCGAGACGGCCATCACCGCGCTCCGCACCGCCCTCGAGGGGGACGATGTGGAGGTCATCAAGGCCCGCACCACCGACGTGATGCAGGCTTCGATGAAGCTCGGCGAGGCGATGTACGCCGCCAACCAAGCCGGTGAGGCGGGGGCCGAAGCCGGCACCGGTGAGGCGAAGAAGGACGACGTCATCGACGCCGACTTCCAGGAAGTCGATGACAAGGACCAGAAGAAGCGGGCATAACGCCTACATCTGAAGACGGGGCCGGAGCGATCCGGCCCCGAGCCATGTTCGGCTTGTCCCGATGAGCGGAACCAGCCGCGTTTCAGGCGCACCGGCGTTTGATGGGGACGGTGCGGTCCAGTCGGATCGAAGCGCCGGGGACTTTGAGGACGGGAATGTCGAAACGGGACTATTACGAGATTCTAGGCGTCTCCAAGACCGCGACTGACGGCGAGATGAAGGTCGCCTTCCGTAAGCTCGCCATGAGCTATCACCCGGATCGCAATCCGGGGAATGCAGAGGCCGAGCTCAAGTTCAAGGAAATCAACGAGGCTTATCAGTGCCTGTCTGACGGTCAAAAGCGTGCCGCGTACGACCGCTTCGGCCACGCCGCATTCCAGCAGGGTGGCGGCGGCGGTCCCGGATTCGGAAACGAGTTCGGCGACTTCATGTCGGATATCTTCGACAACTTCTTCGGTGATGGCCGGGCCGGCGCTGGCGGCGGACGTGGCGGCACGCGCGGCGGCCCGGCACGCGAACGCGGCGCCGACCTCCGCTACAATCTCGAGATCTCCCTCGAAGAGGCGTTCAGTGGAAAGGCCGAGACCATCAAAATGGCGACCTCGGTCACCTGCGAGGTCTGCTCCGGCTCCGGTGCCAAGGCCGGTTCGAAGCCGCGTCCCTGTCAGACCTGCGGTGGCTATGGCCGCGTGCGTGCGGCGCAGGGCTTCTTCGCCATCGAGCGCACCTGCCCGAACTGCCACGGCCGCGGTGAGGTGATCGACGATCCCTGTAGCGCCTGCAGCGGCGCAGGCCGCGTGACGCGCGAACGGACCCTCGCCATCAACGTACCGGCCGGCGTTGACGACGGCCTGCGGATCCGTTTGGCCGGCGAAGGCGAGACAGGCCTGCGCGGCGGACCGGCGGGTGACCTCTACGTCTTCCTCTCGATCAAGCCGCACGAGTTCTTCCAACGTGACGGCGCCGACCTGTTCTGCCGCGTGCCGATCTCCATGGTGACCGCGGCGCTCTCGGGCGAAATCACCGTGCCGGTGATCGATGGCTCGCAAACCCAGGTCCGTATCCCAGCCGGCACCCAGACGGCGAAGCAATTCCGTATCAAGGGCAAGGGCATGCCGGTGCTGCGATCGCGCGACGTCGGCGACCTCTACATCCAGGTTTTCGTCGAGACGCCGCAGAACCTCTCGAAGCGCCAGCGCGAATTGCTCCAAGAGTTCGATCAGTCGGCCTCCGACGAGAACCATCCGGAGAGCGCGGGCTTCTTCTCCAAGGTCAAGGATTTCTTCGACGGGCTCGGTGGGGTAGCCAGGACATAGACTTGCAATATCCTTCGGATCAAAACCGTTCGGCCACGGTTATCGCATGTGGCGGTCGAGCACCGCCTGCACGATCCTTGTGTGCGCCCCGGCGGGTTCGATGTTTGCAAGCTTGACTGCCGGAGAGCTTCGTCGTCTAGCCTTTCCCTCCCAACCCGTGATCTGAGGACATAGGGTCTTGCCGCCGCTACGCCGCTCCAGCGCAAAAGCCGACCTCGCTTCCGGTGCCAACCGTACACGGCGGGATCCGCTGGAGGACGAGGCGCGATTCCTGCGTTCCTGGTTCGAGCGTCCCCTCGTCACTGGCGCTGTGACGCCGTCTGGCAAGATGCTCGCCCGCACGATGGCCTCCTACGTCGATCCGCGCATCACCGGCCCTGTAATTGAACTCGGACCTGGGACGGGACCCGTCACCGAGGCTTTGATCCGGCGTGGCGTTGAGCAGGAGCGCCTGATCCTGGTCGAGTATAATCCGGATTTCTGCAAGCTGCTGCAGAAGCGCTTTCCCCGCGCGACGATCTTGCGCGGCGACGCCTACAACATTCGCGAAACATTCGGCACGATGCTGGCGGAGAAGGCGGCGGCGATGGTTTCAAGCCTTCCGCTCTTCACGAAGCCCTTGGAGCAACGTCTCGATCTCTTGAACGCCGCCCACGAAATGATGCATCCGAGTGCGCCGTTCGTGCAGTTCACGTACGCGGTGGTCCCGCCGATCCCGGCCCGGTGCGATGCCGGCACCTACACGGCCAGTCGTTCGAACCGAGTCTGGCTCAATCTTCCGCCGGCGCGTGTCTGGGTCTATCGCCGACCCTGAGGGCGATCGTTGAATTTCCGAACGCAGGCTGAAGAGAGGTCTCAGTTCGCGTTCAGTGCCAGAGCACTATCCCGGATGCCGAGGGCGAGACCCGCCTTGGCAATCGAGACAGGAGCTTCACGATGATCACCTTGCGCGCAGTTTCTTTGCGGGGAATGAGAACTCTGTTCGCCGTGATGAGCTTCGCCGGCGGCTTCGCACTCGCGACGAATGCGCAGGCTTTGCCCCTCGTGGCGCTGGTCCACGGGGATCCGCAAACCGCAATCACCCCGGTGCAGTACTGGGGCGGGCATGGTGATTGGGGCCATCATCGCCGCCATCACGAGGACCGCGGCTATGGTCACCGCCGCCGGCATTTTGGCTGGGGGCATCGCGATCACGGCTGGGATCATTACCGCGGTTGGGAAGGGCGTCGTCACCATCACCACGGTCGCGGACGTTACGACTACTGACCGCTCCGGCTTCCGGTGCTTCACCGAAGAGCCGGCGCCTGCCTATCCCGCGATCCGCTCCAGGACCGCAGGCGTTCGCTCCACGGGTGTCGGGTCGATGCGGTAGGCCGCCAGCAAAGCGGCTTCGGCTCGCTCGGCGGAGGCTGCATCGGCTGCATGGACCATCGCAAGCGGCTGGCCTTGCTCGATCCGAGCTCCGATACGGGGCAGCCCGGTGAAGCCGACACGTGGATCGATGTCGTCCTGCGGGCGGGTTCGACCACCACCGAGACCGATCACCGCAATGCCCAGATCTCGCGTCGCGATCGAGGCGACGTAGCCGTCCGTCTTCGCAGCGATCGCGCGCGTGATCGGCGCCTTTGGCAGGTAGCGCCCGGTCCGCTCGACGAGGTCGACGGGCCCTCCGAGCGCAGTGACCATCCGGGCGAAGACTTCGAGCGCGCGGCCTGACGCTCTCGCGTTCTCCAGGCGGGCAGAAGCGTCCGCGACGTCGGAACTGAGGCCGCCGACCACCAGCATCTCGGCGGCAAGCGCCATCGTCACGGCGTGGAAGGCCGGCTCGCACCAGCGCCCGGTGAGATAGTCGAGGGTATAGGCAACCTCCAGGGCGTTTCCGGCCGCCGAGGCGAGGGGCGAGTCCATGTCGGTGATCAGCGCCACCGTACGCAGGCCCGCACCACCCGCCACATCGACGATACTCCGCGCAAGACCCTCGGCTTCCGGGCGCTCGGCCATGAAGGCGCCCGAGCCCACCTTGACGTCCATCACCAGGCCGTCGAGACCGGCAGCGAGTTTCTTGGACAGGATGGAGGCGGTGATCAGGTCGAGGGACTCGACAGTGCCCGTCACGTCCCGAATCGCGTAGAGGCGCCGATCCGCGGGCGCGAGGTCTGCGGTCTGTCCGATGATGGCGCAGCCCACGTCGGCGGTCACACTCCGGAAGCGGTCGAGGCCCGGCATCGCGTCGTAGCCCGGGATGCTCGCGAGTTTATCGAGGGTGCCGCCGGTATGCCCGAGGCCGCGTCCCGAGATCATCGGGACGTAGCCGCCGCAGGCCGCGACCATCGGTGCGAGCGCGAGGCTGACCGCGTCCCCCACTCCGCCGGACGAATGCTTGTCCAGGACGGGTCCGGGTAGGTCCCACCGCAGGACGGTGCCGGACTGGGTCATCGCCCGGGTCAGCGCCACGCGCTCCGACCACGACAGGCCGCGGAAAAACACCGCCATGGCGAAGGCAGCGGCCTGCCCCTCGGTCACCCGCCCGTCCGTCAGGCCCGCGACGAAGTCCGCGATGTCCTCGGCCGGGATCGCGCCGCCGTCCCGCTTGGTGCGGATGAGTTCCTGGGGCAGCCTCATCGGCCGGGCTCGGCGGAGGCCGCGACCAAGGCCGTGCGCAGGCTGCTGGCGCCGAGGCGAAATGTGCGGGGAGAAACCCAGTTCGGCCCCATGATGCGATCGGCGAGGGCGAGGTAAGCGCCCGCATCCGCGACGGTTTTCAGGCCTCCCGAGACCTTGAGACCGACGGGATGCCCCCCCGCGTGGTCCCGGATGGCGCGGAGCATGGTCTCGGCGGCCTCCGGGGTCGCCGAGACCGCGCTCTTGCCCGTGGAGGTCTTGAGGAAATCCGCCCTGGCCTCGATGGCGAGGCGGCTCGCGGCCGTGATGGCGTCCGGGGTCGCCAGGACGCCGGTCTCCAGGATGACCTTCAGCAGACGAGCGCCGTCGCAGACGTCGCGGATCGCGGCGAGCATGGCGCGCGCCGTGCCGGTCTCGCCGGCGAGGACGCTGCGGTAGGGCAGGACGAGATCGATCTCGTGGGCGCCATCGGCCAGCGCTTCGGTCGTATCCTCCACCGCCCGCTCGATGTCGTCGCCGCCGGCGGGAAAGTTGATGACGGTGGCGACGCGCACCGGCGTGCCGGCGAGCAGCCGGGCGGCGCGGCTCACGTAGTGCGGCCAGACGCAGACGGCGGCGACCGCGCTCGCCCGGGCGTCGCGGCAGAGCGCGTCGATGGCGATCTCTGAGCAGGATTCGCTCAGATCGGTGAGGTCGAGGAGGGGCAGGGCCCGCCGGGCGATGGAGGCATCGTCGGTCATCAGGGGGCACTCGCGGGCAGGCGGGCGACGAAGGCGGCGACCAGGCGGGCGAGGGCGTCGCCGGCCCGGGCGGCGACGGCCTTGGTCTCCGCGTGGTGGGGATCGCCGCCATCGATCCCGGCGCCGAGGTTGGTTACAACGGACAGGGCGGCGACGGGCAGGCCGTAGAAACGGGCGAGGATGACCTCCGGGACCGTCGACATGCCGACGAGGTCGGCCCCGAGGAGGCCGGCCATGCGGACTTCCGCCGGGGTCTCGAAGCTCGGTCCGGCGAACCAGGCATAGACGCCCTGGTGCAGGGCGACGCCGGATTCCCGTGCCGCGTCAAGGAGATGGGCGCGCAGGGCGGCGTCGTAGGCGCCCACCAGGGGCACGAAGCGGGCGTCGCTGGCCTCGCCGATCAGCGGGTTGAGGCCCGAGAGGTTGAGGTGGTCGGTGAGCGCCACGAGGCTGCCGGGGCCGACGGAGGGCCGCAGGGAGCCGGCGGCATTGGTGAGGAGAAGCGCTTGTGCTCCAAGAACTTGCGCGACGCCGAGCGGCACCCGCATCACGGCGGCGTCGCCGGTCTCGTAGGCGTGGGCGCGGCCCTCGAAGACGAGGACCCGGCGTCCGGCGAGGGTCCCGGCATGGAGGCGGCCGCCATGGCCGCTCACGCCCGGGGCCGGAAACCCCGGAATTTGCCCGTAGGATACCGAGAGGGTCGTGTCGAGGTCACGCACGATTCCGCCGAGTCCGGTGCCGGTGACGATCGCGCAGGCGAAGGGTCCGCCGAACCCCTGCGCGCGCAGCAGACCGGCGGCGGCCTGGACCCCCGGCTCCGGTTCACGCAAGGATTCATCCCCCATCGGTCCCCCCGGGAGCGGCGCCCAGGTTGTCCGGGCCGAAGGAGTCGGGCAGCAGGGCCCCGACGGTGAAGGCGGCGCGCAGGCCCGCCGGGTCGGCGACGTGGACCCGGACCGCGGGACCCGCGAATTCGCGGATGCGCTGCCGGCAGGCGCCGCAGGGGGTGACGAGGCCGGGCCCCGGGCCGAGGACCAGCAGGGCGGCGATGCGCCGGCCGCCCGCGGCCACCATGGCGGCGATGGCGCCGGCCTCGGCGCAGGTCCCCACCGGATAGGCGGCGTTCTCTACGTTGCAGCCGGCATGGAGGGCGCCCGACTCGTCCAGGAGCGCCGCCCCGACGGGAAAGCGCGAGTAGGGGGCGTAGGCGCGCCCCTGCGCGGCCCGGGCGGCCGCGAACAGGCGGGACAGGTCCGGACTCACGACGTCCGAAATCTTGGCGTCCGAAATCTTGGCGTCCAAAGTCGTGGATTCCGGGATCATCGGGGCGGGACACGGCACGGCATCCCGCGACTTAGGCACCAAGGGGCGGGGCTGTCGAGGGCCGGCGCGGTGGATGCATCGACAGCGCGCCCCCGGGCTCCTAAGACGGGGCGAACGGGAGACGAGCCGGGAGGCGGGGGACCATGTTGGGACGTTTCGAGCGCGGCGCCTCCGGCGAGGCGGTGGTGGAGTACGGCGACGGCACCATGCGGGTGATCAAGCCCGGCAGCTTCGTGCGCTGCGCGGTGACCGGCGCGGCGATCCCCCTCGATGCCCTGCGCTACTGGAGCGCGACCCGACAGGAGGCCTATGCCAGCCCCGAGGCGGCGATGCAGCGCCTCGCCGAGACGGGACGTCCGGATTAGGGGATTTTCGCGCAATTAATAGGTCAGAGACCGGGTAGGTTCTGCACATACGAATTTGATGAAGGCTACCGCGGGTGCAGCCCTAACATCGGATTGCCTCGTACGACCAGCTTGGGCGGATTTTCGCTGGTCCGCTTACCGGCGGTTCAGGCATTACAGTGGTCGTAGACGCCAAACAGATGGGTGATCCGTTTCAGAGGCCCCTTCTTGGCAACGATAAAGGTCAAAAGCGTGCTGCGACACCGCCCATGATCGTGCGCGGCGTACCCGGTGTAGCGTAGCGGTTCTGGAAGGCGCGGTCGTAATAGTTCGTGTCGAGTAGGTTGTCGACATTGAGATAGACCCGCACCTGCGGAGTGATCCAATAGTACGAGATCAGGCTTAAGATCGTGTAGTCCGGCAGACGAAAGGTCGAGAGGGCGGTGCCAGCCTTGCGCTGACTGACATAAGTCACGCCACCACCAAGACCAAGCCCCCGTAATTCTGCCCCTTGGAACTCGTAGACGCTCTGCAGGGCGAGGGTGTCGGCAGGGATGTTGGCGATCCGCGTGCCCACGGGCAGCGTGTTGTCGCGGCTCACGGAGGCATCCGCATGGGTATAGGTGCCGATCACCCGCCAGCCGGGTGCCAGATATCCAGCAACGGTCAGGTCGAAGCCCCGGCTGCGCACCTCGCCCGCCGCCACGCTGAAGTTTGGATCGACGGCATCGGCCGTGAGGACGTTGGTGCGCCGGATGTCGAACAGAGCCGCCGTGGCGCTCAGTTGCCCGTCGAGTAGGCTGAGCTTGGCGCCGACCTCGTAGCCTTCGCCTTGCTGGAAAGCAAAGGGGCGTCCCGAGCGATCCGTGCCGGTATTCGGCAGGAAGGAACGGCCGTAGCTGCCGTAGACCGAGACCTCATCGGTGAGATCGTAGGTGAGGCCGAAGCGCGGGGTCGCGACCGTATCCTGCAGGCTCGTGGTGCGGCCGGTGCGGTAGTCGGTGGAAACGAGGCCTAGATTCTCCACGCGCACGCCCAGAAGGGCATGAAGGCGTGGGGTGAGGTCCATCTGATCCTGAACGTAGCCACCGAAGCTCTCGGTGTTCTGCAGGAAGTTGGTGATCGAAGTGAGTGGAGGGCGGGTGGATTGCCCGTAGCGGGGCGAGAGGAGGTCGAGGATGAAGGGGAAGAGGTTTGCGTTCGAGCGGTCGAAGATCTCGCGATAGCGGTACGTGTCGTACTCCAAGCCCATCAGCAGAGTATGGCGGAATGGGCCGGTCTCGAACTTGCCCGCGAGGTTGAGTTGCAGGTCGAGATCCGACCAACTCAAGTCGCGATGCTCGAAGGTTCGGCGTAGGGTACGCCCATCACTGAGGACATTCATGGCGCCTACGCCGTCGCCAAAGAGCTTCCCACCCAGCGCCTGGACGCCGGCAGTGACCACCCAGTCCTGATCGAGCTTGTGCTCGATGCGCAGCTGGCCAAGGGCGTTATCGTTGCGCACCGGCGGGATGCCGGGCTCGCCAATGAAGCGGTTGCGCGGCAGGGCGCGGATGTTACCGTTGATCGGCACGACGCCCCGGTCGAAGGTCGCCGTCGTGCTGGCGAACTCGCCCTCCAAAGTGATCGTGGTGTCAGCGGTGGGCTTCCAGGCGATGACGGGAGCGAGGTAGAAGCGGTCGCCGTGTACGAAGTCGCGGAAACTTCCGTTGTCCTCAACGGCGCCCGTAATGCGAGCGAGCACCCGGCCTTGCTCGTCGAGGGCGCCAGTCGCATCGAAGGTACTGCGCTTCTGGTTGAAGCTTCCGAACTGCGTGCCGATCGCAAGGGCTCGCTCGGCCAATGGCTGCTTAGTGACGATGTTGAAGGTCCCGCCGGGATCGCCGCGTCCGTATAGGAAGGCAGACGGACCCTTCAGCACCTCGATTCGCTCAATGGAGACCACGTCCGGCGAGGGCGGGTAGCCCCGATTGATTGGGAAGCCGTTGCGGTAGTACTCGCCCGTATTGAAGCCACGGATGGTGAACTCCGTCAGGCCAAGGCCCGCGAAATTGTTGGCCCGGCCGACGCCGGCAAGATCGAGGGCGGTGTCGACCCGCGTCGCGGCGGCGTCCTGCAGAACCCGATCCGGCACGACGACGACCGTCTGGGGCACCTCGCGTATCGGCGTGTCGGTGCGGGTTGCGCTGACGCTGTCCCGTGCAAGGTAGCCATCGACCTTGCGTGCTGTTCCGCCCGCAGACGCTCCGGAGCCGGCCACCGAAAGTTCGTCGAGCTGAACCTCTTGCGAAGCATCTGCGGCGAGCTGAGCTACGGCCAAACTGGGCCCGAGGCTGACTAACGAACCCGATTGCGCCAGAAGCACGAAAGCAGCGGACGAGGCCAGCGTAGTGGTTCTCTTGGGCATTTTGCTCGACACGTTCACGCACGCAAACCAACTTGAATCAATTCGGTCCGTTACGGTCCAGAAACACATGCGGTCAAGCTTGCGGGTTTCCGTGCACACACGTCTAGTTTCGAGGTATTCAAATATACCTTAGCCTTGGTCTAGAAGCGTTATAATCTGTCGCGTCTCACAGGAGATGTGTTGCATACGCGTGACAGCGATCGAGGTCGTTCGGCGGGCCAGCAGTTCCATTTGTGTTGCATCCGGTTTGAGGCGGCATCCCGCCTGCGTACTTCTGACGAACAGCGCATCCGCTGGACGCCCCGACGGATTGCTGCTTTCAAGAAGTGCTCATAGTTGTCCGTAGAATCGCCTGGGGTCGTCAGTGACCTGTCCGCTTCGAACTGCAGATCGAATTGGGCGTCAGGCGAGAAACTCTTTCAAAGATCCGACTTGATCTTTGCTATCGCCCAACCCCCGCAACTGCCCTAACAAAACCCCCTCATCGGCAAACGCCAAAGTGACGGGCAGCACCGCGACGCGGGCGGCGAAGAGGGGGGAGAGGCGGACGTAATCCTTCTCAGTGGTGACGAGGTCGGCGCCGAGGCGGGTGGCTTCGGCCGCGAGGGTGGCTTCGTCGGCGGGGCCGTAAGGGTGGTGGTCCGGATAGGCGCGGGTTCCGACGAGGGTGGCGCCGGCCTTTACGCAGGTTGCGAAGAACTTTTGGGGGCGGCCGATGCCCGCGAAGGCGAAGACGCGGCGGCCTGTCAGGTCGGCGCCGGGGATCAGGCGGGCGCGGTGGACCGGGAGTCCGCGGGCTTGCGCCGCCGCCGCCACGGCCTCGCCCCGGTCTCCGGTCCCGATCAGCACGAGGCCGTGGATGTGGGGCCATTGCCGGGCCAGGGGCACCCGCAGGGGACCGGCCGGGAAGGGCCGCCCATTGCCGAGGCCGGCGCCGGCATCGACCACGGCGAGCGAGAGCGTCTTGGCGAGGCTCGGGTTCTGCAGGCCGTCATCCATGACGATGACGTCGGCGCCCGCGCGGACGCAGAGGGCGGCGCCGGCCGGGCGGTCCCGCGACAGGATCGTCGGCGCGGCCCGGGCCAGGAGCCGGGGCTCGTCGCCGGTCTCTTCGGCCGTCTGGCGGGACGGATCGACCCGCACCGGCCCTGCGAGGCGCCCGCCATAGCCGCGGGTCAAGAAGGCCGGGTTCGCCCCGAGGGCGCGCAGGTGGGCGGCGAGCGCCAGGGCGGTGGGGGTCTTGCCGGCCCCGCCCAGGGTGAAGTTGCCGACGCAGAGGACGGGGCAGGGGGCTTTCGCGCCGGGCCGGTCCATGCGCGCGGCGGTGTGCCGGCCGTAGAGGGCGCTCAACGGCGCGAGCCACCGGGCGGCGGGATGGCCGGGGCCTGCGTCCCAGAAGGCGGGGGCGCGCATCAGCCGGCGCTCACGGGGCCGCCATCGCCCGGAGCGTCATCTGGGCGATGAAGGGATCGAGCACCGCCAGGGTGCGGGCGACGGCGCCCTCGAAGGGCTGGAGCGCGGCTTCCCCCGCCCGGCTCATCGCCGCGATGCGGGGGCCGTCGGCCAGGAGGGCGTCCAGGGTTTTCGCGAGGGCGTCGGCGTCGGTCACCGTCAGGGCGCCGCCGGCTTCGTCCAGGGCGGCATAGACCTGGGTGAAGTTGTGGATGTGCGGCCCGTGCAGCACGGCGGCCCGCAGGCGGGTCGGCTCGATCGGGTTCTGGCCGCCATGGGGCACCAGGGAGCCGCCGAGATAGACGATGCGGCCCAGGCGATAGAACAGGCCGAGCTCGCCCAGGGTGTCGGCGACGTAGAGCTCGACCCCGCCATGGGGGCGCCCGCCCTGCGCGCGCCGGGCGCTGGTCAGGCCCTCGGCCCCCGCGCAGGCGGCGACGTCGCCGCCGCGATGGGGATGGCGCGGCACCACGATGGTGAGGAGGCGCGGCCAGCGTTCCTTGAGGCGGGCATGGGCCCGGGCCGCCATGGCGTCCTCCCCCGGATGGGTGCTCGCCGCGACCCAGACCGGCCGGTCGCCCACGAGGTCGCGCAGGTGGGCGAGCTGCTGGCCATCCGCCGGGGGCACCTCGGAATCGTATTTCAGGTTGCCCGCGATGCTGACCCGGGGGGCGCCGAGGCGGCGGAAGCGGTCGGCATCCGCGTCGGTCTGGGCGAGGCAGATCGCGATGCGGGCCAGCAGCGCCTCGGCGGTCCGGGGGGTGCGGGCCCAGCCCCGATACGAGCGCTCGGACATCCGTCCGTTGACCACGAGGAGGGGGATGCCGTGCCGGTGCAGGCCCAGCACCGTGTTCGGCCAGATCTCGGATTCGGCGACGAGGGCGAGGTCGGGCCGCCAATGGGCGAGGAAGCGGTCCACCCAGCGCGGCGCGTCGAGGGGCATGTACTGGTGCACGGCCCCGGCGGGCAGGCGCCGCCCGATCAGGTCGGCGGCGCTGCGGGTGCCCGTCGTCACCAGCACCGAGAAGCCGCGGGCGATCATGCCGTCCACGAGGCCGACCAGGGACAGAGCCTCCCCGACGCTGGCCCCGTGCATCCAGACGAGGCGGCCCGTGGGCCGGGCCCGGCCCGGCAGGCCGCGCCGCTCGGCCAGGCGTCCGGCATCCTCCTTGCCCCGGCGGGCGCGCCAGCCGAGCAGCCCCACCAGCGCCGGTTCGCCGAGATAGAGACCGGTGCGGTAGGCCCGCAGGAGCGCCGTGAGGGGCGGGGCCTTCGCCATCGCCTTCACGCCGGTTCCCCGACCCGGCCGTCCGCCCCGACGCGGTCGGGATGGCCGACGCGGTCGTGGGGCCCGACCCGGTCGGGCCGGCCGACCAGGGTGTAGGCGCGGTCGTGGACGCGGTTCATCTCGGCCTCGAGCTGCCGGCGCAGGGCCTCCAGGGCCTCGGGCTCCACGTCCCGCGGCACGAAGACGGGCTCGCCGAACACCATCGCGCCCCGGCCGAAGGGCAGACCGAGGCAGGCCCGGTCCCAGCTGTCGAAGCGCCAGTGCCGGCTCGTCACCACCGCCACGGGGATGATCGGCCGGCCGGAGAAGCGCGCCAGGGTGAGGATGCCGGCATCGGCCCGGCGCGAGACCTTCGGCACGTCGGCGCTGAAGGCCACGCTCTCCCCGTCCTTCAGGGCCCGCAGCATGGCGCGCAGGCCCTCGGCGCCGCCCTTGGCCCGGGCGTCCCGCAGGACGCGGCCGCGGGCGCCCGAGGCCCGGATCACCCGGACGCCCATGCGGGTGAGCGCGATGGTGTTGATGTTGCCGTCGGCCGACCGGGAGATGATCGTGGCGATCCGGTCGTGCGGCCGGCGCATGAACGAGATCATCGTGTGCTGGCCGTGCCACATGCCGGCGATGAAGGGGCTGTGCCCGTCGAGCCAGGCATCCGGCGCGGCCGGCTCCACCGTGAAGCGGTTGGTGCGCCGCACGAGGCGGAGGTAGCCGCCCGCGAGGATGCCGAGGGCCTGCTGGACCGCCGGGGCGCGGCCGATGCGTTTGACGAGGCTCATCACGTCGCTTTCGCGTCGCCGACGGACCGGCGATGCCGTCGAGGAGGGGATGTCCGCGGAGCCGTCCCGCGCGGCGCGCCGGACGGGCAGGCGGCTGTCTAGCTCCGATCGCGCGGCCGGCGCAACGGCGCTGTGGCGGCCGAATCCGCCGTTTCGGGGGCGAAACCCGGCGCAGGGCGCTTGTTTGGAGTCGTTCCAAGCAATAGATTGGAATGAGTCCAAAGAGGAACGCGCTCCGAAGGGAGCCCATCAGGACAGGACGCGCGATGATGATGATCTCCCCCGCCCAGGGCGCCCCGGAGCCGATGGCCGCGATCGATGCCGCCGCGGCGGAGGCGCACCGCGCCTTCGTCCTGCGCTACGTCCAGCCGGGGCTCGCCGGGCTGATCGACGGCTCTGTCTCGACCCTGGCGCCGATCTTCGCCGCCGCCTTCGCCACCCACAGCAACGGCGCCACCTTCCTGGTGGGGCTCGCCGCCTCCATCGGCGCCGGGATCAGCATGGGCTTCACCGAGGCGCTCTCGGATGACGGGCAGATCACCGGGCGCGGAACACCCTGGATGCGCGGCCTCGTCTGCGGGGTGATGACCACGGTGGGCGGCCTCGGCCACACGCTGCCCTACGCGATCCCCTCCACCTGGCCGAACGCCTTCGGCGTCGCGACGGCCCTGGCCATCCTGGTGGTGGTGGTGGAGCTGCTGGCGATCGCGGCGATCCGCACCCGCTACATGGCGACGCCGTTCTGGCGCGCGGCCCTGCAGGTCGTGCTCGGGGGCGCCCTGGTGCTCCTCGCCGGCATCGCCATCGGGAGCGCCTGAGGGACGGCGGGCGGATTCGGAAGGCGAGGGTTGACCCCCGGCCCCGGATGGGGCGATGCGGGGCGCGAAATCCCGATCATCGACCGCGCATTGGGGGATGATGTTCCGCCTCGCCCACCTGACCGACCCCCATGTGGGGCCGCTGACACGCCCGCGCCTGCGCCAGCTTCTGAGCAAGCGGGCCACCGGCTACGTGAACTGGCAGCGCGGCCGCAAGGACGCCCACGACATGGAGGTGCTGGCCGCCTTGGTGGCCGACCTCCAGGCGCAGGGGCACGACCACGTCGCCTGCACCGGCGACCTCTGCAACATCGGCCTGCCGAGCGAGTGGTCGACCGCGAAGGTCTTCCTGGAAGCCCTGGGGACGCCCGAGACCGTAAGCTTCGTGCCGGGCAACCACGACGCCTACGTGCGCGGCTCCCTCGAGGGCCTGCTCCTCGCCTGCGGCGCCTGGACGGCGGGCGACGACGGCACGCACGGGCATTTCCCGTACCTGCGCCGGCGCGGGCCGGTGGCCCTGATCGGCCTGTCCTCGGCGGTGCCGACGAAGCCCCTGATGGCGAGCGGCCGCCTCGGGCCGCAGCAGATCGCCGCCACCGAGGCCCTGCTGCGGACGCTGGGGGCCGAACCCGAGCCGCCGTTCCGCGTGGTGATGATCCACCACCCGTCGCATCCCGGCGGCACGTCGTCCGGGCGTGAGCTGAAGGATGCGGGGACGTTCACCGCCATGGTGGCCCATGCCGGGGCGGAGCTGATCCTGCACGGGCACAACCACGTCCGCAGCGTCGCGTTCGTGCCCGGGCCGGGGGGGACGTCGATTCCGGTGGTGGGGGCCGCCTCGGCCTCGGCCCGGGGCGATGCCCGGCATCACCGCGCGAGCTACCACCTCTACACGATCACGCGCCGCGCGACGGGCTACGCCGTCGCGGGCATCGAGCGGGGCCTGACCGAGTCCGGAACCATCGCGGATCTCGGCGCCCTTCCGCTGGCCCGCTCCTGAGGCGTCGCCGCCTCGGGATCTCAGGGCTCAGGCGTCCTCCAGCACCTTCGCCTGGGCGGCGAGGCTGGCCTCGTAGCGCTCCGCCTGCAGGCGGGTCAGGCCGCTGACGAGCACGGCCTCGCCCCGGTAGACCGTATAGGTGCCGTCATGCGTCGGCTTCACGCGAATCACGTTGGACATGGCTGTCACCCCGTCAAAAAAGGTTAGACGCGATATGATTTCGGCGGAGGGGAAACATTAACGGTGGGTTCAGACTACGCAAGTCCTCGGCGGCGCTAGACGCGACAAATCGATCCCGCGATGCAGCGAACATCTTGGTATATCAGTTCAGCGGACGAAATCCCCGAGCCTTCTCAACGAATGGCTACGCTTGCGCCGCACCATGATCTCCGGGGGAAGGCGGGGGCCCGCCGGGCCCGTTCCGGCCATCCTGGGCCGCCTCGGCCCCCACCGCGGGCGGACTCGTCGCCGGACCTGATTCTTTTGAGGCGCGACGCCGCCGCCCGACCCTCAGGCGTCGCGCGACGGCCGGCCCGGGACTCGTCCGAGATTGGCCTGCAGGTAGTCGCTGATCTTGCGCAGGTAGGCTTCCAGATCCTGGACCTCGCCCTCGGCGGAGCGGGCCCGCTCCCGCGCATCGAGGGCGGCCTGATCCGCCTCGCGCCGCGCCATCTCGGCCTCGCGGACGCGCAGCTGGGCCTCGCGCATCCGGATCTCCAGTTCCATCGCCTGACGCCGCCAGGCGGACGCCTCGGCGCGGGCCCGATCCAGCTCGGCCTGCTGCTCGACCCGCTCCCGGTGGGTGAGGCGGATCAGGTCCCGCGCCTGGGCCGAGATCGTATCGACCCGCTCGTGCAGAGCCTGGATCGTCTCCATGCTGTGCTCGACCAGGCGCAGGGTCGTGGCGCCGAGTTCCGAGGTGTGCGTGATCGCCGGCACGGGCACCAGGGCAAGTGCCTGGCTGCCGCTCCGCACGGGGCTTTCCGTCTCGCGCGGGTCCGAGGCCTCGCCCCCGTGACGGACGGGCAGCCGGGCGAGCGCGAGATCGATCACGGGCGACAGGACGGGGGAGGCGGCAGCGGGCATAGGAGCGGCTGGGATGGGAGCGGCGGAGATGGGTGCAGCGGACATGGGGGCGGAGACCCGGACGGGAAAACGATCATGGTGACGGTCGTTGAACAGGGTCCCGGGCGGGCGGCGTGACCACGCGGGATGGATCCGCCACCGGCGCCCCGGCCCCTCACGGCGTTCCGACCTTGGCCGGGTTCGCCTCGTCCGCCGGCGCACGGCGGGTGAAGCCCTCCACCACGGCGTCGTGCAGGCGGGCCAGCCACTCCTCCGCCTCGTCCGCCCGGCGCTCGGCGAGGTCGGCGCGGGTCTGCGCGGCGGCGACCTGCGCCTCCAGGGCGGTGGCCCGCTCCAGGGCCCGAGCGACCGTGCGCTCCAGCTCCTGCTCCAGCTCCGCGGCCCGCTCCTCGCTGATGCGAATCGCGGCCGTGGCCTCGTGGATCAGATCGAGGGAGGCGGACCAGTCCCGCGTCCGGCCGGCATTGGCCGGAGCCGGAAGGGTCTCGTCCAGATGGGCCTGCTGAGCCGGCTCGGGCGCCCCCGGCCCGCGATGGGGGCTGGGCAGGCTGCGCATCAGCCAGGCTCCGGCGGAGGAGGTTTCTCGGTCGCGAAGCGCGGTCTCGGACATCTGGGCATCCCTGCGCGGGGTCTCCGCCGCGCCGTCTCTTGAAGGGGTGGAGGGGTCGGGTCGGCGAGGCTGGATCGGTCGGGTCGGGCGCTACTTCTCGGGCGGGGGCGAGAAGGGACGGACGTTGCTCGGCTCCGGCGGGGGCGCGGCCGGGGCCGGCTCGCTCCGCGCCCCCTCGTCCCCCGCGAAACTGCGGGCCGAGCGGCGCAGGGCCTCGTGCTGCTTCTGCAGGGCGACGCGGCTCTCGCGGGCGATGTCCAGGGCACCCTGCGCGAGCTTGCGCTCGGAACGCTCGTGCTGGAGCTCCTCGATCAGGCGGTGGTTCACGGTCTCGAAATCCGCACGCTCCACCTCCTGGCGGTGGACGAGGTGGTCGATGCGGTCGGACAGGCTGGAGACCCGGCCGAGGGCCTGTTCCAGGGCCGCATCCTTGGCCGCCATCGCCTTGGTCAGCATCTCGCAGCGGTGCTCGAATTCCGAGCGGGCCCGCTGCATCTCGAGGAAGCGCTCGTTCTGCCGGGCGAGGTCGACCTGGGCGCTCTCCAGCCGACGCTCCAGGGTGACGCGCTCGATGGAGGCTTCCTTGAGGCCGCGCTCGGCCGAGCGGCCGGCCTCGTCGCGCTCGCGGAGCTGCGTGCGGAGCTGGGCCAGCATCTGCTCGGTGTTGGCGAGCCGGCTCGTGGCGGCTTCCACCCGCATGGCGAGGCTCGCGCGCTCGGTGCGATGGTTCGCGACCTCGGCCTCGTACTGGGCCTCCGCCTTCTGGGCGGCGGCGATCTCAGCCGCCAGCTGCTGTTCGACGTTGTGCAGGGCGACGCGGCCGGACTCGGCCTGGCCCTCGAACTCCTGGGCGCGGGCGCTCAGTTCCGCGAGCTGGGCCGCCTGGGCCTCGCTCAGGTTCTGGAGCCGGAGGTTGTCCCGGTCGAGGGCGTGCCGGCTCTCGCGCAGGTCCTGCAGCTCGCTGTCGGACCGGGCCAGCGCCTGGTCGAGGGCCTTGGCCTCCACCCGCAGCGCCTTGCTCTCGCCCTGCAGGGCCCGGCTCTGCTCGGTCTCGGCGAAGAGGCGCCGCTCCAGGTTCTCGGCCTGCAGGGTCTTGTCGCGCAGGGCGATCCGCACCTCCTCGGCCGCCGCGTCGCGGGCCTGGAGGCTGGTTTCGAGGTGGTGCAGCTGGATCTTGGCGGCCGCCACGTCGTTGGTCGCCGCGGCGAGGCGTCCGGTGGCGTCGGCGAGATCGCGCCGGAGGGTGGCCGCGTTGCCCTGCTCCATCGCCAGAAGGGTCTCGAGCTCCGCCGTCCGGACCTTGGCCCGCGGAAGCTCCTCGGTGATCGCCACGATCGGCACCAGGAGGGCGGAGAAATCCGCCTGAAGCGACTTCAGGTCGTCGAGGCGCTCGGACATTTCCGCCACGCGGAACCGCAGGCTCTCGTTGTGCTGCCCGAGGGAATCCAGCGAAAGGTCTTCACTGTCCAGTAGCGGCTCCGTCGTCTCCGCCTCATCGGCAATACGGATAAAAGGCACATCCTGTATTGGAGAACGAAGCAATGCATCAGTCTGCTGTGAAGACGGCGCCTTGCTTTCACTTGCGGTCAATTTGCGGAGCGAAAGCCAGCTCATTTCTGCGATCCAATCTCGTGGCGGACAACCCACGACCAGGATTCAACAAGGTTGCAATTTGCTGCCCCTGTCAATCACGCCAAACGCGTCCTGTTAGCAAATTCTTAACGTATGGCTTTTGAAGCGCAGCGGCGCCTGATCCGTCGCGTTGCTGGGCTCAGCTTGACAAGCGTGGCGGTCGACTTGCGGTTCGGACGGCCGATTGCAGCATTGCGGCGTGCAAGCTCGTCCGTCATCCCTCCCGCAAGCGTGAAAACGCGCTGGGGATGGCGCTCCCCACCCGCGACGCGTCAATCCGGCCCGGCGTCGCGCGCCGCCCCGACATGATCGGGCGGCGTCCCGTCCCCGGCCTGGCGAAAGTCGCCCCAGGCGTCCCGGGCGCCGCGCCATGCCATCAGGTGGAGGAGCGGAAGCCGCACCTCGACGACGAGGTCATCGTCGAGCAGGCCGGGGACGATCTCCGTGGTGGCGTCCGGAAACCGGGCGAGGACCGCCGCCTGAATCCGTCGCAGGCGCGGCAGCTGGTCCGCCGTGGGCTCGACGAGGATGTGCTTGATGATCCGGATCATGCCCGCTCATCGCATGGCGCGGGCGCGGCCGTCAGCCGGACAGCTTGTCCTATCGCGGCCGGGCAAGGGCCCTGTCTCGTCGGACGCCCGGCGGCAGCGGAATGGCGCGCTCGATCCTCCGACGCTCCCGTTACTCCGAAGCTCCTGGCCGCGGTCCCCCCGGGATTCGCACCGCGTCCAGGCCGCGCCGGCGACGAGGACGGTTCGCAATGCCGCGGGATCGATCCGGAATTTCGCAGTGCTCGGGGGTGCCCAGTGTTTGCCCGTAGCCTTTCCACGCCGGACGAAATGTCCGGTTTTCGACATTTCCCAATACCCGATTGAAGACTTCACATTCGACCGCTAACATTTACAAAATTAAGATCTACGTAAGTGCTGTCATCGGCCGGAACACGTGGGTGAAAACTGCATGACCCGGACGGACAATTCGCCCCCACGTTTGCCCAATCCCTTCACGCGAAAGCTCGAAAGCTTCGTGGAATTATCGGAGGCAGACCGGGCGATTCTGGAGCGGATCAGCGCGGAGCGGCGCAGCCTCGAAGCGCACACGCCCCTGGTGCGCGAGGGTGACAAGCCGGACGGTCTCTGGCTGATCCTGGACGGGATGGCGTGCCGACAGAAGGCGCGGGCGAGCGGCCGCCGTCAGATCCTGGCGTTCCTGCTGCCCGGCGACCTCTGCGCGCTGGATGTCTCCCTCCTGGAGCGGATGGACCACAGCATCGTCACCCTGTCGCCCTGCAAGGCGGTTCACCTCGCAGCCGAGACCGTCGCGGAGATCCTGGACACCGTCCCGGCCTTGGCCTGCGCCCTGAGCCTCAGCAGGCTCGTGGACGAGGCGACCCTGCGCGAGTGGATGGTCAATCTCGGCTGCCAGCCGGGCGTGAAGCGGATCGCCCACCTCTTCTGCGAACTCTATGTCCGCCAGCAGCGGGTGGGGCGGACGACCGGGACCAGCTGCGCGCTGCCCGTGACCCAGGCGGATCTCGCGGACGCGACCGGCCTCTCGAACGTCCACGTCAACCGGGTGCTGCAGGATCTGCGCGGCAATGGGCGCATCGGACTCCGGGACCGGCGCCTCACCATTCCCGACCTCGCCGCCCTGTCCGCCTTCGCCGAGTTCGACGCCGCCTACCTGCGCATGGACGCGGAGGCGGAGACGCGCGCCATCCGGCGGATTCCGGCCCATTGCCTCAACGCCATGGCCGCCCATGGCCTCGGCGCGCGGGCCCCGCATTCGAATTGACGGGAACCGACCGCGCGCGAAGGCTTAGGGCAGCCGGGACGTTTCGGAATGTCGAGGGGGAGTGCTTGGCGCGCCCACGGGGAATCGAACCCCGGTCTGATCCGTGAGAGGGACCTGTCCTAACCGCTAGACGATGGGCGCGGACCGGAGGGAGGCACTCGGTGATCGCTGCGGCGATCCGTGCTTCCCGGCCGATGGGCGATCGTATAGCGAGGGTCGCGCGGCACGACAAGGGCTGAAATCGCCCGGTCGGCCCGCACGCGACATTTTTAAATCGAAGGATGGCCCCTTGCCGGGACTCGAAGACCGCCGCGCGACGCTTCCCGAGGACGCCGCGACGGAGCGCCTGGACCGGGCCCTGGCCCGGGCCTTTCCCGATGTCTCGCGCTCGCGCCTGCAGGATCTCATCCGCGCCGGGCAGGTGTGCCGGGACGGCGCCGTCAGCCGCGACCCCTCCGCGAAGGTCGGCCCCGGGGCCGAGCTCGCCGTGGTGATCCCGGCGGCGGTGGCGCCGGAACCCGTGGCGCAGGCCCTCGACCTCGCCATCGTGTACGAGGACGACGACCTCATCGTCATCGACAAGCCGGCCGGCCTCGTCGTCCACCCGGCGCCGGGCCACGAGTCGGGGACCCTGGTGAACGGCCTCATCGCCCATTGCGGCGAGAGCCTGTCGGGGATCGGCGGCGTGCGCCGGCCGGGCATCGTCCACCGCATCGACAAGGACACCAGCGGCCTGCTGGTGGTGGCCAAGAACGATCTGGCCCATGCGGGGCTCACGGCGCAGTTCGCCGACCACGGCCGCACCGGCCCGCTGGAGCGGGCCTACCTCGCCCTGGCCTGGGGCGTGCCCGAGCCCCGGGCCGGGACCATCGCGGCGAACCTCGCCCGCAGCGTGCGCAACCGGGAGAAGATCGCGGTGGTGCGCGGGGAGGGCGGCCGGCACGCCATCACGCATTACCGGGTCGAGGCGGTGCTGGGGGCCGAGGCGCCGGTGGCGCTGGTGCGCTGCTCGCTGGAGACGGGGCGCACGCATCAGATCCGCGTGCATCTCAGCCATCGCGGCCACCCCCTGCTGGGCGACGCGGTCTATGGCGGGGCCTTCAAGACCAAGGCAGGCCGGCTCGGCCCGGCGGCGCGCGCCGCCCTCGGCACCCTGGGCCGGCAGGCGCTGCACGCCAGCGTCCTGGGCTTTGCCCATCCGCGCACGGGCGACACCCTGCATTTCGAGAGCCCGCTGCCCGCGGACCTCCAGGCCCTCGTCACCGCGCTGCGGGCCGGGGCGTAGCGCCGCAGACACAGTCAAGACTGCGCGAGACCGCGCGGGCGTGCGCCAGGACACGGCGGGCTGCGGCCATTCGTGTCATCAGAGACCCAAGCGGGATCCCGTGCGTTGATGCCGGACGCGTCCCACGCGCCGCCTTTCCGTTCCCGCCGGTTTCCCGCTAGACTTGGGGAATCGAACGGTCGGCTCAAGGGAGCGGCGGTTCGCTTCGGACCGCCCTCAGGGGGTCCTTTCAAGGAGGTAAGATCATGGCCGGCGCATTGCCAGTGCTCGCCACCGAAGGTGGCCTCTCACGCTACCTCGACGAGATCCGCAAGTTCCCGATGCTCGAGCCGAACGAGGAGTTCACGCTCGCCAAGGACTGGCGCGAGAAGGGCGACCGCAACGCCGCCCATCGGCTCGTCACGTCCCACCTGCGTCTCGTCGCCAAGATCGCCATGGGCTATCGCGGCTACGGCCTGCCCATCGGCGAGGTCGTGTCCGAGGGCAATGTCGGCCTGATGCAGGCGGTCAAGCGCTTCGAGCCGGACAAGGGCTTCCGGCTGGCCACCTACGCCATGTGGTGGATCAAGGCGGCGATCCAGGAATACATCCTGCGCTCGTGGTCGCTCGTGAAGATGGGCACCACCGCCAACCAGAAGAAGTTGTTCTTCAACCTGCGCAAGGCCAAGGGCCGGATCTCGGCCCTCGACGAGGGCGACCTCAAGCCGGACCAGGTCGCCCAGATCGCCACCAAGCTCGGCGTGCCCGAGCAAGAGGTGGTCGACATGAACCGCCGCCTCTCGGGCGATACCTCCCTCAACGCGCCCCTGCGCGAGGAGGGCGAGGGCGAGTGGCAGGACTGGCTGGTGGACAACAGCCCGAGCCAGGAGACCGTGCTCGCCCGCGAGGAAGAGGGGCAGAACCGCCTCTCGGCCCTGCGCGACGCGCTCTCGGTGCTCAATCCGCGCGAGCGGCGCATCTTCGAGGCACGCCGCCTCGCCGACGACCCGATCACCCTGGAGGATCTCTCCGGCGAGTTCGGCGTCTCGCGCGAGCGCGTCCGTCAGATCGAGGTCCGCGCCTTCGAGAAGATCCAGGAGGCGGTCAAGCGCAACCTCGCCACCCGCGAGGCCCCGCGCGTCGAGGCTCACGCCTGAGTTCTTGAGACCGCCTTCGCCGACAGGAGAACGGCCCCCCGGACATCGTGCCGGGGGGCCGTTTTGCGTTCCGGGCCCGATGCGCGGTCGCTGACGAGAGCTTCCGCGCGCGTGACCCGCGGCGCGAAACGCCCTAGCGCCACTGATCGAAGGCGCCTTGCAGGACCTGGGTTCCGGCGGTGCCCTTCTCGAAGGCGATGATCCCGCGGGGGCCGGCGGCGAACTTCAGCGTGATGTCGAACCAGTTCTTGTGCAGCAGGATGTCGGTGTTGCGCTCGATGTCGTTCGGCAGCGACGAAAGCCCGATGAGGAACAGGTTTTCGCGGACCCGCACCGGCAGGCCAGCCACGGGGGAGCCGCGGGCGCCTTCGTCGTCCTTGCCCTGGAGCAGGCCGATATCCTGGACGTTGTGGCGGGCGGCCGTGGGGCCGCTCGGCGTGAAGGCGAGCTCGATGGTGTGCGAGGCCGGGAGGGTCGCGTCGAGGTTGCGGCGCACGGTCATCGCGAGGGTCAGCCCGGCCTCCGGGAAGTCGGCCGTGGCCCGCACGACGGTCTCCAGCTGCTGGCCCTGCTCGCCCGGGACGGTGTCGAGGCGCCAGACCACCCGGCCCTGGGTGGTGGTGGGCGTGGCGTTGGCGCCGCCGCCCATGTTCTCCTCGTAGAGCACCGCGCGCTGGGTGACCGCGAGGTCCGGCTGGGCCTGGGTCGGGGCGGCCGGCGTCGAGGACGGCGTCGGCGCGGGCGTGGCACGCCGGGCCGGCGCGGCGCGCTCGGCCGGCGCGGCGTCGCCGCCGACCCGGTCGGCGAACTTCGAATCGGCGCCCTCCGGGGCCGCGTCCTGCTGCTCGGTGGCGATCGGTTGAAGGTCGGCCGGCCTGTCGCGCAGGAGGAAGGCGGCCACCGCGATCAGCCCGATCACCGCGATCAGGATGCTGCCGACGAGCACGTTGCGCAGGAGGCGCGAGCGCCCGTGCCGCGGCCCGACCACCTCGATGCGCGGACGCTGGCGCTGGCCGCCATCCGGGGGCGGCACGTCGCTGCCGTCCTCCTGCGGGGGCGGGGTCGGCGCGGACGCCTCGTCCGCCCCCTCGGCGGCCATGAAGGGCGGGCTCTTCGCCTTGCGGGCCTGGATGCGGACCGGCGGCGGGATCGTGTCGGCGCCGCCCTCGGCCGACGGACCGGCGCCGTCGCGCGGCGTCGGCGGCGAAACGGCGATCGGCTGCACCGGCTCAGGCGCCGGCGGAACGGGCGCCGGCGGACCCGGCTCGGGCTGGGCCGACACGGGCGGTCCGGCGGCCGGCACGCCGAGATTCGGCGGCGGCGCGGGCGGCAGGGTCGCCTCCGGCGGAACCGGCTCGGACCCAGACGGCTCGGGCGGGAGCGGCTCGGGCAGATCGGTGAGATCGTTGGCCGGGGGAGGCGGCCGGAGGGGGTCCGGCTCGGGGGCGGGCAGATCGGGCGCCGGCGCCGGCTCGGGCGGCGACGGGGCGACGCCCCCGTGGTCGCGCTCCAGGCGCAGGATGGCGGCCTCAAGGGCGTTGCGCTCGAGGTCGATGTCGTCCTCGGACAGGGGCGGATCGAGGGAGCGGAGCTGACCGATCAGCGCACCCCGCGCGCGCTCGTAGACGGCCTGGCGCAGGGCCGGGGAGCGGTCGGGCATCGCGTCGAGCGCCCGTGCCAGCAGGGGATAATAGTCGGCCATCGTGCCTCAGATCCGCCTTCTCACCGGCGGCCGACCCGCCGCCTCGTCCCGCCGTCCCGCGGACAGGCGGAGCCGGCCGACCACCGCGGGTCCGTCAGGGGCATCATCCCCGCGCGGCCGCGCGCCCATCAAGCGGAAACCGCCCTAGTCCTCAAAGGGGTTGTGCATGAGAATGGTGTCGTTGCGCTCCGGGGAGGTCGAGAGCAACGCCACCGGTGCGCCGATCAACTCCTCGATCCGGCGCACGTACTTGATCGCCTGGGCCGGCAGGTCGGCCCAGGAGCGGGCCCCGGCCGTGGTGCCTGACCAGCCCTCGATGGTCTCGTAGATCGGCTCCACCTTGGCCTGCGCCGCCTGATTGGCGGGGAGGTGGTCCACCACCTGTCCGTCGAGGCGGTAGCCGGTGCAGACCTTGATCGACTCGAAGCCGTCGAGGATGTCGAGCTTGGTCAGGGCGATGCCGTCGATGCCCGAGGTGCGGACGGTCTGGCGCACCAGCACGGCGTCGAACCAGCCGCAGCGGCGCTTGCGCCCGGTGTTGACGCCGAACTCGCGGCCCTTGGCGCCGATGGTTTCGCCGATCTCGTCGAACAGCTCGGTGGGGAACGGACCCTCGCCGACCCGGGTGGTGTAGGCCTTGGCGATGCCGAGCACGTAGCCGATGGCCGAGGGGCCCATGCCGGAGCCGGTGGCGGCCTGCGCGGCCACGATGTTCGAGGAGGTCACAAACGGATAGGTGCCGTGGTCGACGTCGAGCAGCGCGCCCTGCGCGCCCTCGAACAGGATGCGCTTGCCGGCGCGGCGCTCGTCGTCGAGGAGCTTCCAGACCGTGTCGGCATAGGGCAGGATCGTCGGGGCGATCGCCTTCAGCTCGGAGAGCAGGGCGCCCGCGTCCACCTCGGCGATGCCGAGGCCCCGGCGCAGGGCGTTGTGATGGGTGAGCACCCGCTCGATCTTCGCCTCGAGGGTCGACTCGTCGGCGAGGTCGACGACTCGGATGGCCCGGCGGCCGACTTTGTCCTCGTAGGCCGGGCCGATGCCGCGCTTCGTCGTGCCGATCTTGAGCCCGGCGTTCGACGTCTCGCGAAAGTGGTCGAGCTCGCGGTGCAGCGGGAGGATCAGGGTCGCGTTGTCGGCGATGCGCAGGGTCCGGGGCGAGATCTCGACGCCCTGGGCCTGAAGCCGGGCGATCTCGTCCACGAGGTGCCACGGATCGACCACGACGCCGTTGCCGATCACCGACAGCTTGCCGCCCCGCACCACGCCCGACGGCAGCAGCGCGAGCTTGTACGTCACCCCGTCGATCACGAGCGTGTGGCCGGCATTGTGGCCGCCCTGGAAGCGGACCACGACGTCGGCCTGCTCGGAGAGCCAGTCGACGATCTTGCCCTTGCCTTCGTCACCCCACTGGGCGCCTACGACGACGACGTTTGCCATTCACTGAAGACCTGTGCCGTAACCCGCGCGAAAGCGGTCCGGCCTGACGGTCGGACCGCTTTCGCTGTCCTCGGGTCTTTCCGCGATCCGTGCGCGGAAATCAAGCAAGGGGCCGGTTCGCCGCCCGATGAGCAGGTATGTCGCCCAGTCGGCCTCCCCGCCGAGCGGGAGGTCTAGCGGGCCTCGGTCCCGGGCTGGCGGCCGGGCAGGTCGCCGGGCTTGATCACCGGCATCGAGCCGGGGTTCGGGTCGGGCGGGGTCACCACCATGCCGGGGGCCGCATTGCCCGGCGGCTTGATGACGCCATCGCTCTTCTCGAGCCTGTCGCTCAGCGTGCCCTTGTCGGCGGAGGTGCCCTGGTCGGCCGTTCCCTCGGAGGGACGGATCTTGTCGGGAATGGTCTGGTTCGGCGGCGGCAAGGCCGGATCGGTGTCCCGGCCTTTCAGTGGCGCGTCGGGGGACTGCGCGAAGGCCGTGCCGGCGATCAGGCCGAAGCCGACCGCGAGGGTGAGGATCGAGCGCATAGGGTCTCCCTGTCTCGGATGCGGGGTTTCAGGGAGAACAGGCCGGGCGCCGAAGCGTTCCTGCCCCATCGGTCCCGTGATGGGACGATGGTCCTGGGATGGCTTCAGGCGAGGGCTTCGGGCGAGGGCTTCGGGAAGGGGCTTGTGCCGCGGATTTCTCCCTCGCCCCTCTGCGGGGGAGGGTGGTCTTGCAGCGACCGGGAGAGGGGCGCGCCGCATCCGAAGAGGTCTCCCCCTCTTCTGACCCGCTTCGCGGGCCACTCTCTCCCGCACAGGCGAGAGGAAGATACTCGGTCGGTCTTCGTTTGAGTCCGCAGCCCTCTGCTTTCGCCCGGATCGACCGGACAGGTCTCACGCGCTTTCGCACGTCCTGTCCGTGCGCCTCAAACGCTCTCGCGCGCCATGCCGATGTAGAGTTCGCGCAGGCGCCGGGTGTGCGGGCCGGGGCGGCCCTCACCAACGGCGTGGCCGTCGATGGAGACCACCGGCATCACGAAGGCCGAGGCGCTGGTGTAGAAGGCCTCGGACGCCGCCAGGGCCTCGGCGACGCTGAACAGGCGCTCCTCGAGGGCGAGGCCGGACTCCTCGGCGAGGCGTAGCACTGCCTTGCGGGTGATGCCGGGCAGGAGCGCCGTGGAGAGTGGCCGCGTGACGAGGGCGCCGCCTTTCGTGACGATGAACGCGGTCGAAGACGACCCCTCGGTGACCGCGTCGTCCTCGACCATCCAGGCCTCGGCGACGCCGGCGGCGGCGGCCTGCTGCTTGGCCAGCACCTGGGCCAGGAGGGCCACCGACTTGATGTCCCGGCGCTTCCAGCGCAGGTCCGGCACGGTGATGATCTTGGCGCCGGTCTCGGCGAGCGGGTTGGCCGCCACGGTCTTGGCCTGGGTGAACATCATCACCGTGGGCGCGGTGCCGACGGGGGGATAGGCGAAATCGCGCTCGTACACGCCGCGCGTGACCTGCATGTAGACCAGTCCCTCAGTCAGCCCGTTGCGGGCGATGAGCGCGGTCTGCAGGCCGATCCACTCGGCCAGGCTGTGCGGGTTGGCGATGTCGATCTCGCCCAGCGAGCGGTCGAGGCGGGCCAGATGCGCCTCGTTGTCCACGAGGCGACCGTCGAGCACCGCCGAGACCTCGTAGATCCCGTCGGCGAAGAGGAAGCCCCGGTCCATGATCGGCACGCGCGCCTCGGCGAAGGGCAGGAAGTCGCCGTTCAGGTAGACGATGCGGGCCTGGGACACGGGGTTACCTCTTCGGTCCGGGTGGGGCGGGTCGGGGCAAGCAGGATTCGTGCGGAGCTCAGCTTGCGCCGAACACCCGGGCGAAGATCGTGTCCACGTGCTTGAAGTGGTAGCCGAGATCGAAGCACTCCTCGATCTGCTCCGGGCTCAGAGCCGCGGTGACGTCGGCATCGGCCTTGAGGAGCGTGAGGAAGTCGCCCTCGCCGCGCCAGACCGGCATCGCGTTGCGCTGGACCAGGCGGTAGGCGTCCTCGCGGGAGACGCCGGCCTGGGTCAGGGCCAGCAGCACCCGCTGCGAGTGGACGAGGCCGCCGAGCTTGTCGAGATTGCGCTGCATGGTCTCGGGGTAGATCAGCAGCTTGTCGATGACGCCGGTGAGACGCGCCAGCGCGAAGTCGAGGGTGACGGTGGCGTCCGGCCCGATCATGCGCTCCACCGAGGAATGCGAGATGTCGCGCTCGTGCCAGAGGGCGACGTTCTCCATGGCGGGCAGGGCGTAGGCGCGCACCATGCGGGCGAGACCCGTGAGGTTCTCGGTGAGCACGGGGTTGCGCTTGTGCGGCATGGCCGAGGAGCCCTTCTGCCCTTCCGAGAAGAACTCCTCCGCTTCCAGCACCTCCGTGCGCTGCAGGTGGCGGACCTCGATGGAGAGGCGCTCCACCGAAGAGGCGACCACGCCCAGGATGGCGAAGAACATCGCGTGGCGGTCGCGCGGGATGACCTGGGTCGAGACCGGCTCCGGCGTCAGGCCCATGGCCTCGGCGACGTAGGCCTCAACCCGCGGATCGATGTTGGCGAAGGTGCCGACGGCGCCCGAGATGGCGCAGGTGGCGATTTCCTCCCGCGCGGCAACGAGGCGGGCGCGGTTGCGCTCGAACTCCGCGTAGGCTTGCGCCAGCTTCAGGCCGAAGGTGACCGGCTCGGCGTGGATGCCGTGCGAGCGGCCGATGGTCGGCGTCATCCTGTGCTCGAGGGCCCGGCGCTTGAGGGCGGCGAGCAGGGCGTCGACATCCTTGATCAGCAGGTCGGCGGCGCGCACGAGCTGGACGTTGAGGCAGGTGTCGAGCACGTCCGACGAGGTCATGCCCTGGTGGACGAAGCGCGCCTCGGGGCCGACGATCTCGGCCAGGTGCGTCAGGAACGCGATGACGTCGTGCTTGGTCACCGCCTCGATGGCGTCGATGCGGGCCACGTCGAAGACCGCGTCGCGGCCCTTCTCCCAGATCGCGTCGGCGGCCTGCTTCGGGACGACGCCGATCTCGGCCAGCGCGGTCGTCGCGTGGGCCTCGATCTCGAACCAGATCCGGAAACGCGATTCGGGCGACCAGATCGCGGTCATCTCGGGGCGGCTGTAGCGGGGGATCATGCGGGCGCCTCGGTCAACGCGTCGGAAAAAGGGGCAACGGGATCAGGCGCGCCTAGCATGGGCGGCGACCGCGCTCAACGCGGCCCCCCCGGCGGCCGCCGACGCCGTCCCGCGCGAAGCGCAGCGCATCGGAGCGTCACGGCCGCCGCAGACACGAGCCACGGCCCGGCGACGCTGGCGCAGAACCCTGCCGATGCCCCCGATCCGGTCGCGGCACGCGTCCGACGCCCCTTAAGACCGTGGCAGAAAAGGAACAGCCCTGTCGGATCAGCCGTTTTCGGAGTCGTTCCAAGTTTCCGAACCGCGCAGGGATTGCGCAGTGCGAAGAGGATGTTGCCGCTTTGTTTCCAGGGGTTCTAAGAACGATTGAAAAAGATGAACCCTTCATCGGGGGCCATCGCCTCTTGCTTGAAAAATAGGCTCGCCCCAAGGGACAAAGACGCCCTGCAACTGCTTAATGGGCGAACTCTCAAGCACAGATGAACTACAGGCGGGCGATAAACCGATGAGCACGACAGCAGGATTACGACTGATCGCACCCCTCCTGTGCGGAACGGCCCTCACGGCCATCGCCCAGGCCCAGCCAGTCGGGCCGCGCGACGGAACGACCGTCACCCTGGATCAGCTCAGCGTCGAGGGCCTGCCGGGCAACACGGTCGGCTACGTCACCCGCGCCACCCGCAGCGCGACCAAGACCGACACGCCGCTCCTCGACACCCCGCAATCGATCACGGTGGTAAGCCGCCAGCAGATCCGGGACCAGAACGTCCAGAACCTTACCGAGCAGCTGCGCTACGTGCCGGGCGTGATTCCGGCCCAGGGCGAGAACAACCGCGACGAGGTCGTCATCCGCGGCCAGAAGACCAACGCGGACTTTTTCGTCAACGGCGTGCGCGACGACGTCCAGTACTTCCGCGACCTGTACAACATCGAGCGGATCGAGGTGCTCAAGGGCCCGGATTCGCTGATCTTCGGGCGCGGCGGCGGCGGCGGCGTGATCAACCGCGTCCTCAAGGAGGCCGACGGCCTGCGGGTGCGCGAGATCGTGGCCGGCGGCGGTCAGTTCAACCAGAAGCGCGTGGCGCTCGATGTCGGCGACCGCATCAGCGACAGCGTGTTCTTCCGCCTCAACGGCGTGTTCGAGGACAGCGAGACCTACCGGCAATTCGGGAAGCTGCAGCGCTACGGCATCAATCCGACGATGACCTTCCTGCTCGGCCCGGCCACCACGCTGAAGCTCTCCTACGAGTTCTTCCACGACGACCGCTTCCCGGATCGCGGCATCCCCTCGCAGAACGGCCGGCCGTACAACTACCGCAACAACACCCGCACCTTCTTCGGCAACCCGACCGTGAACCGGACGGCGGTCGATGCCAACATCGCCACGGCGACCCTCGATCACACGTTCGAGTCCGGCGTGCAGATGCGCAATCAGCTGCGCTTCGCCGACTACAACCGCTTCTACTCGAATTCCCTGCCGGCCGCGCCGGTCAACGCCGCCGGCACGCAGGTGCCGATCACGATCTACCGCAGCGAGACCAACCGGACCAACTACTTCAGCCAGAACGACTTCACCTACAAGTTCCTCACCGGCGACGTGAAGCACACGCTGCTCGCCGGTTTCGAGCTCGGCTACCAGGAAGGCCTCGCCTTCCGGGAGACGGGCTTCTCCCGGGTGGGCGACAGCCTCGTCACCAGCGTGGTTGTGAACCCGATGTCGCCGATCTCCAGGGCACCGGTGACCTTCCGCAACAACGGCACCACGGACGCCAACGTTCGCTACGACCTCGGCCTGGCCGCGGCCTATGCCCAGGACCAGATCGACCTCAACGAGTACGTCCAGATCGTCGGCGGCCTGCGCTACGACTATTTCGACTTCTCCGCGCGGGGCCGGGCCACGGGCCTGACCAACGAGCGCGTCGACAACCTCGTCTCGCCCCGCGCCGGCCTCGTGATCAAGCCGCTGGCGAACCTCGCCTTCTACGGCAGCTACAGCGTGTCCTACCTGCCGTCCTCGGGCGACCAGATCGGCGCGTTCACGCCCGGCCTCGTCATCGCCAGGCCGGAGGGTTTCCAGAACCTCGAAGTGGGCGTGAAATACGACGTGACGCCGACCTTCCAGGTCACCGGTGCCCTGTACAATCTCGACCGCACCAACCAGCGGCTGCCCGACCCGAACAATGCGGGCTTCTTCCTCCTGTCGGGCAGGACCAACACGCAAGGCGCCGAGATCGGCGCCAACGGCTACCTCACCGATTGGTGGCAGATCGCCGGCGGCTACGCCTTCACCGATGCCCGCATCGAAAGTGCCGTCTCGTCCACCATCGTGAAGGGCAACACCGTCGGGCTGGTGCCGTTCAACAGCGTCTCCCTCTGGAACAAATTCGACCTCACGCCCGAATTCGGCATCGGCATCGGGGTGATCCACCAGACCCACACCTTCGCCACCTCGGACGACACCGTGCGTCTGCCGAGCTACACGCGCTTCGATTTGGGGCTGTTCTACCAGGTCAGCGAGTCGATCCGGGCCCAGGTGAACATCGAGAACCTGTTCGACCGGCGCTACATCTACACCGCCGACAACAACCAGAACCTCACGCCGGGCGCGCCACGCACGATCCGGGCGCAGATCATCGCCAAGTTCTGAGGGTCACGCGCGGCGGGTGGCGCTACTCCACCCGCTGCCAGCCGTGGCCCATCAGGCGCTCCTGCGGCGTGAAGCGGGCCTTGTAGTCCATCTTGCGCGAGCCCTCGACCCAGTAGCCGAGATAGAGGTAGGGCAGGCCGAGATCGGCGGCGCGGCGGATGTGGTCGAGGATCATGTAGGTGCCGAGCGAGCGGTGCGCCTCGGCCGGATCGTAGAACGAGTAGACCATCGACAGGCCGTCCGCGAGAACGTCGGTCAGGCAGAGGGCGACGGTGGGTCCGGTGCCGCGCCCGTTGATCGCGGTGTCGGGCCCGCGCCGGCGATAGTTCACCAGGTGGGTGTCGACGTGGCTGTCCTCGATCATCATGGCGTAGTCGAGCACGGTCATGTCGACCATGCCGCCGTCGCCGTGGCGGGCATCGAGGTAGCGCCGGAACAGGGCGTACTGCTCCGAAGCGGGACGGTTGGGCTCGGGATTGCCCACGAGGTCGGCACTGCGCTGGAGGATGCGGCGCTGGCTGGCCGAGGGACGGAAATCGGAGACCACCACCCGCACCGAGATGCAGGCCCGGCAGGATTCGCAGGCCGGCCGGTAGGCGATGGTCTGCGAGCGGCGGAAGCCCCCCTGCGTCAGGATCTCGTTGAGGTCGCGGGCGCGGCGCCCCACCAGGTGGGTGAAGACCTTCCGCTCCTCCTGGCCCGGCAGGTAGGGGCACGGGGAGGGCGCCGTCAGGTAGAATTGCGGGGTGTCCCGGGAATGGCTCGTCACGCTTGTCTGTCGCTCGCCGCGTGCCGGGTGCGCACCGCGCACCCCGAGACTTGAGTGTATCCGCAACGCGGGCCGGCTCAACTCCCTGGGAGGGTTCCGCGACGATTTCGTGCGAAACCGGGATCGTGCTGTCCGGCCGAGAGCCGCCGCGTCGTCGAAGACGTGCGTCGACGCGACGCCGGAGGCGACCGCGTCAGCCGGCCCGCACCACCGCGAGGCCGAGGATCAGGTCGTGACCGAGGCGGCGATCGGCCCGCACCAGGCCGATGCCGACATCCAGCACCCAGAGCAGGAAGGCCGAGGCCACGGCCACGTAGAACAGCAGCGCGTGGATCGCGGCGGTGAGGTAGTCCACGCGCGCGCCGCTCTCCGGCGCGACGACGCGCAGGCCCATCATCCGCATGCCCCAGGTGCTCTGGGCCGGGCCGCCGACCGTGATCGCGCTGTAGAGGATGCCGCTCGCCGGCAGGATCGCGAACAGGGTCCAGCCCAGCCCGAAGGTAAGGACGCCGATCACCGTGATCAGCAGGGTGAGGAGGGCGGTGAATCCGAAGATGAACAGGATGTCGAGGAGATAAGCGAGGAAGCGCGCGCCCAGGCTGCCCCGGACATAGGGCACCGGGACCTGGGGGGCGTAGCCGGTCTGAAAGCGATCGGCGTAGGGGCTTTGCGTCTCGCGCATGGGGCGCTCCTGAATCGCGCTCGCGGACTGAGCGGCGGCGTTCTGAGGCGAGAGATGGGCGTGCGCCCCAGGAGACTCAAGGACAGGAGACTCAAGGACATGAAACTCACGGACGAGAGACGCTAGGACGAAACTCGGGCATGCGCCGCGAGATCACCGCGGCCCCGCGGTCTCACGGGGGCGGGCGGCCGGCCGGCACCGGCTGGCCGCCCGGGTCCGCGTCTGCGGCCTCGGGGGTCTCGAGATAGTAGTGGCGCAACAGGAACAGGCGCGCCCCGTTGACCGGTCCGGCCTCGGTAGCGAGGCCGAGGAGTTCCGCACCGGGACCGAAACGGCAGGTGACCCAGCGCTGACGCGCGGCCTGGCCGGGCCGCCCCGCCACCGCGTAGTCGACCCGGAGCTCGTCCGGCGTCGCGCCCGCGCCGATGCGCAGGAGCTTCACCGCGGTCTCGGGGGGCGCGAGCGCGGGCACGACCCGCCGGCAGATCATGGCGCGCTGACGATCGACCGAACTCTCGCAGCCGGCGAGGCCGAGGAGGGCGACGCCGGCAGCGAGCGCGATGCGGAGCCCGCGCGCGGCCGGTCCGGGGCTCACGCGCCGGCGCGCAGCCGCTCGGCGACCCGCAGGGCATAGTAGGTGAGCACGCCGTCGGCGCCCGCGCGCTTGAAGGCCAGCAGGCTCTCGACCATGGCGCGCTCGCCGTCGAGCCAGCCGTTGCGGGCGGCGGCCTCGATCATCGCGTACTCGCCCGAGACCTGATAGGCGAAGGTCGGCACGGCGAATTCGTCCTTCACCCGGCGGATGATGTCGAGATAGGGCAGGCCGGGCTTCACCATCACCGAATCGGCGCCCTCCGCGATGTCGAGGGCGACCTCCCGGATGGCCTCGTCGGAATTGCCCGGGTCCATCTGGTAGGTGCGCTTGTCGCCGACCAGGGCCGCCTGGGTGCCGATGGCGTCCCGGAACGGGCCGTAGAAGGCGCTGGCGTACTTGGCCGCGTAGGCCATGATCTGAACGTCGCGAAACCCGGCCCGGTCGAGGCCGGCCCGGATCGCGCCGACGCGCCCATCCATCATGTCGGAGGGCGCGATGATGTCGGTGCCGGCTTCGGCCTGGATCAGGCTCTGCTCGACCAGGAGAGCCACGGTCTCGTCGTTGAGGATGGCGCCGTCCTCCAGCAGGCCGTCATGGCCGTGGCTGGTATAGGGATCGAGGGCGACGTCGGTCATGATCCCGAGCTCGGGCACCGCCCGCTTCACCGCCCGCACCGCCCGGCAGACGAGGTTGTCGGGGTTGAGCGATTCCGAACCGGTGGGATCGCGCAGGCTGGGCTCGGTGTAGGGAAAGAACGAGATCGCCGGGATGCCCGCGCGGGCGGCCTTCTCGGCGTCCCGCACGATCTCGTCGACGCTGAGGCGCTCGACGCCCGGCATCGACGCGATGGGCTCGCGCCGGCCCGACCCCTCGATCACGAAGAGCGGCCAGATCAGGTCATCGACCGTGAGGGTATTCTCGCGCACGAGGCGGCGCGACCATTCGGCCTTGCGGTTTCGGCGCGGGCGCTGGGTGATGCCGAGCGGGGCCGGGCGAGCGGCCTCCTGGGCCGTCTCGACCGCCAGGGGACGCGGGGTCGCTGGTTCGTTGGTCATCGTGGGCGAACTCGATGGTTTTCGCCCCGGGCCGTGACCGGGAGCGGCCTTGGCCGGGGCGGGCGAGCACGGGCCTAACACATCCGGAAAAGCCTCCGAAACCCGTGATGCCGACGCAGGGATGGCTGGTCTTCGTCCACGGCAGGCCTGCGCCACGCGCACAGCGCAAGGGCCTCCGGAAACGCCCCTCCGATTGACGCCAAGCGCCAAAACCTCGTCTAAGCAGGCGATCCAGGCGGGAGGACTCATCCCTGGCGGGAGGACCCATGGCGGAGACGGGCGAAGCGGAGATCCTGTTGGAGCGGCGCGGGGCGGTGGGCCTCGTGACGTTGAACCGGCCGCGCGCCCTGAATGCCCTGTCCCTGGCGATGCTCGGGGCGATGCAGGCGCAGCTGGACATCTGGGCCGGCGACGCGGCGGTGACGCGGGTGGTGCTGCGCGGCCGGGGCGGGCGCGCCTTCTGCGCCGGCGGGGACATCCGCCAGATCTACGCCCTCGCCAAGGCCGGCGCGCCCGCGTCGGTCGATGCCTTCTGGCGCGCCGAGTACGGCCTCGACGCCACCGTGAAGCGGTTCGCCAAACCTGTGATCAGCCTAATCGAGGGCCTGGTCATGGGCGGCGGCAACGGCCTCTCCGTCCATGGCAGCCATCGGGTCTCGTCGGAAAGCTACAGCTTCGCCATGCCGGAAGTCGGGATCGGCCTGTTTCCCGATGTCGGCATGACCTTCGTGCTGCCGCGCCTGCCGGGATCTACGGGAACCTACCTCGCCCTGACCGGCGCCCGCATCGGACCGGGCGACGCCCACGCGGTGGGTCTGGCCACCCACCACGCCGCGGCGGGGGATTTCGACGGGATCGTCGACGATCTGGCCTCCGGCGCGCCGATCGCGGCGGTGCTCGGCGCCCATGCGCGGCCGGTGCCCGAGCCCGGGCCCCTGGTCGCGGCACGGGCCTGCATCGACGCGTGCTTCTGCGCCGACACCGTCGCGGAGATCCTGGCGCGCCTCGATGCGGACGGCGCACCCTTCGCCACCGAGGCCGCCGCCCTGATGCGCACGCGCTCGCCCACCAGCCTGGTTCTGGTGCGCGAGCAGATGCGCCGCGGCGCGGGCCTGAGCTTTCCCGAGGCGATGCTCACGGAATACCGGATGGTCAGCGCCCTGATGCGCGGCCACGACTTCTTCGAGGGCGTGCGCGCGGCCGTCATCGACAAGGACGGCGCGCCCGCCTGGGATCCCGCCACCCTGGACGCCGTCGACCCCGCGACGATCGCCGCGGCCTTCGCAGCCACGGGCGGGCCGGAGCCGTCCTTCACCGGATCGTCCGAGTCATGAGAAGAGGTCCGGCGTGCGCGGATTGACCAAGGTCCCCGGCTCCCGCGAAATCCGCGGACGCAATCAGGACGGGGGTGCCGACCGGATCGAGCGTGCGCCCCAGGTGCCGCAGACCGGCTGGGACGTGGTGCTGGTCTGGTTCATGCGCCTCACCGCCCTGTTCTGGCTCGCGAAGGCCGTCGCCACCTGGGCCGGCATCCTCGACATCCTGCCCGGCGGACGCCCCTTCGAATCGGAGACGCTCGGGCGCCAGAGCGTGATCGTCTACTTCGCGGTGATCGATCCGATGGCCGCGGTGGGCCTCTGGCTCACCAGCGCCTGGGGCGGTGTGGTCTGGCTGCTGGCCGCCACCAGCGCGCTCACCCTGGCGGTCCTGACCCCGCAGCTCCTGCCAATAGCGCCCGTCTACCTGGCAATACAGGCCGGGATTATTGCGTTGTATTTTATCTTGTCTTTCCTGGCGGCGCGGGAAATCCGGTAAACGTCGGGTTACGACGTTCGCTTCATCTTGCATTTACCCAGAGAGGTAAATCGCAAATTCATCCTATCGCTTAAACCGTCTTTCATCTGCGACTCCTAGGTTGGCTTCATGAGCGGTGGCGAAGAACACCGGCCCTGAAGCACAGAGATCTGAAGAGGCCCACGATGAAGTCCCAGGCTGCCAAGGTTAGCAAGACCGAAACCGCTCCCGAGACCGTCCCGGCCCACGGCTCGTATCTTGAGGCTCTGCACCTCGTCGAGCGCCTGCACCGCCGCCTCCTCGACGTGATCAAGGACGAGTTCGAGCGTCGCGACCGCGAGGACGTCAACAGCGTCCAGGCGCTGCTGCTCTACAATATCGGCGACAAGGAACTCACCGCGAGCGAGCTGCGCACCAAGGGCTACTATCTGGGCTCGAACGTCTCCTACAACGTCAAGAAGCTCGTCGAGGCCGGCTACCTGCACCACGCCCGGTCGAAGACCGACCGCCGCTCGGTCCGCATCAGCCTCACCGACAAGGGCCGTCAGGTCCACGACATCATCCAGAGCCTCTACGACAAGCACGCCCGCACCATCCAGCCGATCGGCGGCATCTCGGACGACGATTTCGGCCGCCTCAACACGGCGCTCAGCCGCCTGGAGCGCTTCTGGACCGACCAGATCCGCTACCGCCTCTAGGACCGGATCGCGGGCGATCGCGGCACCGCGCAAGCCCGGCTCGCCGGGCTTGTTCGCGTTCCGGGGCCCCGGTGACGGCGTCCCGCTCCGTCAGGAACCCGCGTGCTCGGCCGATTCCTCGCCCGCCGGCTTGCCGTCGTCCCGGGCGCGGTGGAGCATGAAGATGGCGAACACCATCGTGAGGATCAAGCCGGCGAGAACGCCGAGCTCGATCATCGAGGCCTGGAACAGCGCCTGCTTCTCCGGCGACCAGTCCTTGGCGTGGGTGATCTCCGACGATTGCAGGGTGATGACGAGGACCCGTCGGATCGAGGCGATGAGGCCGACGATGAGGAAGGGCTCGCAGGTCAGCTTGCCCGAGCGCATCGAAACCCGCACCGTGTGCAGGATCTCGATCAGCATCAGCAGGAACAGCAGCCGGTCGACCACCTCCAGGATCTGATCGGCCCCGCCCAGGTGGCGCACGGCTTCCCAGGTCAGCGCGGTGGCGTCGATCAGGGCGACGAGGGCGGTCAGGGCGAGGAGGATTCCGAGCGCCGCGTAGATCGCGTGCTCGGTGTGCAGGAAGACGAAGCTCGCCGCACGCGTGAGCCGGCCCTGATCGTCCCGGTCGTCGGACATGACGCGCTCCTCCTCTGTCGGGTCGATCAGACAGGATCGGCGGGCGGGCGTCCAGTGCGGCCACGCTTCGAGAGCGTGCCGGCCGGAGCGCCCGGGCCGGGCGACGCGATCACGACCGCGTCAGCCCCGGACGAGGATCGGCCGAAGGGGCCCGCGATCGGTCACAGCATGTCCTCGACCCGGATCGGCAGGGACCGGATCCGGCGGCCCGTGGCGTGGAACACCGCGTTGGCGATCGCGGCGTTGACGCCGATGATCCCGAGCTCCCCGAGGCCCTTGAGGCCGAGGGGATTCACGCCGTCGTCCGGGTCCGGCACGAGCAGGGCCTCGACCTCCGGCGCGTCCGCGGCGGTGGCGACGAGGTACTCGGCCAAATCCGCGTTGCGGTAATGGCCGCGGTCGAGGATCGTCTCCTCCAAAAGCGCTGAGCCGAGCCCCCAGATCATCCCGCCGGTGAGCTGACTCCGGGCGGTCAACGGGTTGAGGACGCGGCCGGCCGCGAAGGCGCCGAGGAGGCGCGGCACCCGGATCTCACCGGTCTCGTCGTGAATCAGCACCCGCGCGAACTGGGCGCCGAAGGCCCAGGACACGGCCTTGCCGCCGGCGCCTGTCCCGAGGGCTATCCGGCCCGATCCGATCGCCTCCAGGGCCTCCGGCCCCGACCCCTCGGGGGTGAAGGCCGCCACCGTCTCGATCCCGTTCGGGTCGAGGCCCGCGACGAGCGCCGCCAGCGGACAGGTCCGCCCGTCCGGGGCGACGAGATCGCCCGCATGCGGGCGCAGCGTGGCGGGATCGGCTCCGGCCAGGGGACCGGAACTGATGGCGGCCCGCGCCAGGCGGGCCCGGAGGGTCTCGCAGCCCTGTGCCAGGGTGTGGAGCAGGCTGGTCGTGGTGGAGGAGCCGCCCGAGAGCCCAGCCGCCGGCAGCGCCGTATCGCCCAGGGAGACCGTGACGGCCTCGGGCGTGGTCCCGAGCCACTCGGCGGCCCCGAGGGCGAGCAGCGTCGTGATCCCGTTGCCGATCTCGTGATGGGCGGTGGCGACGGTGGCGCGGCCATCGGCCCCGAGGTGGATCCGCATCGTGGCGGGGGAAATCTTCACCGGCCGGGCCGAGGCGGCGCAACCGAGCCCGATCCGCCAGGGGCCGTCGCGCATCCGCCCCGGTTCCGGATCGCGCGTCGCCCAGCCGAAGGCCTCCGCGCCGGCCTCGAAGCAGGCCATCAGCGGGCGCGAGGAGAACGGCTTCCCGGAGATCGGGTCGGCGGCCGTGTCGTTGCGACGGCGCAGGGCGATCGGGTCGATCCCGAGGGCGACCGCCATCTCGTCGACGGCGCTCTCCAGGGCGAAGAGGTAGGGCACCTCGGGCGGCGCCCGCATCGGCCCGGGGGTGTTGCGGTCGACCCGCACGGCGCGCTCGTCGGTGCGGACGGCCGGGCAGGCATAGAGGCTCGCGGTGACGTCGGTGCCCTCCATGGCGAAGGGATCGAAGCGCGAGGCGATGACCGCCGCCTCGTGCACGAGGGCGGTGAAGCGCCCGTCGGCGCTCGCCCCGAGGCGGATATCGTGCCGGCTTTCCGGACGGTAGTTGGCGATGGTGAAGCCATCCCGGCGGCTCGCGACCAGGGATACCGGCCGCCCGAGGGCGCGGGCCGCCAGGGCGACCGGGGCCGTGTACTGCGCCAGGGCGAGCTTCGCGCCGAAATGGCCGCCGATCAGGCCCGAGACCACCCGGATGTCGCCCGGATCGAGGCCGAGCTGCGCGGCGAGCCCGTGCCGGACCGCGCCGACGTAGCGCGACGGCTCGTGGACCGTGAGGCGCGGGCCGTCCCAGGTGCAGGTGGTGGTGAACAGTTCGATCGGGTTGTGGTGCTGGATCGGCGTCGCGTAGCGGGCGGACACGGCGACGTCGGCCCGCGCCAGGGCGTCGTCGGCGTCGCCGATCCGGGGGTCGTGGTGCTCCGGCTTCAGGTCGGCGAGGCACACGACCTCGGCCCCGGGCGCGTCGAATCCGTCGGCGAAGGCCTCGGCCGCGTAGTGCACCCGCGTGCGGGCTGCCGCCGCGCGGGCCGCCTCGACGGTCTCCGCCACCACCAGGGCGACGATCTGACCGGCATACGCGACCGCGTCCGATCCCAGCGGCAGGTGCCCGCTGTTGGCGTAGCCCCCGGCCATCAGGTGCTTCACCGGCCGGATCGCGCCAGCGAAATCCCGATGGGTGAAGATGCGCAGGCACCCCGGGACCGCCTGCGCGGCGGCGAGGTCGAAGCCGGTGATCCGTCCGCGCGGGATGGTGCTGGTGACCAGGGCGGCGTGGGCGAGACCCGGCAGGCGGGTGTCGGAGGCGTAGACCGCCGTACCCGTGACCTTGGCGGCGCCCTCGACGCGGGGATGGGGATGACCCAGCCAGGCGGGGGGATCGCGCAGATCGGTCGGTCTCGCCATCGGGCTCTCCTCGCCTCACGGCAGGGGTAACCGCCGTTCCGGGCCGGCCGATCCGGGCGCGACCGCGAGTCGCTCGTGTGTCCCCGTCGCGTCGCGAGGACAGGCCCTCAGCCCAGGAAGGGACGCAGGTGGTCCAGCACCAGGTCCGGTGCCTCCTCCTGCAGCAGGTGTCCGCAGGGGAGGGCGTGCCCCTCCACCCGGTCGGCCGTCTCGCGCCAGGTGGCGGCGACGTCGTAGAGTTCGCCGACCGTGCCCTGCGCCCCCCAGAGGGCGAGGAGCGGCGCGGTGACCCGGCGTCCGGCGGCGGCGTCGGCGGCATCGTGGTCGAGGTCGATCCCGGCCGCGGCGCGGTAATCCTCGCAGATCGCATGGAGGCTGCCGGGCGCGCGGTAGCAGCGCAGATATTCCCGGATCATCGCCTCGCTCGGGATCCCGGGCGTCCGGCTCTGGCCCGCGAGGTGATGGCGCAGATAGGCCTCCGGGTCGGCGCCGATCATCCGCTCGGGCAGGGGCGCCGGCTGGATCAGGAAGAACCACCAGAAGTACCGGGTCGCGAAGGCCCGGTCGGTGCGGGCGTACATCGTCAGCGTCGGGGCGATGTCGAGGACGGCGAGGCGGTCCACCGCGGCGGGGTGATCGAGGGCCAGGCGATGCGCGACGCGGCCGCCCCGATCGTGCCCGACGACCGCGAAGCGCTCGTAGCCGCAGGCGTGCATCAGCGCGACGGCATCGGCCGCCATGGCCCGCTTGGCGTAGGGGGCGTGATCGGCCGTCGAGTCCGGTCGATCCGAGTCGCCGTAGCCGCGCAGGTCGGGGGCGACCACCGGATGGCCGGCCTCCCGAAGCCGGGGCGCCACCGCGTGCCAGGTGGCGTGGGTCTGCGGATGACCGTGCAGGAGCAGCACCGGCAGACGCGGCCCGCCCGGGGACAGGGCGACCCGGAGACGCAGGTCGGGCAGCGTCGCGTCGGCGAGGTCGAAGCCCGACAGGAACGGACACGGCCCGCGGCTGAGGAGAGCGATCGGCGGCATGGTGTCCCCGGAAACGTCGCGGACAGGGTTCGACCGTCCCGGCGCCGTAGCTGTGCCGTCGGGGCCGGGCAGGGATTCGGCCCGCGGCGAGGATGGCACGGGCGGCGCGCGGCGGCGAGACTGCCGCGCCCGTGCCGGGCCGGCCATCGGGGGCGGCTGCGTCGGGGGGACCGCGCGTCTCAGCCCTTCCAGTTCTTCAAGGCCCCGAACGGGCTCAGCGCCGGGTCGGCCGCCGGCGGGTTCAGCACCGGCTCGACCTGCGCGATGGCGTCCGCCAGGGAGAAGGCCGAGCCGCTGGTCAGCTTGCCGCCGGCGGCATCCTTGTGGCCGCCGCCGCGAAAGCGCCGCGCGCCTTCCAGGGCGGTCTCGTTGTTGGAGCGGAAGGACATGGTTCCCGCCCGCTGCACGTTGAGCACGCGCTTGGCCCGGCCGCTCTCCATGATCAGGTCCGAGACCCGCTGGAAGGTGCCGGAATCGAGGCCGAAGGACATCAGCGTGCCGTCCGAGAGGGGATGGAACAGGTCCGAGCGGGCGAGCACCCGGGCGATGCGCATGCGGGTGGTGAGGGTGCGGTCGTCGCCTTCGTCCTCTGCGAGGTAGCCGTCGAGGATCGCCTTTCGCAGGACCGGCACCTGGCCCTCGATCACGGCCGGAGAGGCGCCCTCGCCAAGGAGGCGGGCCGCGCCGAGGAGGAGGTCGCCGACGAACCGGTCGTGCCAGGGATGCCCGATGGGCACGAGGTTCGAGACGTTGTCCCAGAACATCTCGTCGAGGCTCAGGCCGTTGCGGAAGGCCGGCCGGTCCTTGCGCCACAGATCGACGGCATCGACCGCCGTCACCAGGGCGCCGAGGATCGGATCCGCGCCGGTCTCGCGGGTCGCGTAGAGGACCCGGTGCTCGTAGGCCATGCGGGTGGCGCAGCAGGCCTCGTCGATGAGCACGACGATGTTCGGATCTTCCAGGTCAAAGCGCTGCAGACTCGGCGCCGCGGGATCGGCCTGCGGCGCGAGGCCCTGCTCGCGCAGCTGGTCGACCGAGGAGGCGTGGTGATCGAGGACGACGAGGCGGTGGCGCGCCGTCGGATCGCGGCGGCGGTTCAGGGCGGCGAAGTTGCGGATGAAGGTCACGGCCACCGCCTCGAGGCCGAGGTCGGTCATCACGATCATTTCCGGGGCGGACGCCTTGCCGAGGCGCTTCAGCTCGGTCTCGACCACCGGCCCGACATCGGAATAGCGCGGCACGTGCACGATGCGGGCGACCTCGGCGAACTGGCCGACCACCGTGGAGGCGCCGTAGCCGTCGAGGTCGTGGTGGGTGATCTGGGTGATGTTCAAGAACCTGTCCTCGGGCGAATCGCCAAGCGCGGGCTTCGGCTGTCCTGGGCGCCCTTATGCTGCACGCCCCGGTCCACGGCGAGCCCCCGCGCGGTGAGCCGCGGCGAGGCTGCGTCGGTTCCGCGGTGGATCGAGACCCGTCAGGGCTTGATTCCCGTGCCCGGACCGGGATTCTGCGAACAGACCACGAACACCAGCGACAGAACGATCGGAGGAACGTCCGCGATGGACCCGGACGATGCGGGCGCGATCCGCAAGATCATCCATATCGACATGGACGCCTTCTACGCCTCGGTGGAGCAGCGCGACGACCCGGCGTTGCGGGGCCGCCCGGTCGCGGTGGGCGGATCGCGCGAGCGCGGCGTGGTGGCGGCGGCGAGCTACGAGGCGCGGGCCTTCGGCGTCCGCTCGGCCATGCCCTCCGTCACGGCGCGCCGGCTCTGCCCCGACCTGGTCTTCGTCAAGCCGCGCTTCGAGGTCTACCGGGGGATCTCGGAGCAAATCCGGGCGGTCTTCGCCGAGCATACCGACCTGATCGAGCCCGTCGCCCTCGACGAGGCCTATCTCGACGTGACGGAGAATCGGCAGCGTCTGCCGACCGCCACCGCGGTGGCCCGCGCGATCCGGGCCTCGATCCGCGCGCAGACCGGCCTCGTGGCCTCGGCGGGCGTCTCCTACAACAAGTTCCTGGCCAAGGTGGCGTCCGACTTCCGCAAGCCCGACGCCCTGTTCGTGATCACCCCCGCCATGGGGCCGGCCTTCGTCGAGGACCTGCCGATCGGGCGCTTCCACGGGATCGGCCCCGTCACCGAAGCGCGGATGAAGGCGCTCGGCATCCTGACCGGACGCGACCTGCGCGCCCTCAGCCTGGAGACCCTGACGAAGCGGTTCGGCGCCTCGGCGCCCTACTATTATGGGGTGTCGCGGGGCATCGACGTCCGTCCGGTCCGGGCGAACCGGATTCGGAAATCCATCGGCGCCGAAAACACCTTCTCGGAGGACTCTGCCGATTACGGGGTGCTCGCGGGGCGCCTGGCGCCGATCCTCGACAAGGTCTGGGGCGCCGCCACCGCCAGGGAGGTCCGGGCCCGCACGGTGACGCTCAAGGTGAAGTTCGCGGATTTCGAGCAGATCACCCGGGCCCGCTCGCTGCCCGGCTTCGTCCCGGACCGCGCCGTCCTGGAGGAAACCGTTCTGGTCCTCCTGCGGGACCTGTTCCCCCTGCGGCGCAGCGTCCGCCTCCTCGGCGTCTCCCTCTCCGCCCTGGAACACGGCCCCGCGCCCGAGCCGCGCCAGCTCGGCCTCGGATTGTAATGGCGCGCCCGGTTCCCCGGCGTCAGGGACACGCCGCCGCGCCGGCGACGCGCCGGCCGCGCCGCAGAACGAGGAGGAAAGCGAGGCCGACCGCCGCCATTGCTGACCCCGCCACCGAGACCGCCGGATAGCCTCCGCCGAGGTCGATCACGAGGCCGCCTAGGGCCGCACCGATGGCGTTGCCGAGGTTGAACGCACCGATGTTCAGGGCCGAGGCGAGGTTGGGCGCCTCGCCGGCCTCCGCCATCACCCGCATCTGTAGGGGCGGCACCAGGGCGAAGCTCGCGACGCCCCAGAGCAGGATGAGCGGGGCGGCGACCCAGCGCGAGTCCATCCCGACGGCGAACACCCCGAGCAGCAGGACCAGGGCCACCAGGGAGGCGATGATGGTTCCGTCCACCGTGCGGTCGGCCAGGCGTCCGCCGGCCCAGTTCCCGAGGGTCAGGCCGACGCCGTAGACCACCAGCATGGCCGTGACGAAGGAGGCGTCCGCCCCCGTCTCGATGCGCAGGATCGGGACGATGTAGGTGAAGACCGTGAACATGGCGCTCGACCCGAGGACCGTGAGCGCGAGGGCGCCGAGGACGGCCGGCCGCGCCACGACGCGCAGCTCCGCGCGGATGTCGGGGGCGCCGTCCACGGGCAGGGGCGGCAAGGCCAGCCGCAGCGACAGCATCGCGACGGCGCCGATGCCGGCGATGCCCCAGAAGGCCGCGCGCCAGCCCAGCGCCTCCCCCACCCAGGCGGCGAGGGGCACGCCGCCGATCGTCGCGATGGTCAGGCCGGAGAACATCGCGGCCACGGCGGCCGCACGCCGCTCGGGCCGTACGAGGCTGGCGGCCACCACCGATCCGATCCCGAAGAAGGCGCCGTGGTTGAAGGCCGTGACGATCCGTGCCGCGAGCAGCATCGCGTAACCGTCGGCGAGGGCCGAAATCACGCTGCCCACTGTGAAGATGCCCATCAGGCCCACGAGAAGCGCCCGGCGCGGCACCCGCGCGAAGGCGAGGGTCATCAGCGGGGCGCCGATCAGGACGCCGAGCGCATAGGCGCTGACCAGCAGGCCGGCGGCCGGGATCGAGACGCCGAGATCGTTCGCGATCAGCGGCAGCATGCCCATCGGCGAGAATTCGGTGACGCCGATCCCGAAGGCGCCGATGCTCAGCGCCAGCAGGGCAGGATAGATTGTCATGGGGGTTGCCTCTCGGTCATTGTTCCCGACAGGCACATGATGCAGCGCGACACCGGGCGGTAGCCCGATCTCCGGACCGACATCTGTGCCTCAGGAGCACGAATGCCGCGAGACCGAATCGACCGGACGGGGGAGATGGCGGCCTTCCTCGCCATTGCGCGAGACGGCAGCCTGTCCGCGGCGGCCCGCGGGCTGGGGCTGACCGCCTCCGCCGTCAGCCGCATCGTCGCCCGCCTGGAAGCACGCCTCGGCGTGCAGCTGATCGTGCGGACCACCCGGACGCTGCGCCTTACCGCCGAAGGCGAGAGCTATGCCCGTGCCGCGCGCCGCATCCTCGCCGATATCGCCGAGAGCGAGAGCGCGGTCGCCGATCAGGCCTCCCCCCGCGGTCGGGTCCGGATCAGCACCGCCTCCGCCCATGGGCGTCTGGTGATCGTGCCGTTGCTGGCGGAATTCGTGACGCGCCATCCCGGCATCAGCGTCGACATCGACCTCAGCGACCAGGTCGCCGACATCCTCGGCGGACGGGCCGATGTGGCGATCCGCTTCGGGACTTTACCGGACAGCCCGCTCACCGCGCGCCGCCTCGGCGACACGGGCCGGACGGTCGTGGCCTCGCCCGCCTATCTGGCGCGGGTCGGAACGCCGGAGATCCCCGCGGATCTCGCCCGACACAACTGCCTCGACTTCAACTTCCGCCGCGCCGAGCCCGGGTGGCCGTTCCGGGAGGAGGGACGCGATTACCTCCTGGCGGTCTCCGGCTCCATGTCCGCCAACAACGGCGAGACGCTGGTCCAACTCGCCCTCGGCGGCATGGGCATCACCCGTGTCGGGCGCTTCCACATCGCCGACGAACTGGCGAGCGGGCGCCTCGTGCCGCTGCTGGAGCGCTACAATCCGCAGGACCGCGAGGCCATCCATGCGGTCTTCGTCGGCGGCCCGTCGATGCCGGCGCGCGTCCGGGTGCTGATCGACTTCCTGGCGGAGGCGCTGCGCTCGCCGAGGGGATCACCGCCGCCCGACACTCTCAGCCCAAACGAAAGGGGCGCCACCCTTTCGGACAGCGCCCCCTCGGATCAGCCGGTCCCGCGAGCGGGACCCGCGATCGCCCTTAGTTGAAGGGATCGATCTCGGCGGACTCGTAGCTCGTCACTTCCATGCCGACGCAGACTTCCTGGACGATGGGGGCAGACCACTTCATGACATCTCTCCTGGTTGGTTTGGGGGTATGAAAGCCGAACCCGGATGGGTTCGATCCACTCTTCGACGAGAAACGGCCTCGAAAGGCCGCGCCTTAGTTGAAGGGATCGATCTCGGCGGACTCGTAGCTGGTGACTTCCATGCCGACGCAGACTTCCTGGACGACGGGGGCGGACCACTTCATGGGAAACTCCTTCGTGTTCGACGTCCCTGATATGCCGTTGTGTTGGGCACAATACAAGTGGACGCTACACTTATATTTCTCATAGGATCGCGGGAAAGTTCCCATCCTGTGCCCGGGCGTTGCCGCGCTTTCGGCCCGGCACTCCGGACACCGGAGATATGATGCCGACACCTCGCCCGTGCGAGGGGGTCTGCGATGGGTCGGCCCCGGACCGGACGGCAGGGGCGCCACGGGTGCGGAGGAAAGATCCGGCCGAGGCCGGTTTCGGCTTGACGCCCCGGGGAGGGGAGGCGCACTGACGCGCCGCCGAACGGGCCTGCGCGGGGGTCACGACTCACCGCGCGGCGCGCGCTTCGGCTCCCTCTCGACGATTCCGATGCCCAGCGACAATCCAGACCGATCGCCCGCGCCGTGCGCGGCCGCCTCCGCTTCCTTCGCCTGACGCCCCGCTGACCGGGCCCGGGCGGCCCGGCGCGGGACGGCCCCTCACGGCCGGATCGCGCGCCCTGCGAGGTGAGCCCATGAACGAGATCGCTTCCTTCCCGACCGGCATCGATCCGGCCGTGCTCGCCGCCCGCCTGTCGGACGAGCGCGCGCCCGACATCGTCGAGGCGCTCAACGACGAGGCGCCCGAGGTCGCCGCCGCCATCCTACTGGGCCTGCCCGTGGAGCGGGCGATCGAGGTGCTCGATCAGCCCGAGCTCGACTGCGCCGCCGACATCATCGAGATGCTGCCGCGCGACCGGGTCGCCTCCTACCTGTCGGGCATGTCGGCCGACCGCATCACCGACCTCTTCCGCGAAATCGAGGAGCCCGGCCGCTCGGACCTGCGCGCCCGTCTCGACGCCGAGACCCGCGGGGCCGTCGACCGGCTGAGCACCTACGGCGAGGAGACCGTCGGCTCGCTGATGACGACGGAATTCGTCGCCGTGCCGGGCAACTGGACGGTGCAGCAGACCCTCGACCACGTCCGCCAGGTCGAGAAGACCCGCGAGACCATCTACGCGATCTTCGTCCTCGACCCGCGCACCCGGGCCCTGACCAAGGCGGTGCCCCTGCGTCGGCTGATCTCGGGCAATCCGGGCGACAACGTGCTCTCGGTGGCCCCGAACCGACGTCCGCTGGCGGTCTCGCCCACGGCCAGCCGCGAGGAGGCCGCCCGTCTGATCTCGCGCTACGACCTCCTGGCGCTCCCCGTCATCGACGCGGTCGGGCACGTCATCGGCATCGTCACGGTGGACGACATGATCGACGCGATGGTCGAGAAGCAGACCCAGGACGTGCAGCGCTTCGGCGGCATGGAAGCCCTGCCCGAGCCCTACATGGACATCGGCTTCGGCACGATGATCCGGAAGCGGGCGGGCTGGCTCTGCGCGCTCTTCCTCGGCGAGATGATGACGGCCACCGCCATGCAGGGCTTCGAGGGCGAGCTCGAAAAGGCCATCGTGCTGACCCTGTTCATCCCGCTGATCATGAGCTCGGGCGGCAATTCCGGCAGCCAGGCCACCTCGCTGCTCATCCGCGCCCTGGCCCTGCACGAGGTGCGCCTGCGCGACTGGTGGCGGGTGGCCCTGCGCGAGGTGCCCACCGGCCTCGTGCTCGGCACGATCCTCGGCGCGATCGGCATCGTCCGCATCGTGGTCTGGCAGAAGACCGGCCTCTACGACTACGGCGAGCACTGGATGCTGGTGGCAGCGACCGTGGGGGCGGCCCTTATCGGCATCGTCACCTTCGGCTCGCTCACCGGCTCGATGCTGCCGTTCCTGCTGCAGCGCCTCGGCTTCGATCCCGCCACCGCCTCGGCACCCTTCGTCGCCACCCTCGTCGACGTCACGGGCCTCGTCATCTACTTCTCGGTGGCGATGCTGATCCTGCGCGGAACGCTGCTGTAGAGTTTGTCAGGGATACGTGGAAACCGGTTGTACCGGAAAGACAAACGGACATGAAAAGGATCCTGAGCCTGTCTGGTTCCGGATGAACCTGACAGACTCGAAGGCCGCTTCAGGCCCGGGGCCGGAGGCTCAGGTCGCTGAGCACGGAGGTGGCGAGGCGGTCCGGCCCGATCTCGTGGGCGGAGTAGCCGACGAGGGCGGCGAGACTCTCGCGGGCCCGCCAGACGCGGCTCTTCACCGTGCCGATCTTGCAGCCCATCACCCTGGCGGCCTCGTCGTAGGTCATGTTGTCGATGGCCACCAGCGTCAGGGCCTGGCGCAGGGTCGTGGAGAGCCGCCCGATGGCAGCGTTGACGTCCTCCAGGTCGAGGACGGCGCCCTGCGCCGGCAGGGTCACCAGCTGCGCGGCGTAGCTGCCGTCGCTGTCCTCGACCTCGTGCACCCGCTTGCGCTGGCCGGAATAGAACGTGTTGCGCATGATGATGGTCAGCCAGCCGCACACGTTGGTGCCCGGCGTGAAGCTCTCGCGGTACATCCAGGCCCGCAGCATCGTGTCCTGGACCAGATCGTCGGCGCGCGCGGCGTCGCGGGTCAACGAGAGGGCGTATTTGCGCAGCCCCGGCGCATGGTCCCGGAGCCCCTGGCGGACCTCGGCCGTGAGAGTCTCGCCGCGGGCGGCGAGCACCGCCTCGAGACGGGCGAGCAACGCGGCGAACCGGTCGGGCGGGTCGTCATCGAGGGAGGCATAGGCATCGCGCAGGTGCTGCCCGAGGGTTCGTCGGATCGACGGCGCCAGCGGGGGAGCGTTCTCGGGACGGAGGCGGGTCGACGCAGCGGATCCAGATTGCGATGTCATCCAGTCACTTCTCATTCGGCCGGGAAGGGCATGAGCCCGATCCCCCTCAGTCCGCCCGAGTGTGCAAAACGAGAGATTTATCCGCATCAACACAGGTTAATGGGAAGACCTTCAAAGATTTATGCGCGAAATCGTACGTTTACGTCTGGATCGAAAGACAACCCGGCAAAAGTCTTCTCGAGAAAATACATGATAGCAAGACGCAAAGAACCCGCCACGGCCATTGCCGGGCGGGCCGAGTCCTGGGAGGCGTGTCCTGGGAGGCGAGTCCCGGGAGGAACGCGTGATGCGTCGTTCTTCAACCCTGCAGGAAAGCAAGTGTTCACTGCCTCGCGTCCGCGACAGGGCGATGTCACGCGCCCATCGGCCGAAGCCGGACCTGGCCTGGTCGACGGTGCAGGCGCCCCGGTGCGTCGCGGCATTCGACAGGGACCACCCCTCCGGGTCAGGCGCCCTCGATCAGGCGGAGATATTCGGCTTCGGGTACGCCGTAACTGCCCCCCGCCACGGCCAGCAGGCCGGTCCGGTCGAGAACCCCGATCCGCCCGCGACGTGCCTTGATCAGGCGGTTGCCCTCCAGGAGCTGCAGGGCGAGGGTCACCGTCGTGCGCTGGACGCCGAGCATGAAGGACAGGAAGTCATGGGTCACGGTGAGTTCGTCGCCGATGACCCGGTCGTGGCACATGAGCAGCCAGCGGGCGAGCCGGACCTCGATGTTGTAGCTCGCGTTGGCGAACGCGGTCTGCGCCGTTTGGACCAGGAGGGTCTGGACGAACCGCAGCAGCAGGTTGCGCAGCGTGAGGCTCTCCTCGGTGGCGGCCATCAGCACGGCGGCGTCGATGGCCAGCATCTCACCCGCGTTCTGGACGAAGTGGTCGTAGGGCGTGCGGTCACTCCCCAGCAGCACCGGTGCGGCACCGACCACGCCCTCGGGCCCGATGATGCCCACCTCGACCCTGCTCGTCCCGGAGGTCGTGATCGACGCGTAGCCGGCCTCCGGGAAGTAGAGGTCCTGAATCGGTCGATCCGGATAAATCAGACCTTGGCGCAGCTCCGTCGTCATCGCGCGCAGGTGCGGCTGAAGCAACCGATAATCACCTGGCGAGAGACGTTTGAGCAAGCGGTTACGGACGGCAGATTGCTCTAGCAGCGACACGGGCCTGTCCCTTGGGGCAAGAGCACAAATAGTCTCTCACGGACCCATATTCAGGAATATATACAAGCGATTTTGCGACTATCTGTACGATGTGAGACAAAGGCAAGCCCGCCAGGAGATCTGTCGGGTAGACGACATTCCTCCAATGTCGGGCACAACACCAAAGGCGTCGTGCCCTGTCCGACATGCTTCTTTGGGATTTATGAACGCTGCGGTTCGGGGAATATCGCAACAAACCGAGGGTCCTGGCCGTAGTGACGCAAGGGTTCGGCCGTTCTCGGCCGATGATCCTGCGAGCACGGCTCGGTTGGTCCACGCGCAGGCGGAGCAGCCCGGAATCGGTCGGGGGAGGGGTTCGACACCGTGACGGGTTGGGTGAACGCGAGAGGGTGCGATCGCGCGTGGCGACAGGCACCGGAGCGGTGTCGATGACGGCGTCGGACTCCGATCCGGATTTGCCGCATCGCCTAACCCTGCACGATGACGACGATGTGATGATTCCGCTGATCCGGAAGCTGGAGCGGTTCGGGCCGGTATCGACCGAAGATCGCGCGATCCTGACGCGGCTCTGTGGAGCCATCACGCTCGTCGGACCGCGCATGGAGATCGTGCGGGAGGGTGAGCGTCCCGACGGCGTCCATGTGCTCCTCGAAGGCATGGCCTGCCGGTGCAAGCTGCGGGCCAACGGAACCCGGCAGATCCTCGCCTATCTGGTCCCGGGTGATTTCTGCGACCTCGATACCGGCCTGCTCGACCGCCGGGACCACGCGATCACGAGCCTTTCGGCCTGCCGCTTCACGCGCATGGATTTCGTGCCCCTCGGGAACCTCGTCCGGGAGCAGGCCCCGCTGGTCATGACCCTGCGTCGGGCGAACCTTGTGGACGACGCGATCCTGCGCGAGTGGATCGTGAATCTCGGCTCCCGCTCGGCCATCGAGCGGATCGCACATCTGTTTCTCGAATTGCTGATGCGCCTGCGGGCCGTCGGACTGGTGCGGGGCGACGGCTACGATCTTCCGGTGTCCCAGCTCGATCTGGCGGATGCGACCGGCCTCGCGAGCGTGCACGTCAATCGCACGCTCCAGGATCTGAAGCGCCAGGGGTTGATCGAGCTGCGCTCGCGCATCCTGACGATCCGGAACGTCCAGCGGCTGACGAGCCTGGCCGGCTTCGATCCCCGTTACCTGTCGCTGGATCCCATGGCGTCCCGCTAGGGCGCATCCCGGTCGGCGACCCGAGTCAAGGATCTCTCGCCAAACGGGCCCCGAAACGCCTTACGCGATCGGACGGGCGACCGGGTGAGCCGCGCGGATCTCCTCGGGAAGCGCCTGAAAGTCGATGTAACCGGCTTCGCGCGCCATCGCATCGAGAGCGGACACTTCGTCGAGCGCGCTGCCGGTCCAGAGAACGGCGCCATTCGACTGCTGACGGACCTCGAAGATGCTCATGGTTCGTTAACCCTCGACCGGAAAAGGTCTATGATTGTCCTAACGTGACGGCTGGCAAAATGTTGCCGATCCTCGCACCGAGCGAGGTCGATGTCCCGGCGACCCGGACATCGCCCGAGAGGTGTGCCATGAATTTGCCGGTCTCGCCCCGCAAGCCCGTACTTCCCACCCGCGTCGAGTGCCCTGCCATGCGCCCCCCTCGGCCCGTGCCGTTCGGACACCGGTTTCGTTTCGCCCTCGCGGTGCTGGCCGGCGCCGCGTCGCTCGCCCCCGTCGCCCGCGCCGCGGAGCCGGCGGCGGTTCCCGATCCGGCCGCCGTCGCACCCGCCGTGACGGTGGCATCGGCCGTCGCCCGCGAGATCGTGGAGTTCGCTGTCGTGACCGGCACGCTGGTGCCCCGCGACGAGATCCTGGTGGCGCCCGAGATCGAGGGCCTTCGCATCACCGACCTGCTGGTGGAGGAGGGCGCCGGAGTCGCCCGGGGCCAGCCCCTGGCGCGGCTCTCCCTCGAGATGATCGTGACCCAGGAGGCGGCCAACGCCGCCGGCATCGCCAAGGCTCAGGCCGCGATCATCCAGGCCCGGAGCCAGATCGTGCAGGCCGAGGCGGCCCAGGTCGAGGCGAACCTTGCCCTCGAGCGCACGCGCAGCCTGATCCGCACCGGCAATGCCACGGCCGTGACCCTGGAGCAGCGCGTCTCCGCCGCCCAGGGCAACGAGGGCCGGCTCGCGGCCGCCCGGGGCGGACTTCAGCTGGCCGAGGCCGATCTGGCCACCGCGCGGGCCCAGGGCGCCGAGATCGCGTTGCGGCGTGCCCGAACCGAGATCCGCGCCCCCGAGGCCGGGATCGTCAGCCGACGCACCGCCCGGGTGGGGGCCACCGCGACCGCCGCCGGGGAGCCGATGTTCCGCCTGATCGCCCGGGGCGAGATCGAACTCGAAGGCGAGGTGCCGGAGGTATGGATGCCGCGGCTCCACGTCGGTGATCCGGCCCGCCTGGACTGGGACGAGGGGCGGACCCTGAAGGGGCGGGTGCGGCGCATCGATCCGGAGATCGATCGTACGACGCGCCTCGGACGCATCCGCATCGGCCTCGATCCCGATGCGAGCCTGCGCATCGGCGCCTTCGCCCGCGGCAAGGTCGAGGTCGCACGCCGCACCGGCGTCGCGGTGCCGCTCTCGGCGGTGCTCTACGGCGCCGATGGCGGCGCGAGCGTCTTCATCGTCGCCGGCGACCGCGTCGAGGCCCGCCGGATCGTGCCCGGCCTCGCCGCCGACGGCGTTCTGGAGGTTCGCTCCGGCGTGAAGGCGGGCGAGGTGGTGGTGGCCCGTGCCAGCAGCTTCCTGCGCGACGGCGATCGCGTCCGGCCCGTGGTTCCACCCATCAAGGCGGCCGAGGCCGCGACGCCTCCGGCGGCCGATGCCGCCTCCCGCTGATCGGACGATCCCATGCGCCTGAACATCTCGGCCTGGGCGATCCGCAAGCCGATCCCCTCCCTCGTCCTCTTCCTGGTGCTGGTGGTCCTCGGACTGGTCAGCTTCCGCGCGCTGCCGATCACGCGCTTTCCGAACATCGACATCCCCATCGTCTCCGTCCAGGTGCTGCAATCCGGGGCCGCGCCCTCGGAGCTGCAGACCCAGGTGACCAAGGTCGTCGAGGATGCGGTGGCGGGGGTGAAGGGCGTCAAGCACGTCATCTCGACGATCTCCGAGGGCGTCTCCAGCACCACGATCGAATTTCGCCTGGAGGTGAACAGCGACCGGGCGGTCAACGACGTCAAGGATGCCATCTCGAAAGTGCGGGTGAACCTGCCCCGCACCATCGAGGAGCCGATCATCAACCGCGTCGAGATCGCGGGCCTGCCGATCATGATCTACGGCGCCTCGGCGCCCGCGATGACGCCGGAAGACCTGTCATGGCTCATCGACGACGTCATCGCCCGGCAGGTGCAGAGCGTGAAGGGCGTCGGGGGCGTCGAGCGCCTCGGCGGCGTCGCCCGCGAGGTCCGCGTGACCCTCAAGCCCGACCGCCTGCTGGCGCTGGGGATCACGGCCGCGGACGTGAACCGGCAGCTGCGCCTGACCGCCGCCGACATGGCGGGCGGTCGCGGCGAACTCGGCGGGCAGGAGCAGTCCATCCGGACCCTGGCCGGGGCGGCCAGCCTCGACACCCTGGCGGAAACCTCGATCGTCGTCCCCGGCGGGCGCAAGGTCCGCCTCGACGAACTCGCCACCCTGGTGGACGGCTCGGAGGAGCCGCGCACCTTCGCGCGCTTCAACGGCGAGCCCGTGGTGGCCTTCGCGATCTCGCGCTCCACCGGTGCCAGCGACGCGGAGGTCGCCGTCGGCGTCGCCAAGCGCATCGCCGAACTCGGCACCCGCCATCCCGGTGTGCGCTTCGACCTGATCGACACCTCGGTCACCAACACGGTGGGCAATTACCACTCGGCGATGCTGTCCCTCGTGGAGGGGGCCGCCCTGGCGGTCGTCGTGGTCTTCCTGTTCCTGCGGGACTGGCGTGCCACCCTGATCGCCTCGATCGCCCTGCCGCTCTCGGTGCTGCCGACCTTCTGGGTGATGAGCAGCCTCGGCTTCTCCCTGAACGCCGTCAGCCTGCTCGCCATCACGCTGGTCACCGGCATCCTCGTCGACGACGCCATCGTGGAGATCGAGAACATCGTTCGGCACATGCGCATGGGGAAATCCCCCTACCGCGCCGCCCTGGAGGCCGCCGACGAGATCGGCCTCGCCGTCATCGCCATCACGGCGACGATCATGGCGATCTTCGCCCCCGTCTCCTTCATGAGCGGCATCGCCGGGCAGTACTTCAAGCAGTTCGGGCTCACCATCGCGGCGGCGGTGTTCATGTCGCTCCTGGTGGCCCGCCTGATCACGCCCCTGCTCGCCGCCTATTTCCTGCGCGATCACGGCCCCGATCACACCCACGAGGGCCCGGTGATGCGGGGCTACACCCGCGTGGTCGCCTGGTCGGTGCGCCACAAATTCATCACCCTGGTGCTCGGGCTCGCCTGCTTCGCCGGGTCGATCCTGTCCACCGGGCTGCTGCCGGCGGGCTTTCTCCCCGCGGAGGACGCCGCCCGCACCATCTTCGTGGTGGAACTGCCGCCGGGGGCTCGCCTCGCCGACACCACGCAGGTGACGGACGCCCTCGTGGAGCGCATCCGCGCCCTGCCGGAGGTGCGCAGCGTCTTCGTCGACGGCGGCCGGCAGCTCCCCGGGAAGAAGGAAGTCCGGCTCGCGACCTTCACCATCAATCTCACGCCGAAGAACACCCGCCATCGCACCCAGAAGCAGGTGGACATCGCCATCCGGGCGATCCTGCACGACGTGCCCGACATCCGATTCTGGGCCCTGCGCGAGGGCGGCCAGCGCGACGTGACCCTGATCGTGTCCGGCCCCGACAAGGCGGTGGTGGCGGAGACGGCGGCCAAGCTCCAGCGCGAGGCCGCGGGCGTACCCCACCTGGTCAACGTGCTCTCGACGGCCCCCTTGGACCGCACCGAGATCCGCATCCGCCCGAAGGCCGGGGTCGCGGCCGATCTCGGCGTCACCACCGACCTCATCGCCGAGACCGTGCGGGTCGGCACGATCGGCGACATCGGCGCGAATCTGGCCAAGTTCAACACCATCGACCGCCAAGTGCCGATCCGGGTGCAGCTGCCGGAGCGCCTGCGCGGCGACCTCTCGCAGCTCGAAACCCTGAAGGTCCCGGTCAAGGGCGGCGCGGCCGTGCCGCTCTCCACCGTGGCCGATCTCAGCCTCGGGCGCGGCCCCACAGCCATCGACCGCTACGACCGGGCCATCCGGGTCGCCCTGGAGGCCGACATGGAGGGCTCGGACGCCCTCGGCGCCCTGATCGGCGCCGTCCTCGCCCTGCCCACCGCCAAGGACCTCCCGCCCGGCGTCACCATTCGCCAGACGGGCGACGCCGAGGTGATGGGCGAGGTCTTCGAGGGCTTCGCCCTCGCCATGGGCGCCGGCCTGATGATGGTGTTCGGCGTGCTGGTGCTGCTGTTCGGGAACTTTCTGCAGCCGCTGACCATCCTGTTCTCGCTGCCGCTCTCCATCGGCGGCGCGATCCTCGGCCTCCTGATCTTCAACAAGCCGATCTCGATGCCGGTGGTGATCGGCATCCTCATGCTGATGGGCGTCGTGACCAAGAACGCCATCATGCTGGTGGATTTCGCCGTCGAGGAGATGGCCCGCGGCGTCGACCGTGCCACCGCGATCATCGATGCCGGCCGCAAGCGCGCCCGGCCGATCGTGATGACCACCATCGCCATGGCGGCCGGCATGGTGCCCTCCGCCATGGCGCTCGGCATCGGCGGCGAGTTCCGCGCGCCCATGGCGATCGCGGTCATCGGCGGCCTGATCGTCTCCACGGGCCTGTCGCTGGTCTTCGTGCCGGCGATCTTCGTCCTGGTGGACGACCTGTCGCGCCTCTTCGTGCGGGTCTTCGGCCGCTTCGTCGGACGCGTGGACGAGCCGACGGAGGGCGCGTTCGCGCGGCCGCCGACCCATTCGGCCAACGACCCGAAGCCGATCCTGCCGCCGCGCATCGCGGCCGAATAGGCCGCCAGCAGGGGGGCGAAACGAAAAGGCCCGGACCTTTCGGTCCGGGCCTTTTCGTCGGCGGTCCTGGGCTCGCGCGCGCTCAGCCCTCGCTGCGGGCGGCCAAGCGGCTCGCGGCGAAACAGAGGCCGCCGGCGACGATGAAGAGCACCACGAAGGTCTTCACGGTGGCGTAGAACAGCGCCGGCTCGATGCCCGCATCCGTGTAGAGCACGGCGCAGATGGCGGTGATCGGCAGGAGCAGGAGGATCAGGAGGGGGGTCAGCGGGCTGTTCATGGGCGGGTCTCTCAACCTCTGTCGGACCCGGTTCACCGGTCCCTGTGGCGTTTGCTGCGCCTCTCATAGCATCGCCCCGCACCCGGCGCCAAGCTGGATCGGCCACGCTTTCCTGCGGTCGATGAGCCCGGATCAGGCCGGGATCCGCACCGTGGCGCGCAGGCCCCCGAGCGGGCTGTCGTGCAGGCTGACGTCGCCGCCATGGGCCCGGGCGATGTCGCGGGCGATGGAGAGCCCGAGGCCGGAGCCGCCCGCATCCTGGCGCGCATCGTCAAGGCGCACGAAGGGCTTGAACACCTCCTCGCGCTGATCGGGCGGGATGCCCGGGCCGTCGTCGTCGATGGAGACCAGGAAGGCCCTCGCCTCGCGCCGCCCCGTGATCGCGACGGTCTCGCCGTAGCGGGCCGCGTTGGCCGCGAGGTTGAACAGGCAGCGCCGCATGGCGTCGGGCCGCAGGGTCAGCCGCGGATGGTCCTCGAGGTCCACCGCCTCCACATGGGCGCCGAGGCGCTCGACGTCGGTGCGCAGGTCCTCCAAGAGCGCGCGCATGTCGGTGGGCACCGCCACCTCGCCCGAATCGCCCCGGGCGAAGGCGAGGTAGGCTTCCAGCATGCGACTCATCTCGTCGACGTCGCGCTGCAGGTCCTCGACCTCGGGGGTCTGCTCGACCAGGGCGAGGGAGAGCTTGAACCGCGTGATGATGGTGCGCAGGTCGTGGCTGACCCCGTTGAGCATCGTCGTGCGCTGCTCCATCGCCCGCTCGATGCGCCGCTTCATCTCGATGAAGGCGTGGCCGGCCTGGCGCACCTCGCGGGCCCCGCGGGGCCGGAACTCGATCTCACGGCCCTTGCCGAAGCTCTCGGCGACGGCGGCCAGCCGCAGGATCGGCTTGATCTGGTTGCGCAGGAACAGGATCGCGACGCCGAGCAGCACCAGGGACGAGCCGCTCATCCAAAGGAGGAAAATGTGCGAATTCGAGGCGTAGGCCATGCTGCGCCGGGCGGTGACGCGCATCACGCCGTCGGGAATCGCGACCCGGATCTCGATGAGGCTGGAGCGGCCCACGGTGTCGATCCAGTAGGGCCGGCGGATCTGGCGCCGGATCTCCTCGGACAGGGCCTCGTCCAGGATCGAGAAGAAGGGCCGCGGCCCCGCCGGGGGGAGCTTGGCCCCCTTCAGGATGTCAACGTCGAGGTTGAGCCGGTCGTTGGCGATCCGGGTGAGGGTCTCGGAATCCTTGTCCTGCGGGTAGCTCTCATAGATGTCGATCAGCGCGGCGACGTCGGCGGTGACGGCGGAGGAAAGGCGGCGCGTCACGAGCTGCCAGTGGCGCTCCATGAAGGTGTAGGCGATCACAGACTGGAGCAGCACCACCGGCGCGATGATGATGATGAGCGATCGGGCGTAGAGGCCCTTGGGCAGGAGATCGCCGATGGCGCGGCTGACGATCCGCCACATCCGCCGGGGCCGGGGCAGGGCGGCGAGGCGGGTCGCCGTGCGCTGGAGCAGGCCGGTACCGGCCATGGGCTCAGTCGACCGCGAGGCGGTAACCCACGCCCCGCACCGTCTGCAGGAACAGGGGATTGGCCGGATCGACCTCGGTCTTCCGGCGCAGGCGGTTGATCTGCACGTCGATGCTGCGCTCGGCGGCGAGGCCGCCGCTTCCGGCCAGGGCCTCCCGTTCCACGTTGCCGCCGGCGGCCTGGGCCAGGAGGGTGAGGATCTCGCGCTCGCGCTCGGTGATCCGGATCAGCTCGTCCGCGCGGCGCAATTCGCCCCGGTCGATCCGGTAGGCGAAGGGTCCGAAGGTCACGGTGTCGTGGCTCTGGGCACGGCCGCCGGCCTCGTTGCGCCGCTTGATGATGTTCGACAGGCGCAGGATCAGCTCGCGCGGCTCGAAGGGCTTGGGCAGATAGTCGTCGGCGCCGATCTCCAGGCCCATGACCCGGTCGTTGGGATTCGAGCGCGCGGTCAGCATCAGGATCGGCACGCGCGAGGTCTGGCGGACTTCCCGGGCATAATCGAAACCGCTCTCGCCGGGCATCATCACGTCGAGCACCAGGGCATCGAAGACGAAACACTGCGCCTTGGTGCGGGCCTCGGGCACGTTCCCGGCCGCGGTGACGCGGAAGCCCTGCTCGTAGAGGAAACGCGACAGCAGTTCCCGTACCCGGCGATCGTCGTCGACCACCAGGACGTGAGGCGCATGGTCGGGAAGATCGGCGGTCGGGCGCGCCCCGGGCGTGGCCATCAGGCGGCCTTGCCGGCGCGCCGGGACATCAGGCGCTGCACGGCCGCGCGCGCGTCGGGTTCGATCATGCCGAAGAGGAAGCTCTCGGCGGAGAGGGGAGCCTCGCCGCCGCGCTCCGATGCCGCGAGGGCGCGCGCCACCCGCCGGCTCTGGACCCGCATGAGGTCGCCGGCGAGGTCCGCACCGGCCGCGGTGCAGAACAGCAGCCGCTGGCGCCGGTCGCTGGTGCCGGTCTTCTGCGCGATGTAGCCCTGCTCGATCAAATCCTTCAGCACCCGGTTCAGGCTCTGCTTGGTGATGCGCAGGATATCCAGGAGTTCGGCGATCGTAAGACCCGGATAGCGGTCGACGAAGTGCAGCACCCGGTGATGGGCCCGGCCGAAGCCGTACTGGGCCAGGATGCGGTCGGGGTCGCCGACGAAATCCCGGTAGGCGAAGAACAGAAGCTCGATGAGATCATCGCCGGAACCGGAGGACGGCAGCGGCGTATCGGCGTCGGCATCTCGCATCGCGTGGGCAGTCACGTCTCGGGCGACCTCGATGTACGTCAGCGTTGTTGACATGTTCCAGCCCGGACGCGACCCGTCAAGCCTGGGATCGGAGGACGCGTGACGGCACGCCGAGCCCCGTTCCCACAATGGGAACAGCCGATCGCGAGAACCGCCTACGTATCCGAACCGCGCGAACCCGTGAGACAGATGACCACGGGACGACAGGCCTTATCGGGCGTAGGCGCAGGAACCCGCCGTTGAGCCTCGCGTTCACTAGAACATTTCGTGAACCAGAGGATCCGAACATGGCCGGCACCCAGGCGAACAAGACCCAGGCATCCAAGTCCGACTCATCGAAGTCCGACTCATCGAAGTCCGGCACGTCCAAGTCTGACGCTTCGGAAGCTCACGAGAACCCCAAGACCGATCCGAAGGACGTCTCGAACCAGATCAAGGATCCGAGCGAGTGGACCACCGGCGGCGAGCCGATGACCGGCGCGCAAGCGTCCTACCTCAAGACCTTGTCCGAAGAGGCGAAGGACCCGGACGCGTTCGACCCCGATCTCGACAAGGCCGAGGCATCCCAGCGGATCGATGCCCTGCGCAAGGAATCCGGCAAGGCCTGACCGTCGCCGCGGGGCCGGCCGGCTCGATCCGATGGCCTGGACGGGTCGGGCAAGCGTGAAAGACGGACCGGGGGCCGACGCGCCCGGCCCGTCGCATCGGCTCAAGTCCGGACTTCGACGATCCGTTTAAGTCCTCCGCAAGGAAGGTCGCGTAACGTTTCCCACGATCGACGTCCGCGAAAGATTCCCTGGGGCCATGACCGAACTGGATTGCGAACAGGCCAGGGGTCGGCGGAGATTTCCGGCGCGGCACGATCTGCAGATCCTGGCCCGTCGCTTCCTCGAAGACACGTCCGGATCGACGGCCCTCGAGTACGGCCTGATCATGGCCATGGTCTTTCTGGCGATCGTGACCGCGATGCGGTACTTCGCCGACCAGACGACCGCGATGTACAACTATATCGGCGCTGCCCTCAACCGATCATCCTGAGTCCGAGCCTGTTTCGTCGCCGTGCATCCGCGTGACCATTCGGCAGATGTGACCCAGTCTCGGACGCGTTCGGTCCGCGAGCGCTCCGCAGTCCGAACGATCCCCGGCGCTGCATCGACGTAGAACACCGGGCCGGAAGCCGGCGGTCCGCGGGACGCCGTCCGCCCCCGCTTCGCGAAACAGGACGGCGGACGCGCGCCGCGACGCCGCCCACGCTTCGGCTGAACGGCGAGCCCCACCGGGCCCGTTTCGTCGCGGCGGCAATCACGACCTTTCGCTCCTCTCCAGCGCCGACGCTGCGACCGGCCCTCGCGCATCGATCGCGCAAACGGGTGGCACCCCGGCGCCATCGTGCCCCTTCCGACGCTTCGACTTAGGTGCGGCCACCAATCCAATCCGCAACTGCGAATCCAACCGCTAAAAAAAGTGCCGCAACGGCGTGTGAAGTTTCGCATGCCGTTCCACAGACTCGTGGGAAGCACCTAAGTGCAAGAGAACGAGCTTTCCGCCCCTCACCGTCCCGTGCCGGCCTCATTGCACAATTGCGCGACTTTCACATTGCCAGATTAAATGTATTCTTATACCTTTGATGTATTGAGATATACCTACAAAAGTATTGCTGTTAGATTCTGTACGGATTTTAACGTTGTGAAATCCTAGACACACTATAGACAAATCGATACATGGAGCGCAACGATGTCGTCCGGCCCCAATCCTTCCATCACGTACAAGAATTTCGTGGAACTGCGGCCGGCTTCAGACGGGTTCTTGGTGGGCAATGTCATGTCCGACCCGCCGGGCTACACGCTGACGGAAACCGCCAGCACCGGGTCAGGCGACAACCTCGGCGTGTTCGGCGATACGCCGAATGAGCCCATCACCGTGATACAGCCCGATGGGACACCCTACCCACAGAGCCTCACCTACTATGGCAAGACCGGCACCGATGGCACCGTCGTGCGCTTTCCAACGACAGGCGAGAAAGCCGGCAGTTACGTCTACATCCTGTTCACCAACCAAGACGGCTTTCAGTACAACAATTCCGTCTCGAACGTGGACCAGTCGCCCCTCGCCCTCTGTTTCGGGTCCGGCACGCGCATCCTGACGACGCGGGGCGAGGTCGCCGTCGAGGACCTGCAGGTCGGCGACCGCGCCGTCACCGCCTCCGGCCGCCACCGTACGATCACCTGGACCGGCCATCGCGATCTCGGGGCAGAGCGGCCGCTGCCCGCCGACCAGTCGCCCATCCGCATCCGGGCCGGCGCCTTCGGCCACGGCCTGCCCAGGCGCGACCTCTTCCTCTCCCCCGGGCATCCCGTCCTCGTCGGCGCCGATGCCGAGGCGCAGGGCGGCGTACTCGTGCCGGTCATGTGCCTGGTCAACGGAACCACCATCGCCCGCACCAGCCTGGCGCGCGTCTCCTACTGGCACGTGGAACTCGACGCCCACGACATCCTCCTCGCCGAGGGCCTGCCCGCCGAGAGCTTCCTCGACTTCGGCTGCCGCCCCTTCTTCGAGGAGGCGTCGGATCACAGGCTGCACCATCCGGACTTCGTGCCGCCGGGGCTGTCGGCCCGGTGCCGCTCGGTCGCCCTCGACGGCCCCCTCGTCGAGGCGGAGCGCGCCCGTCTCGATACCGTCTTCGCCCAGATTCTCGCCGAGCACTGCGACTGGGATGCGGGCACCCGCCACTTCGCTCCCGCCGCCCAGTAGGCGCCGGTTCGTCCACGATCCGGCGCCTTCGCGACACCCAGAGCACGCCCCCAGTCCTTACGCCCGACGAGACCGTCAGAATCTACCGAGTTGTGCATTTCGACGAGCCGCTTCGGCCGGGCGAAGAACGTGGATCAGCATCCATCGCCGTTGCGGTCTCCATCATGGCAATCGCTCGGCGCGACACACACGGAACGACCTTGTCTCCGGCAAATCGGTCGGACGGCATCCCGCGCAACCCAATCCATGAGAGGCCCGCACCATGGCATCGACGCAGACGTTTTCCCGCTTCTACTCGCTGGGAACGGCCGACAGTAAGAACGGCGACGACATGATCGCGATCGGCAGCAGATCGGGAGGGACGGAGGGCCAGTTCGTGCTCAGCGATCTGCCGTCGACCGACGGGTCCGACGACCCGAACATCCTGGGCGACACCCCGGCCGACAAGATGCAGATCGTCCAAACCGTCGGGGATCAATCGACCACGTTCACCAATCGGGAGTATGTCGGCCAGCTCGGAGATTCGGGCGGCGTCGTCACCCGCGTCTTTTCAGCAGCCAGGGGTGAGTACGTCTACCTCCTCTACTCGAACGATGTTTACGAGCCGGGGCAATCCATCACCGTCCAGCAGGATCCCTACGCCCTCTGCTTCGGATCCGGCACGCGCATCCTGACGACGCGGGGCGAGGTCGCCGTCGAGGACCTGCAGGTCGGCGACCGCGCCGTCACCGCCTCCGGCCGCCACCGTACGATCACCTGGACCGGCCATCGCGATCTCGGGGCAGAGCGGCCGCTGCCCGCCGACCAGTCGCCCATCCGCATCCGGGCCGGCGCCTTCGGCCACGGCCTGCCCAGGCGCGACCTCTTCCTCTCCCCCGGGCATCCCGTCCTCGTCGGCGCCGATGCCGAGGCGCAGGGCGGCGTACTCGTGCCGGTCATGTGCCTGGTCAACGGAACCACCATCGCCCGCACCAGCCTGGCGCGCGTCTCCTACTGGCACGTGGAACTCGACGCCCACGACATCCTCCTCGCCGAGGGACTGCCCGCCGAGAGCTTCCTCGACTTCGGCTGCCGCCCCTTCTTCGTGGAGGCGTCGGATCACAGGCTGCACCATCCGGACTTCGTGCCGCCGGGGCTGTCGGCCCGGTGCCGCCCGGTCGCCCTCGACGGCCCCCTCGTCGAGGCAGAGCGCGCCCGTCTCGATACCGTCTTCGCCCAGACCCTCACCGAGGACTGCGCCTGGGATGTCGGCGTTCATCGTTTCGGTCTGGCGGCTGCCTAGGCCATACTGCAGGGTTTCGACGCATGCATGCAGGCTCGCTGTCCCTCGACGCCTTCCTCAGCCGACGATCCGCCGAACGCCGCCTCGCGCGGCTCACGCACGATGTCGGCCTGCCTGAAGGCCGGGGGCTGGAGTTCGGTGCAGCGTCGAATTCGACGCCCTTGCCGGAAGGTCTGCGCGTCACCTATCTCGACCACGCCGTCGACGCCGCTGCCGTTCACCCCGACGCTGTCCAGGCCGATTATGCCTGGAGCGGCTCGACATCTCTGGCCGAGCGGATCGGGCGGACGGATTACGACTTTGCCATCGCTGTCCATGCCGCCCACCGCGTCCCAAACCTTCTCGGCTGGTTTCGTGGTATCCATGCCGTGCTGCGTCCTGGCGGTGTCCTCAATCTCTCCTTACCGGACCGCCGCTACACCTCCGACGTAAGCCGGCGGGAGAGCACGATCGCCGAATTGGTCGAAGCGGATCTTCTCGCGTACGAACAGCCGAGCCCACGGCAGATCTTCGCTCACACCTACGAAACGCGCACCGTCGATCCTGCCGCAGTCTGGGAGGGCACGGATGTGTCACAGGCCCGGCGCCTCTTCGCGGAATCGGCTCTGCCTCTCGCGCACGCGCGCGCGGCTGAAGCGCTCGCCTCAAAGCATCATGCGGCATGTCATTGCTGGGTCTTCACCCCCCTGTCGTTTCTCACCGTCATCGAAGAGGCGACCCGCCTCGGTCGATTTCCCTTCGTCTTTAACCAGATCGCCGGGACGGATCCCGGCGGACACGAGTTCTTCGTGTCGATGCGGCGCGATGTGCAGGAAGATCAGCAGGTTCTTCGCCCGATGCAGGAAGGCTCGATCCAATATCTCCGGGCGATCCTGGACCGACAGCGCCGGATCGCCGAGCTCGTCGCCCGTGACTGACGGAGGGGCCCGGCGAACGCGTCCAAGCCCCGAGAGGCAGGCGCGCTCCGGCTCTGAGTTCGCACTGTCGACCCGACTTGCCGGGAGGGCTGTCCCCGAAGCAAAGAATGTGGACGGTTGCTGCGTTCCGACAGATTGGTTCTCGTCGATGGGCAGTCGTCTCTGAGGCACCGGAGCACCCGGACCGGTTCGCCTGTGGCCTTTCGCGGGCTGGGGAAGGCGCCTTTGGAGAAAGCGCGTGGCAGGAACAGTGAGCCACGGGAGTTTCAGGCTTGCCGGCGGTCGATCGGCTGGACCTCCGCGCGGTCAGGCTGTCGGCTCGATCCTGATCCAGAAGCCCGCCCTCCTGACCATGCCGAGGCCGACCGATCGGGCGAGAGTTTCGAGAGCGGCAACCGGGTCGAACAGATTGAACACGCCAGAGACGCGTTGGTCCACGACAGCTGGGTCCAATAAAACGAAGCCCGCGTAATAGGGTCTGATCTGTTCGACGATATGACCGAGCGTCTCGTTGTCGACGACCGCAAGTCCGGTCGTCCAGGACGACTGGGCATCGACATCGACCTTGCTGAGACGGACCTCCGCTCCATCGAGGCTGAGGCGCTCGCTCGCCTTGATCGTCATCCGGCGCCCGGCCCCCGACAGGGTTCCCCCACCGGTCAAGCCCGTGATGCCCACGTGCCCGTCCCGACGATCGAAGACGAACGCGCCGGCCGAAGCGGCAAACCGGACCAGTCCGAGGTCGACGACAAAGGGCCGGGTATCCGCGCGTGCGACGTTGAGCATCATCCTGCCGCGGACAAACTGGAGACCGCGCTCCTCCGGTCCGAGCGCGAGATTGAGCGACGAACGCGGTGCGAGGATCACGTCGCTCCCGTCGGCGAGCTCGAACTGCTCATGCTGGGCCGTGCGCGTGTAATGATCGCTGAGAACGTCCTCCATCGGCACGAAGCGCTGCAGCAGCGCTGCGCCGGCCCCACCGCTGGCACTGAGCCCGACCAAGCCCTTCAGGACCGCCCGACGGTCGCGCCGCATCGCCGGGTCCTGCATCTGGGCGACCGCACCGCGCGGAAGCCCGGACTGGGCCAACACGTCGAACGGCTGAAGGCCGCCCGACATCCGATTCCAAGCCTCGGCATTGCCCGGGCTCGCGCGGCGCCAGCGCTCGAAGTCGCGAAGCTGCCGTTCCGTCATATCGCCGGAGTTCAGCGCAACCATCCACTTGATCGCGGCGCGCCCGGTCTCGCCGATCCGGGGATCGGCAATTTCGTCCCGCGTTCGGGCCTTCGCCATGCCCTCAACTCTCCAACCTGGCGACGTAGACGGCCGAAAACCCTTGCGTCATGTATTTGCTCACGGCACCGAGCGAGACATTCAGGTGCTGGGCGATGTCCTTGTTCGACATACCATCGATCTGGCTCATCAGGAACGCCGTTCGAGCCCGGACCGACAGGTTCGCCAGGACTTCGTCCACCTTCTGCAACGCCTGCAGAATGATGAGGCGCTCCTCCGGCGAGACGTCTACCGCTTCCGGGATGGTGAGGAGAGCCTCTTCGTAGGCGTTCTGGAGTGTCTTTCGACGGCGCGCATCGAAGATGATGCGCTTGGCGATCGTCGTCATCATGGCCCGCGGCTCGCGTACGCTCTCCATGTTCGGCAGCGTAAGAAGCGACAGGAACACGTCCGCGACGATGTCCTCCGGAGCGTGCACGGTCCATGTTTGCCGCGACAGCCACGAGCCGAGCCAGGACGAATGCTCCCGGAACAGCGTCTCGATCAGCCTTGAATTCTGTCCAGCCACGACGCTAGCCATTTGAACCCCCGCACGCGTGCTGCCGTGCCTCGCTCACCGAGCGATTCCGGCCATTGCCCACCTCATCTGCTTCCATTTACAAGCTTTTGAGAATTCATCCTCTAGAAATCCTATCTATACAGTCTTGTTATTTCGATTTATGAGACTTGCTACTTCTGTATATTTGTCCAAACTGCGCTTTTTATATCCGTCAAAGAGAGATTACACACAATCAACCAGCCTCTCTGTCACCACTAATTTTTCCTATAGACTGAAACCTAGACCAGAATAGATATGCATACCGCGTGCCATAGATTGATAAATTTACATCTTGAGCAGATCTACGCAATCTATCTTTCGGACAAATTGCAACGGACAGCCTGAACGAGGCTCATGGGCGGTTGCAGAGCACGGATCAGAGCCACGGCGTGACGCGGGCGGTCGCAGCGCGGCCCCATCTGGCGCAAACGGTTTGCGATCGGTCCGATCATCCGCGTGTTGGAGGCCCGTAGCCGATGTGAAGCCGGTCGCCGGTCCCAGTCCTTTGCGGCTGTGATGGCATCGCCCTCGACGGCAAGGTCGCGGACGACCGGGGTGCCTCGACGCCGGGTCGGATCTGAACCCGATCGTCGACATGCGCCCGCGAGCGCTTCCCCCTGGAAAAGGCTTCCGAGCCGGCCGGGGCGGAAGGTGGAAAAATCAGGATCGCGACGCTCTGACGGACGCTCGGACGGCCCCCTTCGCGAGGGCACGGCACGAGGTGGATTGCAGGCCACACGGATCCGCAGTGAGCGGGGCGAGTCGGTACGCGCCGGGCTCGCATTGAAAGCCTTTGCGTCACAAACCGCGGCCCCGACGTCGGCATAGATCGCGGCCTGGAACCGGATAGCCATCGGTGGTCGAGCGAACGAGCTGGACCGCGTTCGTGGGCGGGATCAGGCTGGAGGACCGAACCGCGAGAGCGATGTCCGCACGCGGGAGGCATTCCGCCTGCGCAAGACCGAAGGTCTGTGGTCAGCCGGCGCCATTCTCGGAACGGACCAAGCCGCCCGCCCGCCCGCGCTTCGGGCGAAGCCGATCGATCGGCGCGGAGCCGCTGTCACGAAAGGGTACGCGAGTTAATCGGTCGCGCCCCCATCGTCTCCATGCCCGTCGCTCCGGAGACACCTCCGGCTGCGGATCGACGGGCGATGGGTGGCGGATGTAACGCCGCCGTGAGCCGAAGAAGGCTTCGACCCCGACGAGCTAGAGCCGTGCCCTGGCGGATTGAATCGCTTGGGGTAGGCAGTCTGGATTGCGTGCGATTAACTGAGCGGGCTTGTGAGGGAGGATTGCCATGCCTTCAGCCCTGTCGATCGATCTGCGCGAGCGCGTGGTCGCCGCGATTGAAGCGGGCTCATCGCGGCGTCAGGCAGCCCAACGCTTCGGTATCGGGGCAGCCAGCGCGATCCGGTGGCACGAACGCTACCGGCAGGACGGGCGGATCGCGCCCAGGCCCATGGGCGGCGACCGCAACTCGCAGCGCCTGGAAGCGCAGGCGGCCCTCATCCTTCGGACCTACGAAGAGCATCCGCAATCCTTTCTGCGTGAGCTCCGCGACAGGCTCTCGGAACGCGGTGTCCGGGCAAGCACGAGCAGTCTGTCGCGCTTCTTCGCCCGGCACCGCATCACCCGTAAAAAGGGGCTGTCCACGCGGCCGAGCAGGAGCGGCCGGATGTGAAGGCCGCGCGCGAGGACTGGTTCGAGCGTCAACTCGATCTCGATCCGGATCGCATGGTCTTCCTCGACGAGACGGCCGCCACGACGAAGATGGTCCGCCGGTATGGCCGTGCTCCGTGCGGTCAGCGCTGCCGGATCGCCGTACCTCATGGGCACTACAAGACCACCACCATCACCGCCGCCCTGCGCGCCACGGGATTGATCGCCAGGACCGTCTTCGATGGAGCGACAAATGGCATGCGCTTCCGGGCCTACGTCACCGACACCCTGGCTCCTGTGCTGAAGCCCGGCGACACCGTCATCCTCGACAATCTGAACGCCCACAAGGTCGCCGGGGTGCGCGAAGCCATCGAGGCGGTCGGCGCACAGGTGCTCTATCTCCCGCCCTACAGTCCGGACTTTAACCCCATCGAACAGGTCTTCGCCAAAGCGAAAGCCCTGCTCCGGACCGCCGCAGCGCGAACCGCCGACGACCTGACCCGCGCCATTCACGACGCTTTCGCGGCGTTCAGACCTGACGAATGCCGAAACTATCTCACCGCCGCTGGATACGATGCCTATGATCCAATCTGAGCGGGCACGGTTCTAGTTGGACGTACCGCGTCCGATCGAGGCCGGAAGCAATCTGTCGTAAAGGGCGATCAGGTCCTCGCCCTGATCGGATGCCGTGCGCATTGGTGTCTCCGGAGTCGGTGGGCTCCCCAGGAAACGGTCCGGATCCGCATCGATGCGCACGAGCACGTCCCGCAGACCGGTAGGGGAGCCCACGTCGATCCGGAAGCCGTTGACCCCTTCGACGATTTCCTCGCCGATGGCACCCCGGTCGCTGGCGACCACCCACAGCTTGGACACCTGCGCCTCCCGGGTCACCAATCCGAAACTCTCGGGCCAGAGCGACGGGGCGAGAAGAACGTCCATCTCGGCATAAAGGGCGCCGACCCTGTCCTGAGGCACGTTGCCGATGATCCGCACCGGTGTCGTGCCCCAAATCTCCTCGGTGATCTGGTGGGTCGACAGCGTGTGATCGACCAGGGTGAGAGACAGATTGCTGAAGCGCGAGGCCTTCAGGACGACTTCGATCAGCGTCGCGCCCTTGTGCAGCGTGCGGCCCCCAATGTGACCCAAGCGGACCCGGCCCGTCGCGCTCGGCCGCCGGACGGCTGGTGCGAGCCTCGGAACGCCGTTCGGGATCGCAATCGTCTGTGGGAATCCGGCTTGCCGATAGACGTCGGCGAAGGTCTCGGACACCGCGCAGATCGCCGCCGCCGAATCGAGTGCCCGCTTCAGCCGGCGTCGTCTGGCGATCGACGCCATCGGGTTTTGCGCGTGATCTGAGGCGTCGCGGAGCGGGTCTTGGGAAGAGGACCGGATGGAGCCGTCCAGATCCGTGAGGAACTGGTAGTCGGAGATCCACCAGGCGTCGTGGGCGGTGACGACGTAGGGGATGGCGCGCGCCTGCACCACCTCGACCACCGCGGCCGTGAGGCGCTGCACGCAGTGAAAGTGAACGAGGTCGGGAGCAAATCGCTCGAGCAGATCCTCGAAGGGTGGACGCATCTGCGGATTGGTGGGGCGCCAATCCATATGCATCTCGCTCGGCCCCGCGATGCGGTAGACGGGCACGCCACGATAGGCGTCGATGCGCGTGCGGTAGGGAACGCCACCGTCGAGGTCCGTGGCCACCACAGCGATCTCGAAACGGTCGGCGGCGTGGTCGAGGAGGTGATCGAGGTTGTCGCGGACGACGCGTGTAGCGCCCCCCAACGTCTGAGGTGGGAAGAAGACGTTCACGATGAGGATGCGCGGTTTCGAGGCATTTCCTGCCCGGGATGCCGTCACCGAGCGGGCCTTTGCGGGGGCGCAGACGCCTGCGGGCCACGGGGATCCGATCACCGCCGGACCGGCCTTGCGAGCCGGCAACGCCGCTTGGGGTTGATGGATCGGCGACGGCAGGAGATGCCGCAGCGTCTCGACCGCGGTGTCCAGACCATGAGAGGCGATCGCCCTGGCGCGGGCCTGCGCGCCGATGCTGCGGCGCTGGTCCGGATCGGTGATCATCAGGCGAAGCGCATGCGACCAGTCCTGGGCGGTCTCGGCGAACAGGACGTCTTCTCCATCGCGGAGAAGGTCTCGATAAGTCCGGGTTGGGCTGACGATCGAAGGGATGCCGCACATGGCGGCTTCAAGCCACTTGATCTCGCTCTTGGCGTCGGCGAAGGGCCCTGGAGCAAGGACCGAGAGATTGATGTCGGCGCCCGAAAGGCATTCCCAATAGGCACTCACGTCGTCCGTGAAGGGAACCTGAACCACGCGATCCGCAAAGGGCCGGAAACGGTCGTCGAGGCGGAGATAGCCCGCGATCACCAGCCGCGTCTGCGGATGCTCCTGCAACGTCTCGATCAGCGCCGGCGCCGCAAGTTCGGTGAAGTCGCGGTTGTGCGCGCGCGTGCCGGACCCGTAGAACAAAGTCAGCGCCGTCTCCGAGAAGGGTGTGTGGGATTGGGCGAGAAACGGCAGGTTGCGCGTATCGAGGCCGTTGCGAAGGACGTGGCAGGTGCGCGAACGGACCAAGGGGCGCATGGCCTCGGCGAGGGCCGGAGTCGATGCGAGACCGACATCACAGGCCTTCAGGGCGTAGCGGAACAGGGGCACATCGTATTGAAGACCGATGTGCTGCGAAACGCTGATCTGGCCCTCGAAGCTGTCCAGCGAATCCGGATAGTGGTTCGGATCGAAAACCAGGTCGTCGATCTCATAGATCGTCGGTAGGCCGAGGGCGCGCGCGTAAAGGATCGCATGAAGGATCTCGGGGCGAGCGGCGACGCGGTAGAAGATGACCGCCGCAGCCTTGTCGATCGCCCAGCGGCTCTGGGCAGCGTCGTGATGCGCGAACACCTCGACGCTCCAGCCGCCATGTTCGAGCTGCTGAATCTTTTGCACGACGCGGTAATGCTCGCATTGGGGCAAGTCGCGGTTCGCGACGATCACGATGTGGCCGGTCCTGGGCGCCGGCAGGCGCGCCGGCAATGGGTCGGCCAGACGGATCAGGTCCGCGATCTCGTCGAGGCAGGCCACCAGGCTCTCGTCCGCTTCGCTGCGCCGCCCGGCGGCGTAGAGCTCCCGCGCCCGCGCGCCCGCCAGGTCGAATGCCCCGGTAATGGCGCGGTGCGCCGCTCCGCGCCAATGGGGTGAACCATGCCAGCTCAGTGCCGAACGACGGACATGCGCGACGGCGTCCGGCACACTGCTCGGCTGTCTGAGCAGACCGTCGATCGCGTGGATGTGGCTCCAGACGATCGCATTCTCGGCATCCGCCGCAGCGACGAAGGCGCGCGTCGCTTCGTCCGCGCGGCCGAGCTTGTGAAGGGCGTCTCCACGACGGTGGTGAAGGCGGCCGATTTCCGGAGCGATCCGCAGTGCTCTGCTGTAGGCGCTCTCGGCCGTCGTCGCGTCGCCGCGGTTCAGATGATATTCGGCGATCTGCTCCAGAAGGTGCGCCGAGCAGGACTGTCGCATGGCCTCGACCTCCGGCAAGAGGAAGCCCAGTGTCACGAAATGCTTCAGAACCTCGAAACGCCCGGCTTTCGGCTGAGCCACCTTTCGAGATAGCATTCGGCGGTAAGTCTTCTCATCGAAGCATTTCGGAAAGCCGTCCTCCCCGATCAATTGAACGAGGGCGGCGGCCTCCGTGCCGGGCACGCCCCGCGACACCCCTACGCCGAGCCATTTTCGATACAGGTCGAGATCGCTCTCATTCGCTTCGCGAGAGTCGCGCTGTTCCCGATAGAAGACGGGATCGAATTGCAGGCGCAAGGCGATGGGGGCGAGACGTCCCAAGCCCATCGTCAGAAAGAGGAACAGACCTTCCATACGCGAGGCGGGCTGCCAGGGTAGCCAAGCCTCGTTCAGCAGCGAAAATTCGTGCAGCACGAACCGGCTGATCCAGGGCCCCGGCAACAAGCCGGCACCGATGAGAAGATCTGCGAAGGTCGCGGGTGGGGGAGCAAGACCGGCTGCCTTCGCGCCGATCACGCCAGCCGTCAGCATGCATGCGTAATCTTGCTCGAAGGCAGTCAAGTCCAGGCAGAAGGACCGCCCCTCAGCGCGACCGAAGCGAAGATAGTGCTCCTGGAGTTCCCAATGGTTCGTCAGCCCGACCAGATCGGCATGAAGGGCCTGATAATGCTGGGGAACGAAGTGCGATGGAAGGGGACCGTATTGCCGTTCGAGGGTTGAGATCATCGTGTCAGCATTGGGGAAGCGTCCCTCGCGACGACCATAATCGGCGTAGTGCCGAAGAAGCGCGTCATCCTCAGCCAGGACAGCGAGATCGCTGTAGTATCTGCGGTAGAATTCAAGATCGATCCCGCCGAGGACAGAATCGCGTTTCCCGCGGATCGCCCTATCAGCCCCGCATTCCGATGTGGGCGCCGCAGAAGCGTCGTCTTCACGCGAGGCCGCATGACGGGGAACGCGATCGCGCTGACCACGCCTCTTCTGACGCATGAAGCCACGACCCAATGCGTTGCGGAGAAGCGCGGCAACTGCATTGTCCAAAGTCAACCGATAGGCCTTGCTCATCGCTCGATCCCCGCAAGTCCCGCTCGACACGTCGTCTTGCCTGTTCGCGTCGGGACCCATCCGAGTCTCTGTCTGACGACGCAGGCGAATCCCTATGCAGGTCGACGTCGGCGCTTGGCTGATACGCTGACGCCGCAACCCCACACGCCGGGAACGACGCATCGCGGCGCGACCTCTTTCACCTCGCGGTCGATACCGGCCCTGAATTCCTGCGGTGCCGGCAAGCCTGCCAGAGCCGGCACCGATCCCACCCGCGATCCGCGTCGCGGGCTGGTTATGGCCCTCCCGACACCGGTCAGCGAAGTCTCGGGACCGGGTGCGGACAGCCGATCGGCCGGGGGGCATCGCCCTCAGTGCGGGGCAAGAAGCGTCTCGACGGGCGCGACGGTCCAGCTCCCTCCGGGCGCGAGGGTCAGCATCAACGCATGGTATTTCAGGATCTCCTCTCGGTGGCCGACGCTGACGAAGCGCGCTCCTGTCTGTGTCAGCACACCGTAGAGATGGGCTTCCGTCGCGCCGTCCACCGCACTCGTCGCCTCGTCGAGGAAGACCAACCGCGGGCGCGCGAGCAGCACCCGGGCGAAGGCTAGGCGCTGCTGCTCGCCGAGCGACAGGATCTGGCCCCAGTCCCTGACCGTCGAAAGACCGTCGTGGTCCGCCGCGAGATCGCCGAGACGCACCGCCCTCAGCGCCTCGAGCAGGACGGCGTCGGAGGTCTCGGCCCCATCGGGATAGAGGAGCTGAGTGCGAAGGTCGGCGTGCGTCACGTAGGGGCGCTGAGGCAGGAAGAGACAATCCGCTGCGGGGGGCATCACCACCCGGCCCGTCCCCCGCGTCCACAGGCCCGCCATGGCGCGCAGCAGCGAACTCTTGCCGACACCGGTCTGGCCGACAATGACGAGGTTCTCCTGCGGTCGCAGCGTCACGCTCAGATCGCGCACCAGCCGCTGCTCGCCCCCGGGCGTCTCAAGGCTCAGGCCGTCGAGGGCGACCGTATCGGGCCGGCGCGCGAACACGATCCCCTGATCCATCGCCCGTGTTGTTGCGAGCGCATCGAAGCGCTCGACGATCTGCGCGATGCGGACCGTGTGCGGGGCGATGCCCGAGAGCGGAGCCAGGATGCCGAGCAGGGCCGAGGCCGAGTTGGCCACCGTGAGCGTGACCGCGATGCCCTGCGTCAGCGTGCCGAAATCGATGTCGCCCGCGAACAGGCGGGGCGCAAGGATGAGATAGGGAACACCGACCCAGGCCACCCCGAAGAGGAGAGGGGCCATGTCCGTCACCGCGCGCCGGAACAGCGTGACGATGAGGTCGCGCCGCACCGCCGCCCCCACCAGGCCGTGAAGCCGGACCTGCTCGGCCGGCTCCCCGCGGTAGAACGCGATGGCCTCCGCGTTGGCGGCGATCTGGGCGAGACCGTAGCGAAGGTTGCCCGCGGCCATCGCGGCCGCGTAGCGCAGGCGCACCAGTGGCAGATAGCCGAGATAGGTCGCGATCGCCTGGCCGAGGCTGAGGCCGAGGATCACCAGCACCAGCCGGCCATTGATGGTCGTGAGCACGGCACTGCCGGCCGTGAGGGCTCCGGCAAAGCCGAGGACTTGAACCGGGAGACCGAAGAACTGACGGACGACGATGGCGAGGCTTTCCTGGATGCGCTGGTCCGGATTGTCGAGGTCGCCGCGCTGGGCGATGTCGTAATAGGCGCGCGCTCCGAGGTACCGGTCCGTGACCCAACCGGTCAGCCAGATCCGCCAAGCTTTCGTGATCCAGCCAGCGAGGATCATCGCCAGCCCGGCCAAGAGGATCTCGCCGAGGAAGAGGCTGGCGTAGAGCAGGAATTGCCAACGGAACAGCGCCCCGTCGTGCGCCGTCAACGCGTTCGTCATGTCCTTGAGGACGTAGGAGGCGGCGAGATTGAAGGTCGTGCCGAGGGTCGTCTGGCCGAGGATCGCAGCCATACCGATCCAGTAGGGCCACGCCGCGCGCCGGGTCCAGAACGGCACGAAGAAGCGGGCGATGCGTCGCAGAAGCCGAAGGTCGAGGCGGAGATCCGCTCTGCTCGCAGCGCGCGATACCGACGGATCGAAGCGCGCCGCCGCCGGATCGGCCGCGCTCACGACGCGTAGGCCCACGTCGCGACAGGTGCGTATTCCCACCGGCCGCCGGATCGGAGCGTCAGGACGTGGCTGTGGTGCGCCACGATGCCGAGCCGGTGCCCGACGCTGATGACGCTCGCGCCACTGCGGACGAGTCGGGCGTAGAGCTGTAATTCCGTCTCCGGGTCCACGGCGCTCGTGGCCTCGTCGAGAAACACGAAGCCGGGTCGTCCGACGAGGGCCCGGGCGAAGGCGAGCCGCTGCTGTTCGCCCCCGGACAGGATCTGCGCCCAGTCGCGGACCGCCGAGAGGCCGCCGTGGGTCTCAGCCAGGTCCGGCAGGCGTACCGCCTCCAGGATCGCCAGGAGCTCGGGATCGGACGCGTACGATCCGCGTGGATAGAGCAGTTGTTCCCGGAGGGAACCGGCCGGGAGATACGGCCGCTGCGGCAGGAACAGCGTCTCCTGGGCCGGCGGCATGAAGAGGCGGCCCTCGCCACGGCTCCACAGGCCGGCCATGGCGCGCAGGAGCGAGCTCTTGCCCACCCCCGTCTCCCCGACGATTACCACGCTTTCCCCCGGCCGGATCACGAGCGACAGGCCGGTCGCGAGACGGCGGGCGCCATCGGGCGTCTCGAGGGTGAGCGCCTCCACCGCCACATGATCGTACCCGCGCCGCAAGGTGATCCCGGACCGTTCGGCGCGGGCCCGGGCCATGGCGTCGAACCGTTCCTGCAAGGGGGCGAGCCGGGAAACCTGAACGGCAAGCTCGCCGAAGGCCGCCACGATCGCCGAGACCGTATCGATGACTCCGCGCATCATCAGGGTGATGGCCGTGGCCTGAGCCAGGGTTCCGTAGCTCAACGCGCCGCTGGCCACCTGTCCGCTCAGGACCGCGTAGGGCAACGCCATCCAGGCGAAGGATGTGGCGGCGTTCACCGTCAGGTACACCAGCGCCCGGAACCGCTCGAAGCGGAAGATCCGGTCCGCAGCTGCGCGCGTACGCGCCATCACCGAGCGCCGCGCCGTCGCCTCGCCCCCATAGAAGGCAATTGCCTCGGCGTGATCGCGGATGTGTACGAGATCGCGGCGCAAATCGCCCTCGGCCACCTGGACGGCAATCTGCCGCCGCACGTCGAGTGGAATGATGAGGGTGGTGGCGCCGATCTGAGCGAGACCCAGCAGGGGCACCCAGACGAGAAAGCGCTGGTCGAGGGAAACGAACACGACGACCGCCGCACCGAGGCGAGCCGCGACGCTCACCGTCCATTGCAGGATTTGAATCGCGTGCCCGACGAACGGCGCGACGCTGTCGGCAATCCGCTGATCGGGATTGTCGAGATCGCCCTGGAGCCTGACGTCGTAATAGGCGCGTTCGGCCAGATATTGGTCGATCACGTGGCGGCTCAACCAACGGGACCAGGCCGCCTCGACGAAGCCGTCGACGATGAAGCGGATCTGTGGCAAGACGGTCTTGACCGTGAAGACGAACAAGTAAGTTAGGAGCGCAGCCTCGAACGCTGCTTGGTTTCCACTCAGAAGCTCGTCCGTTACAGTCTTGAGCAGCGCGGCGGCGCGCACGACCAGATATGAAAGTAGCATCCCCTGGCTGAGTAACACTGCCACCCCGATCCAAGCCGGCCAAGCCTGCCGCTGGCGCCAGTACGGTACCGTAAGACGGAGAATGCGGTGGGCCAGCGACGCGTCGATGCGGGGCCGATCGTCTGCGGCACAGGCGGTCATGTGTTCCGAATGAAGCTCAAGATGCGATGCGTGCGCCCTACGAAGGGCACCGAACGCGACGCCCTTCGAAACCGGGATCGAAATCTTCAGGTGCGACCGATCGTTGTCGAGGTTAAGTAGACCTGAACGTCCGCCGTCGGTGCGGAAATCAAAGATTCGACATTTTCTCAGTTTTCAAAAATCTCAGAAAGAGCACTTGGCTGCGAAAAGAAAATTTCGCCCCTGACCAATACCGATAAAACGACTGTCGTAACTGGGGTTGTAATAATACTTATCCATCAGATTATTCGCTTTGAAACTGAGAGACCACTGATCGATGTCGTATCCGATGAATGTATCAACCGAAACAAAGCCGGGAACCGGATAAACTTTGTTGTTTACATCAAAAACCGTGCTGTCGGAGTTCCCACGCCCGCCTGCGCCGATCGTTAGCCCCGTCAGGCTGCCCTCTTGCCAGGTGTAGGTCGCCCAAAGACTGCCGGTGTATTGCGGTATTCCTGCAAAAGGACTCGTATTCTGCGGACTTACGAACTTTACAACCGTCGAAGCAAATGAAGCAATGAGATTTAGGCCCGGATAGAGTTCTCCTTGCATATCGAATTCGACACCCCGGCTCGTCTGCCCAGGCACAAGGACGTATTTACTCGTTATGTCACAGTCATTTGTCGGGCATATCGTTACATTTGTGGCGGCAAGATCGAAATAACTTGCGGTAAGACTCAGTTTCTTGTCGAACATGTAAGCCCGTCCGCCGGCTTCCCATTGATGTCTTTGTTCCGGCGGAAATGGAATCCCAGTCCTGTCGTTGAAGCCCGCAGCTGGGACGATCCCGGTATTCACATTACCGTAGGCGCTGAAATATGGGGTTATGTCGAAGACCGCACCCGAAGACCATGTCATTCCGCCCGACTTGATCGACGAACTCGGCCTTCCCCCACCGGAAGAACTGTTGGTGAAATCATCGTACCGAACGCTACCCGTGATATGCAACCGATTATCCAATGTATCGAATTTGTCGATGACATAGTACCCGAGGGAACTAGCTCCCAACCCTCCCAATGCCGATTGGGGAATGATCGTCGGCCGGAATAGGTCTTGGATTGGAAGTCCGGTATACGGATTCGTGAAAAAATTCTGAGATGCAGGAGCGGGAACTTGTGAATACGTAATTTGCGTCGATGAATAATCCAAACCGAATTTCAAGGTTTGGCGCGCAAATCCTGCGTCGTAAGTACTCGTCAAATCGACCTGCTCGAACAATCTTGAAAACTGATAATTACCCTGAACCTGCGTGGTGCTGTAAGTGCCATTTCGACCTGGGCGGCCGATCCAAGAACCGGTATTCAAGCCATCCGTCGATGTATCGTAACGCAGTCGGTTATGAAGAACGATGTTGGAACCCAGAATATCTCCGAAGTCGTGCGATTGTTCGCTGAAGAGCTGGATCAGCTTTGAGGTGTAACCCAGGTCCGGGTTGATTTTCGGAATGCCTCTCGGGAGCCGCAGGATAGGGTGGAACGGGTCGGCGCCCAGACGCGGAATGAAAGTATATTGGACCGGCTTTCGTGCCTGGTCGGTGTAAGTCAGCCCAGCGAGCAATGACGTTTCGCCGTCCGTCCAGCGGACGCTCGGTGCCAGGAGGTACTCGTGAGGATCTCGGTACCCCGCGTAATTGCTGTCCGCCGCATTCCCGGACGCAACGAAACGGTAGGTCAAACCCTGGGTATCGGCGACGGGCCCGCCGAAGTCGAAAGCGAGCGTCTTGTACCCATAGGAGCCATACCGCACCGTGGCATCGCGGATGACCGTCTCGGTCGGCCGCTTCGTGGTAACGTTCACGCCTCCCCCCTCCAGCGTTGCGCCGGTCAGGATGGCACTGGGTCCTTTCAGGACTTCGATGCGCTCGACGTTGTCGATTGGGGGCTGGCCATAGATCGTCATGCTCCGGTTGAACGACCCGATGCCGTCGACCATCACACCCTGGGTCTGGAAGCCGCGGATCACGAAATTGGCGCGGCCATCGCCGCTGGCGCCCAGCGTGACACCGGAAACGTTCTGAGCCGCATCTGCGGCACTCGTGACGACCTGGGACTGGATCACCTTCTGCGTCACGGTCGTGATCGTGTTCGCCAACTCCTTCGTCGGCGTACCGGAGAGACGCGACGAGGTGCCCGCATCGCCGGCCTGGAAGCCGACATCGCCGAAGCGTGAGCCCCCGCTCGCGTCGGTCACATCGATCGCCGCGATATCGCCGAGCCCCTGCGTGCTGACGCCGGTGTCGCGATCCGCGACGACGGTCACGCCGCCGCCGGAACCCGGCACGATGTGCAGGCCCGTTCCGCCCAGGACGCGCATCAGGGCATCCCGGACGACGACCCGGCCCTTCAGCGCCGCGGCCCGTCGGCCCGCAACGATCTCCGGCGGAAAGGAGATCATGATCCCGCCCTGACGGGAGATCGCGATCAGCGTACGGCCGAGATCCCCCGCGGGGATATCCAGCTCGACCAGCGTATCGAGGCCGGCAGAGGCTGGGCTGGCGCTGGCCATCAAGGCGGCAAATACCGGAGGACCGGCCCGATACGCTGATCGCCTCAGGACACTGAACATCGCGGCTCCTCGAACTCGGGTCACACCCTGTTGTCGGAGCCGACGCCCAAGTTCCCACGGTCGCGCTCGGGGTTATTCCACATCCGAAGGGTTACAGGCCGCTGCCGGAGCCGATACCCTTCGTCAGGGCCAGATCCGGTGAGACGCCGCGTTCGAAGAAGGCTTCCATCGCCGCACGCGGCGGCTCGAGGTCGAGGTTGCGCTCCGCCAACCAGTCCGGATCGAGGTGGGTGCTGCGGTAGCGCTCGCCGGAATCGCACAGCAGCGTGACGACCGAGCCGTGCTCGCCCGCCGCCGCCATGCCGGAAACGATCCGCGCCGCCGCCCACATGTTCGTCCCCGTGGAGGCACCGCAGGAGCGGCCGATCCGTTCGGAGAGGACACGCGCGGCAGCGAGGCTTGCCACGTCCGCCACCGCCTCGCTGCGGTCGATCAGGTCCGGCAGGAAGGACGACTCGCAGCGCGCCCGCCCGATGCCTTCGACGATCGACGCACACCCTGCAAGGGTGCGCACGGACCGGTCGGCGAGGTGCCGGTGGAAGACCGAGGCGTCCGGATCGGCGAGGCAGAGCTGTGTCGCGAGGCGCCGATAGCGGATGAAACGCCCGATGGTGGCGGAGGTGCCGCCGGTGCCGGCGCCCACCACCACCCAGGCCGGGATCGGATGGGCCTCGCACGCCATCTGGGCGAAGATGGACTCGGCGATGTTGTTGTTGCCGCGCCAATCCGTGGCCCGCTCGGCGAAGGTGAACTGGTCCATGTAGTGGCCGCCATGCGCGGCGGCGAGCCGTTCGGCCTCGGCATAGACGGCGCCCGGGTCCTCCACGAAGTGGGAGCGTCCGCCGTAGCGGGCGATCTGGACGACTTTCTCACCGGAGGTGGTGCGCGGCATCACCGCGATGAACGGCAAGCCGAGTAGTTGTGCGAAATAGGCCTCACTGACCGCGGTGGACCCGCTCGAGGCCTCGACGATCGTCGTGTCCGGCCCGATGCGACCGCTGCAGAGGGCGTAGAGGAAAAGCGAACGGGCCAGGCGATGCTTCAGACTGCCGGTCGGATGGCTCGACTCGTCTTTGATGTAGAAGCTGATCCCGGGGCAGGCGGGCAGTGGTACGCGAAACAGGTGCGTGTCCGCGGATCGATTGACGTCGGCTTCGATCGTCTCGATGGCGCGCGCGACCCAGGCCCGCGCCCGACAACCGGGGGCGGGAACGGCGCTCGGATCGGGCGCTTCGGGATCCGGACCATCGGCGGCCCGGCTCACGCGAACCGTCCCGTCGCCTGGGCGATACCGACGCCGATGAGGAGCAAACCCGTCGTGCGCCGGATCAGGCGATCCCCCGTCCGGCGCAGCAGGCGTCCGGCGCTGACCCAGGTCACGGCTGCGACCAGAGAGAGCGCACAGAACGTGGCCTGCAGGACGGCGAGTTGCAGCATGACGGGCTGAGCGGCGTCGACGAACTGCGGCAGCAGCGCACAGAAGAAGAGGATCCCCTTCGGATTGAAGGCGGTGACCAGGAAGACCCCGGCGAAGGGGCGGCTATTCGGGGGCGTTGGTGCGGTCCGGAACGAGGGCCGGGCGAACAGGGTCGAGAGGCCGAGGCCGATCAGGTAGAGCGCGGCCACGATCTTCAACACCGTGAGGACATCAGAGGACGCCGCGAGCAGGGCCCCCAATCCGAAATTGCAGATGGTCAGCGCGAAAGTGTCGCCGAGAACGGCGCCCGCGATGATGAAGGGGAGTGTGCTGCGGCCGGGCTGGGAGGCGTAGCGGAGGATGATGAGGGCAGTCGGCCCCGGAAGCGCCAGCGTGAGGCAGGATGCAGCCACGAAGGCGAGCCACGTGTGGAGGGTCATGTTCGGAAACCGGAGGAATGGGAGACCGATGCGAAGGACAGCGGCTCGAGGACACGGCCCCGAGCGTCCCGCCGGGGACGGCGAGACGCTCGGGGCGAGCTGAACGGCGCCGTGGACGGTCCTCCGCGGCGAGCACGCGACCGACGGGGCAGCGAAGATCCAAGCCCGATCGGAGCGACAATCAGGGGCCGGCGAGGCGGCAGCTATCGCCGTCGCAGACCATCGATGGCGGCGGAGTTGCGATGGAGGGGGCGGGCGTACGGCAGCGCTCTCGGAGAGCCGCGAGGGCTGGCTTCATGTCGTCGTCCGCATTGAACGCGTGTGCAGCCTCCCAGGCGGTCTTGGCGTGGACGGCGGCGTCCTCGTGACGTCCGGCCGTCAGCAACGCCTTCGCGTAGGCCTCCGCGAGACGCCCCAGAAGCCTGGGATTCGGCTCACTCCCGACCAGCGACCAAACCCGGTCCAGGGCCTCGATCGCCAGGGCCGCGACGGGACCGGATGCCGGCTCCTCCAGGGCTTCGCCCTGTTGCGTCAGGCCGAGCCCGATCTTGAAGAGCATATTGACGTCGTCTGCGCCGACCTCGGTGATCAGGTGCCGTCCGTAGGCCAAGGCCGCCTCGCTGCCGGCCGCTAGTTGCTTGAACTTACCGAAGCCAAACGTCCGCTCCAGCGCGGGCTCGGCGGTAAAGGCCGTGTCGTAGACCCGCAGCATGCCGTCCCGGTCGCCCATGTCGGCGCAGGCACGCACCGCCCGCTCCAAGGCCCAGGCCTCGCGGACCTTGTCCCGCAGCAATTGTGCCCGGTGCGCCTCGGCGGCAGCGGCGAGCTCCCAGCGTCCTTCGACCACCGCAGCGAGCGGCGCATCCAGGTTCATCGGATGTCCGATCCAAGCGATGCGACCCGCGCCATCCACGATGAAGGCCGTCGGCACACCCTGCTGGTAGGCCGCGTCGCACCAGGCGGCGCGCATCAGGCTCCGGCCGATCTCGTGATCCGGCCGGCGGTCGACGGCGATCCGGTAGCCGATCCGGTCGTCCCACGTGCGCACGAAGGTCTGCACGACCTCAAGCTCCGCCCATCCGACGGCAATCCCAAGGATCAGCACGGCCGGATGGCGCCCCTGAAGATCCGTCAGATGGGGAATGCTGGCGGCGCAGGGGCCACACCAGGTCGCCCAGAATTCGACGACGTGGACGCGGCCCGGTGCGAAGCCCGTGATCGGTTCGCCTTTCAGAAACGTCTCGATCTCGATGGCCGGAGCGGGATCGCCGATGAGCAGCTCGGACGAGGACATGAGTGACGACCTTCCTAAGGACTGTGTCGCGCGGGACTCGACCAAGCGGGACTCGGCCAAAATGGCCTGAAACCTGACCCGTCCGCCGACGCGGACCGGGCGATGCGTCCGGTAGAGCGGAGCGGAGCCGTCACTTGCGCGGCAGGCGCCCGGTGGGTTCCGCCGCCGCCAGCGGCGGAACCGATGGGGGAGTCGGCGGGGCCTCGGATGCAACGGTCCGAGGACCGGTCAACGGCAGCAGGACTGCGTTGACTGGGGCGAGGGCCGCGTCGAAGGCATGAAGGCCCTCGGTGATCGGTCCCACGATCCGTCCGACCGGTGCGAAGACGTAGGCGACGAGATCCGGCCCCAGCGCATTGTCCGGCCGCGGTGGCTTCTGCCCCGGCGGATCGAAGCCTCCCGGTGCCGGAGTGGAAGCCGCGGAGGCGGCGAGAAGGCCGGCCCTCGCGGAGCCCTCCCGCCCGGTACCGGGCTGGGCCACACCGGGTGCAGCCGGTGCGGTCGTCCCGGGCGCCAGCGGTTGCGCTTCAGCGGCGAATGGTCCCCCGAGGATCAGCCCAAGGCTCATCATGACGATCGATCTCACGTCCTGTCCCTCCAGATCGGGCAAGGGTGCCGCCCGCATGTGCCCATGAAGAAAAAAAATTGAGCCAGGCGGCCCAATGGCGGGGAACCCCTGGGTTTGCCGGCTCGGGATACGCCGACGCGATCACGGCACCACCGGATCACCGGCAATCGCCACGAGCAGGCGACCATCACCGATGAGGCGCGCCGCAGCGCGTCGCGCGTCCTCCGAGGTCACCGCGGCGATGCGCGTGTTCTGGGTGTCGAGCCAGTCCCGCGGGCGCCCGTCGAGCTGCAATCCCAGCAAGAGGGCTGAAATGGCCGAGGAACTGTCGAGGCGCAGCTTGGAGGAGCCGATGAGGTAGCCCTTGCTCCGCTCCATCTCGTCGGGCTCGAGGCCCTCGCGAGACAACCGGACAAGCTCCGCCTCGATCACGTCGAGCGCCTCTGCGACGCGATCGTTCCGGGTCGCGGTGCGGCCCACGAGAGTCGAGGCGCCATCCGCCACCTGAAGGGCGGTGCCCATCGCGTAGCAGAGCCCTCGCTTCTTCCGGACCTCCCGAAACAGACGCGAGGACATGTCCCCGCCCAGGCACTGGTTCACCACGGTGGCGGCAGCGAAGTCCGGGTCCTTGCGGGAGGGGCCGGGCCGTCCGAAGCGAATCGTCGATTGCGGAAGGTCGAGCCGGGTGACGATGCGTTCGCCGAGCCCCTGCAGCGCGATCGCCGGCGTCTGCGCCGGCGCGCCCATCGGGAGTTCGAGGAAGACGCGATCCAGGGCAAAGCAGAGATCGTCCGGCCCGATCGCACCGACGACGGCGACTCGCAGGTTGTTGCGGTTCAGCATCCGCGTCTGCACCGCCGCGAGGTCCGCCTGCTCGATCCGCGGCAGGCTGTCGAGATCCCCAGAGGTCGGCTGGCCATAGGGATGCCCGGCGAACCCGCGCGCGGCGAAGGTCTGGTTCACCACCTGATCCGGGCGGCTGAGGCCGGCACGAACCTCCGCCTCCATCGCGCTTCGAACCCGAACGATGTCGTCCGCGGCCAGGCGTGGGTCACGCAAGGCGAGGCACAGCAGATCGAAGGCCGCTTCGGTCTCGCGGGCGAGCGTCTTGAGTTCGCCGCGCAGGCTGTCGCTCCAGACCGAGAAGGACATCTGGATCGCACGGTCGCCCAGGGCCCGGCGGAACGTACCCCCGTCCATCGATCCGGCGCCCTCGGTGAGCAGGTTGGCGAGCATTCTTACGGTGCCGGCCCGGCCGCATGGATCGAGCGTGGGACCGCCCCGAAACCCGAACTGCATCGACAGGATCGGCAGCGTATGGTCCTCGAGGAGCCAGGCCTCGATACCGCCGGGGCTGCGCAGACATTGCACGCGGGCGGCGAGGGGCTTGCCGGAGGGGTTCGGCCTCACCGAAGGGTGAGGCTTCCCGGAAGACGTCATGTGAATCGTCATGAAGAGAGATCTTCCCCGGTCAGGCCGCTCGAGACCGAACGAGATGGCCCGATACGCCGCCCCGCCACTCCAGCAGGGCAAGAGCCTGCTGGAGTGCGTCGGCGTCGACCGCCTCGATGCGGGCCTGCCACGTCGCGAGATCGTCGAGCGTGAGGCCACAGCACAAGGCCATGCCGTACCAGTTGGCGAGGCTCACCTGACTGTCACGGGCGTACAGGGCGCTGGCTACGAGTTGCGTCTTGGCGCGCGTGATGGCGGAGGCCTCGAAACCCGAGACCCGCAAAGCGTCGAGCAACGCGTCGATCGCACGGTCGAGATCCTCGGGCGTGGTCCCGAACGCGGGTGAACCCTGGATGTAGAAGCGCGACGGACCGCGGAAGAGGGCGGACCAGTAGGAGGCCTCGACGCGGGTCGCACAGGCCTGCGCGACGACGAGTTGCGTGTGGAAGATCGAGGTGCTGCCGCCGCCCAGCAGGAAGGCGAGCACGTCCAGGGCCTCCGCCTGGCCCGGGGCCGCATCGGCGGGCGAGGGGACCTGATGCAGCCGCGTCAGTTGCGGGTCGCCGACGGTGGTCTCGACCAGGGTGATCTGCCGGTGGGCCCGGCTCGGCGGATTCGCCGGGTGCCAGCGCGCGGACGGCGCGCCAGAGGCCGGGATCGCACCGTAGATCTCGGCGGCGAGGTTCCGCACCGCCTCCGGTTCGGCATCGCCGGCCACCACCAGGAGCGCATTCTCGGGCGTGTAGAAGCGCCGGTAATAGGCGAGGGCATCGGCCCGGGTCAGGCCGGCGATCTCGTGACGCCAGCCGATGATGGGACGCCCCGACGGATGGGCCGGGCTCGCGGCGATCGCCACCGCCTCTCCGAGGAGGCCGGCCGGGTTGGCATCCGCAACCATCGAGCGCTCCTCCAGGACGACGCCCCGCTCGGTGGTGACCACGGCGTCTTCGAAGACGAGATTGCGCATGCGATCGGCTTCGTAGGCCATGCAGGTCGCCAGGTACTCGTTGGGGATACGCTGGTGATAGGCGGTGAAGTCCCAACCCGTGAACGCGTTCTCCTCGCCGCCCAGCGAGGCGAGGATTTCACTGAAGACGCCGGCGGGATACCGCTCGGTGCCCTTGAACATCAGATGTTCGAGGAAATGGGCCAGTCCGGACTTGCCGGGCGGGTCGTCCGTCGAACCGTTGCGGTACCAGATCATGTGGGTGACGATCGAGCTGCGGCGATCCGGGATGACGACGACCTGCATCCCGTTCTCGAGCCCGAATGCCGAGACCGCGATGGCCGTGTGCGCCGCCGCCGGGGGGGGCGGAAGGTGGGACGATTTCGGAGGCATGTCTGCTCGTTTCGGGTTTGGAAAGGTGCCCGGCTGGGAGGCGGGATCTTGCGTCCCGTGCCTCGGCCGGAGCGCTACCGGCGGCTGAAGTTCAACGGGATCGTTTGCGTGATCGGTTGGCCGCCCGGGGGCGGCGGGAAGGGGGCCGCCCGGTACATCACGGCCACCGCCTCGGCATCGAGGGCCGCATTGCCGGAGGATGCGATGAGGCGCGCGCCCGTCACGCTGCCGTTGGCCGCGAACGTGACGCTCACCACCGACACCCCGACGGCGCCGGCCGCGGACGGGGGGAAGCGCTTGGCGCGGACGATCCGGGCGCGCATCTCGTTCTGCCAGGTCGCGCGGGACGCCTGGCTGATCGCCGAACCGGCGGCGGCGGCGGCGGTCCGGTTCGCATTCTGCTGGTCCGACTTCGGACCGCCGCCGCTCCGGGACGCTGCACTGGGATGAGACTTCTTCTGGACGTGGATTTTCGGGGCTGGCTTCTTGAGAGGCCGCGGCTTCTCGGGCGGCTTGGGTTCGGGCGCTTTGGGTTCGGGCGCCTTCACCTTTTTCGGGATCGTCGGGGGAAGAACGGCCTGGGGTGCGACCTGCGGCGGGGGCGCCTCGAGAACCGCCTCGGGATCGGGCGGTGGCGGAGCCTCGTCGAAGGGCTCCGGCTGGGCCTGTTGTGCATCCGGCGCCGCCGGACCGTCCTTGGCGTTGTCCACGTCGGATTTCGCGACGGTGGGCTCAGGCGACATGTCGATCATGATCGCCGCAGGCATCTCCTGCGGAGCGGAAGCCTTCTCGGACCTCTGCGTCAGGGCGAGGTAGAGTCCGACATGGACGGTGAGCATTAGGAGGACGGCCAACGCCCAGCCCAAGAACCGGAGCAGCACGGACGGCTCGGACCTTTCCAACTCCGCGCGACGCTGCTCGGTGGCCTGAAGAAAGGCTTCAGGCGGCGGATGCATCATGGTTGCACTCCGCCGGACGTCTCCTCGAGACCGACGAGGCCGACCTTGAGATAGCCTGCGCTGCGCAGCAGGTTCATCACCTGCATCAGTTCGCCGTAGGGCACACCCTTGTCGGCCCGCAGGAAGATGCGCTCGTCCTTGTTGCCTCTCGTCGCGTCATCAAGGGCCGCGCCGAGATTCGGCCGGGCCACCGCGTCCTCTCCCAGGGTGACGGAAAGATCGGATCTGATGCTGACATAGACCGGCTTGTCCGGCCGCGGCTGCTGGGGTGCGGAAGAGGTCGGCAACTCGACCGGCACACTCACGGTCGAGAGCGGCGCCGCGACCATGAAGATGATCATCAGCACCAGGATCACGTCGATGAACGGCGTGATGTTGATCTCGGCGTTCTCGACGAGATCGTCGCCGCCGTTGGATCCGAGATTGACGGCCATGCGCCTACTCCGCAGCCAGGCGCAATTTGGACGGGCGGCCGTAGGTGACCGCCTCACGCGTGTCGAGGTCGCGCGACAGATGACGCATGACCAGCGCGACGGCGTCGCCGACCAAGGCCCGATAGCCGGTGATCGAGCGCGTCAGCGCGTTGTAGATCACGACGGCGGGGATCGCCGCGACGAGGCCGATGCCGGTGGCAAGCAGCGCTTCGGCGATGCCGGGCGCCACCACCGCGAGAGAGGTGGTGTTCGAGTTGGCGATGCCGATGAAGCTGCCCATGATGCCCCACACGGTGCCGAACAAGCCGACGAACGGGCCGATCGAACCGATCGTCGCCAGAATTCCGGTTCCGGACGCCATTCGCTTGCCGATCTTGCCTTCGATCCGAGTGAGCGCGATGGCCGCCCGCTCCTTGATGCCCTCGCTTGGCAGCCCCTGCGAGAGCACGACCTCGCCCTCGACCTCGATCAGCAGAAGCGCCCCGATGCCGCGGCGAACCTGGTCATTCGCCTCCGGCAGGCTGGCGACCGACCGTAGCGCCTTCAGGCTCGACCGGATCTGCCGTTTGGCGAAGGCCAGGCTCAGCGTCTTCACCAGGAGGATGGCCCAAGTCACCACCGACGCCAGGAGAAGCGTCACCATCACCGCCCGCACGACGACGTCCGCACTGAAGAACATCCCTATGGGCGAGAAGTCGTGGGCGGCACCGGCCGCCTTGCCGGTGGCCGGAAGCTGCGCGCTCGTCGCGCCGGGTCCCGCCGGCACGCTCGCGGGCGTGGACGCCGGGGGGAGCGCGGGCGCGCCTGGTACGCCCTTGTCCGGCGCGACGTTGGTCGATGCGGCGTCTGCCGGTGCCTCGACGTCCTGCGCAGCTGCTGGCGTGGTGATCGCGGCCGCACCTAGCAGGATCAGGGCCGTGATCGTCAGGGCAATCCCACGCCGCGGACCGTTCGCCGAACCGGATTCATGAAAGGCCGTCGTCACCGTCATTGGGCTGAACCTTCGTTGCAGTCACCGTAGTGCTCCGAAGGCTCTGTGGGACGAGGCGCGCAATCTGCCACCCTACCCCTGCATTTTCCGGTTTGCCCAGGGTTTCACGCGAGGGCGCGGACGACCTGTGGGGCCCTCGGTGCAGCGTGTTCCCGAGTGCGGTGTATTCGAGTCCGGCGCGCGTCCTGGACTCGACAAAGAGATTGTTATCCTTCCCGCGGTCCTCATCGAAGCTGCAGCCTATCAGGTCGAGGACATTTCGGTTCACAGTCACGACGGGTCCATTGGACCGGAAACGAACGACCGTCTGCGAGCGGTGAATGGCGGCGATCCGGCTGGCATCATCGCCGTTGGGCAGCCGTTCCTGCGCATCCACCCATGACGATCGCCCGGCGCGACGTCTCATCCGCGACGCGGAGACCACGGTGCATGCCGATCCGCGTCGGGCGCTCTGTGTCCTTGCGGAACGCCTTCTCCGGGACCTGCAAGCCCGGGGCATCGACCCTCGGGCGATCGTCGAGGGATATGGAACCCAGCGGCGCGTCCAGGTCGAGCGCGACCGCGAGGATGTCCGGCGTGGACTGCGCCATGAACCTGAGGCGGGCGCGCCACGGTCGGGTTGCAGCATCGCGCCGGTCATCGGCGATGTCGTTCGCCGCAGCATCGCGGGCCCTTTTTGACCCCCGTTGCGGTCAGCCTTCGGACGTCGATTGCGGTCACCCTGGCGCCGGATGATCGTTCACGTTCACGTCAATGATCCGAATATACCAGATATTCGCCAGGCTTAATCGGAACTCGCCGTCACGGAGGCCGGTTACGGCGGGACTTGATTTGAGCGGATGGGAGTCCCGGTGACACTCGGCGTCGACAGGCATGAACTCCAGCAGATCGTGGCCGGACTGAGCGAGGGCGTGATCCTGGTCGAGCCCGACCAGACCATCGCCTACGCCAATGCGGCGGCGCTGGCCATGCATGGGGCCGAGAGCCTTGAGGAACTCGGCGGAACGGTGGATGCCTACCGCGAGCGCTTCGCCCTGCGCTACCGCAACAACCATGCCCTCAACCAGTATCCGATGGAGCGCGTCGTCTCGGGCGAGCGTTTCCACGACGTCATCGTCGAGGTCACGCGCACTGACCGACCCGATGCCGACTTCGTCCACTCGCTGCGCAGCCTGGTTGCGACCGACCGCGAGGGCCAGCCGAGCTGCCTCGCCCTTATCCTCAAGGACGTCTCCGACCAGTTCGAGGCCGAGGCGCGCTTCGAGGCGACCTTCAACGCCAACCCCGCGCCCGCCGTGATCTGCCGGCTCGCGGACCTGCGCTTCGTCAAGGTCAACCTCGGCTTCCTGGAGATGACCGGCTTCACCCGCGAGGCCGTCATCGGCCGCAGCGTCTACGAGGTCGACGTCCTGGCCAATGCCCGCAACCGGGACCTGGCGATCGATCGTCTCAACAGCGGCGGCACCATCCCGCAGATGGAAGCTTGCCTCGACCTGCCCGACGGCGGCACCCGCTTCGTCATCGTGGCCGGGCAACCGATGGAACTCGGCGACGAGCGCTGCATGCTCTTCACCTTCGCTGACCTCGAACTGCGGCGCAAGGCCGAGACCGCCCTGCGCCAGAGCGAGGAGCGCTTCGCCAAAGCGTTCCGCCTCACCCCCGTGCCAACCCTGCTGGCCCGCGCTGAAGGTCTGGCGATCACCGGCGTGAACGAGGCCTTCAGCCGCGTCTTCGGCTTCGGTTCTGAGACGGTCACCGGCCGCACGCCGGCCGATCTCGACCTTTGGGTCTCAGAGCCGCAGCGCGACCGTTTCGAGACGGCCCTGGCGCGCACCGGCTGCGTGATGGGACTGGAGGTCTGCCTGCGTCATGAGGACGGGAGTAACCTCGATTGCCTGGTCTCGGCCGAGCGGGTCGAGATCGGCGCGGAGGCCTTCGTCCTCCTGGTGCTGCAGGACATCACTGAGCGCAAGCGGAGCGAGCGTGAGCTGTTCGAGGCGATCGAGGCGGTGATGGCCGACACCTCTTGGTTCAGCCGCGGACTGATCGAGAAGCTGGCCCACCTGCGCCAGCCCGGCGCGGGCCATCAGGATGCGGTCTCGCCCAACATGACGGTGCGCGAGCGCCAGATCCTGGACCTGATCTGCGCCGGGCTCTCGGACGAGGTCATCGCCAAACGACTGAACCTGTCCAAGAACACCGTGCGCAACCACGCGGCGGCCCTCTACCGGAAGCTCGACGTGCACAAGCGTTCCGAGGCCATCGTCTGGGGCCGCAACAACGGCTTCCCGACAGCGTCGTCCGGGTAAAAAAACCTGGATTACCGGTACATTCTCACTATTGAAGCGGCAGTCCGAGGGGCCATCTCACGAACCAGGGACGACGGGCCGAGGGTTCCACCGCCGAACATCACCGTCCGCCGGATCGGTGCCCATCCTGCCGGGAGCTTCGACATGACCGCTCCCAGATCGCCAGCCTGCGCTCTGCCAGAGCCCGACGCCCACCGGCGCTGGGTCAGGGCGACCGGCGGCGAACGGATCGGCGAACGGCAGATCGGGACGGGGGACCCTACCCGAACCGACACCAGGCCGGGATCGGCCCGGCGTCAGCCTCCGCGAGATCGGAGACGGCGTTCTTCGCCGCTCTCTCCGCCAACACACCCACAACTCCGCGCCACGAAGCGCGCACAGCAAGGACAATCATCATGGTCGACACGGATCGCATCACAGGCGCCGCCAAGGAGCTCGGCGGCAAGGTTCAGGGCACGGTGGGCGATCTCACCGGCTCGAAGCGGGACTCGCTCGA
>NZ_JCBANU010000014.1:0-126733 GCF_059816145.1 Methylobacterium sp. 001424705 | reverse complement strand
CATCGTATTGGGGAACAGCCGCCGTCCAAGACCGATCGGCTCAAAGGGGGCTCGCTCCCGCGATTACCCCATGTGGAAGGCACGCTGCTCACGGTCGTGCCGGTATAGGCACCGGCACCCCCTCGGGGATCGCGCCCCTGGCCTCCACGAATCGGCACGCGATTGAGACGGGGAACCACTTCTCCTAGAAGCAGCGCTGTCGTCTTGCCGGCGCCGCGTCGCGCCCCTGTGATGGGAGTTCTCATGAGCAGCTTGAAGTTCGGGACGAGCGGTCTGCGTGGGCTGGTCACCGACCTGGTGGGCTGGCCGAGCTACGCCTATGCGAGGGCCTTCTTCCGCTCTGTCGCCGAGACGACCGGCACCGGTCGAACCGTCGTGATCGGGCGAGACCTGCGCGACAGCAGCCCCGGCATCGCCGCCACGGTGGCGGCCGCCGCCACGGGCGCCGGCTTCACGGCCATCGATTGCGGCGCGCTGCCGACGCCGGCCCTGGCTCTGGAAGCGCTTCGGCGCGGCGTCTGTGCCGTGATGGTCACCGGCAGCCACATTCCGGAGGACCGGAACGGTCTGAAATTCTACCGGCCCGACGGTGAGATCACCAAGACCGATGAGGCCGCGATCCTGGCGGCCCTCGGCGACATCACCACGGAAGGCGCCATGGCGGCGGCCGATCCCGCTGCGCCGGAGCCCGGCGCGACGGACCGTTACCGTCAGCGCTATTGCGGAACGTTCCCGTCCGACATCCTGGCCGGCCTCAGGATCGCGGTCTACCAGCAGAGCTCCGTGGCGCGCGACCTGCTCGTGGAACTGCTGACGGCGTTGGGCGCGGACGTGACCTCGATCGGGCGCGCGGACCGCTTCGTTCCCATCGACACGGAGGCCCATCGCCCTGAGGACATCGCCTTCATCCGCGATGCCACGGCGTCGGGCGATTTCGACGCCCTGGTGACGACGGATGGCGACGCGGACCGGCCACTGGTCGCGGATGCCGCCGGACGAATCCTGCGGGGGGATGTTCTCGGGCTGATCACGGCGCGGTATCTCGGCGTCGATACCGTCGTCGTGCCGGTCACGGTGGGCTCGGCCATCGAGCATGCGGGCGGGTTCCGGCAGGTGCTGCGCACCAGGGTCGGCTCGCCCTACGTCATCGCCGGCATGGCCCAGGCGGAGACGGAGGGCGCCGACGCCGTTGTCGGCTTTGAGGCGAATGGTGGCTTCCTGCTCGGTTCGGACGTGACCCTCGATGGCCGAACCCTGCCCGCGCTGCCGACCCGCGATGCGATGCTGCCGATTCTGGCGACCCTGGCCGCGGCGCGCAAAGCCGGACTGTCGCTCGCGGACCTCGTCGCATCCCTCTCCGTGGGCGAGACCGCCAGCGACCGCCTGCCCAATACGCCGGCCGAGAAGAGCGGCGCCTTCCTGCGGCAACTCGGCGAGGAGACGTATCGGCGGGATTTCGTTCGGCCGATCGGTGAGCCGCGCGCCATCGACGAGCAGGACGGCGTGAGGATGGAGCTCGATGGCGGACGCACCATCCACTTCCGCGCCTCCGGCAACGCGCCCGAACTGCGCTGCTACGCCGAGGCGGGAACGGCCGGAGAGGCGGAGGACCTGGTCCGCTGGGGATTGGCGGCCGCGGCGGCCGCGATGACGATGGGCGCGCCAGGCTCGGGCTCGGGCTCCGCGCCGCACGGATCGGCGTTCGGCCCCTGAACTTGAGGAGCCGCCGGCGTAACCCGGCGGCCTCGGCGCGCCGGGGCCGTGAGGCTCGGCCTCATCCGAACGCGCCCACCTCGTGCTGGATCATGCCCGAGATCTCGCGCACCCGCTGGAAGCTGCGCCGGATCGGCTCGAACAGCGTCTTGTGCTCGGCCTCGTAGGTGCCGATGTCGCGCGGGCCCGCCGGTTCGCCGAAGTTCAGGCCGAGGGTCGGATCCGGGGTGATCGGGAAGATGTCCTCCAGCAGCGTGAGGCAGCCGTCGATGTCGAGGCGCAGGAAGCGCTCGATCAGCGCTTCGCGGCTCACGCCCGATTGCGGTCGGAAACCCGGAATGTGCACGGCCAGGAACCAGATCCGGTGGATCAGCGCGAGGCGGATCGCGTGCAGCAGGGTCAGGCGGGCCGACATCCGGCCGAGGTCGGGAGCGGCGACCTGCAGGTTGAGCCAGTCGCAGGTGAGGCGGCCGAAGAGGTGGCGCAGGTCGGGGGCGAGCCGCAGCCGGTCGAGGGCGTTGGCGATCACCACGAGTTCCTCGCGCCGGCCGTCGCGCTGGGTGCGCCGGGCCCGCTCCAGCCACACCGCCGGGTCGAGCGTGTCGATATACGCGCGCAGCACGTCGAGGTCGGAGACGCTGGCCGCGTGCTGCACGAGTCGGAAGGCCCGGGAGAAGCGTACGGAATCCCGGCGCATGTCACGGAATAGGTCCGGGGTCCGGCCGGCCGCCCGGCCGACGCCGTGCAGGGAATTGGCCAGGAAGCCGAGCTGCTGCAGGATCGCGTTGTTGGGAATCGCCCGCATCTGGCGCGGATGGGTGATCATGGTCGGGCCGCCGCCATCGGTCTGGCGGGCGACGGGCCGGGAGCCCGTGCGGTCGAGGAGGCTCGGACCGAAGGTCCCCAGCAGGGCGGCGTAGCCGGGATCGTCCACCAGCGCCTCCATGTCCTGGCGCACCACGGTGAAGAACTCGGCGGCGAAATCCGGCTCGGCGTAGATCGGGTCGTCGGTCTCGTCGGCCCCGTTGGCGGGATCGGAGAGGACATAGTCGGCGAAGCTGTCGTCGTCGTCGGTGTCGAAGGCGAAGACGTGCTCGGCGATGCGCTCCACCGTGGCCTCGGCCAGGGGCAGGGTGCCGAACATCAGGTAGCCGTCTGAGCCCTGGAAGCTCGATTCGAGGCGTACCCGGATCCCGGCATTCCGGTTGCGCCGACGCGAATCCTCCGGGGCGAGATAGGCGAGGCGGTCGCGCAGGGAGCTGGGATGCGCGCCCCGGCCGATGGATTCGCCGTGGGTGTCGAAGATCGCGAGTTCCACGCCCGTGAGATCGTTCTGCACCATCAGCTCGGTGATGCGCAGGCGCAGACGCTCGATCCAGAAGCTCGCCGCGAGCTGGCCGACATAGCGCCCGGAATCGGAATAGCCGAACTGTACCGTCAGTCGGCCGATGCGCTTGAGATATTGCCGCCAATGCGGGTTGCGGAGCGCATCGTCGAGGACCCGGATGCCCTGTTCGAGGGCGCTGGCCGTCTCGAACAGCGGCGTGATCTCGACCCTGTCGGCGATGCCGTAGTGCCGCGCCAGCCAGAGGGCGGCCAGCAGCGTGTAGCCGGTCTCGGTCTCGGCGATCAGGAAGCGGACCGGGTGGGTGCCGTCCACGTGCTTGAGGATCTGGGTGATCGTCATCATCAGCCGGGCGGCCGAGGCCCGCTCGGCGGCGAGCGCGCCGAAATCCACGTCCACCGCCTGCACGTCGTTGAGCAGCGCGTGGATGGTGGCGAGGTGCGAACGGCGCTGGGCGGCGTCCGTGGGTTCACCCTCGAGATCGGTGACGCGCCGCACCGCGTTGTGGATCTGGCTGGCGTTCAGCCGGAAATGCGGCAGGGCGTTCGAGAGACCGTGGGTGGCGATGCCGGACCGCAGCAGGGCGATGCTGCGCTGGTCGGCCTCGGATTCGGCCGCCCCGAGGGCGCCCGCGAGTCCGGCCAGGATCGCGCTGGCATCGGTCTGGGCCCGTTCGCGCTCGATGATCAGGGCGAGGGCGAAGCGATGCACCGCCTCCAGGGACGGCTTGGTTCCGAGCCGGGGCGCGACGGCGAGCTGGCGGTTCACGGCGGCGAGGGCGTTCCCCGTGAGGTCGCGCACCACCTGGGTCGCGGGCACCTGGGGGAGGTGGCGCATGACCCGATCGAGCTGCATCCGCTTGGATTCGAGGCGATAGCGCAGGGTGTCCCACCACCCGATATCGGTGCGCCCGTCGGTGTCGCACCCGACCCAGCTCGCGATCGCGAAGGGTTTCGGGACGAGCTCCGTCCAGCGGTCGGGCCAGCGCGCCTGGGCCGCATCGAGGAGCATGGCGTTGAAGCCGTCGACGGCGGTGCGGCCGTGATTGGCCGCGATGCAGGCCTGCTCGAACTCGTCGTCGAGGCTGATGTTCGGGTCGGGCCGGGTCGAGAGGGCGGCCGCGCGCGCGACCAGCGGCGCGCGGGCGGCGCCCTCGGCCTGGCTCGCCGCCTGGGCGATCAGGGCGGCGACGGCGCGCGGCATCCCGAAGGTCGGATGGGCGGTGAAGACCACGGCGAAGCCCGTGCGGCCCACGAGGTCCCGGAAGGTCTCGAAATCGCCCTGGCGCGCGGGGACCGCCGCCACGAGACGGGCGGCCATCCGGCTGTCGGGCGCCGACACCGCGTCCCGGTCCAGCCCCACATAGGCGCGCAGGCGCTCGGCGCGGGACGCCAGGGACTGGGATCGCAGCCGGGGAAACAGGTCGTCCAAGTCGTCCTCGCCGATCTCGCCCCGGTCGAAGCGCCGGGTGATGGCGAGCGTGACCGCGAGCACGGGATTGCGGAACGGATCCTCCGCCGCCTGCTCGCGGGATTCCTCGATCAGCCGCAGGAGGTCGCGCTCCAGGCTCTCCGCCCCCTGCGGATCAGGGCCGGGGTCGTGGGCGGCATCGGCCGGATTGAGGTCATGCATGCGCATCGATCGACCTTGAGGTTCGGGAGCGGGCTAGGGCGTCATACGGCATGCGGACGCCGCCGATGCGTCGGAACTGCGCGAAATCCCCGGCCATCGACACAGAAAGAGGGCCATCCCCGGGGTCGCATGGTCCATCCCTGCGCAGTCCCTGTCTGCACGGCTCATGCCTGACCGCCCCGGAACCGGGGATATCGAGCCGGGGTCGAGCCGTTTCTTCTGACATCGTCGCCCGACGACGCAAGGACCGTTCCGGCGTGGGGCGGCGGTCCGCGAACGTGCCGGGAGAGGATGCAACGCGGCGCGTCCTGGGCTAACGCTGGACCCGGCATGGAAACACTCCTGATCCTGGGGGCCCTGGGCGTCCTCCTGTTCTCCGGCTTCCTCGTGGCCCTTCAGCTCAGAAGGGGGCGTCGGCCCGAACTGCGCATGGCGCGCGAGGAAGACCTCGTGGATGAGGCCGATGGCGAGGATCTGCTGATCCGCAGCCTCGAGCCGCTGCGCCCCAGTCCCATCGATCGCAGCGCGACCGTTCTGGACATCGAGCCGGAGCGGCCGCTCGGGGTTTCGGACGAGGACCCGGCCCGTAAGTTGCCGTCGCCGCCCCGTCCAGACCCGCATCGAGAACGAGAGCTTCGCTGATGGTGTGCTCCCGCACGCGCCGGTGGCCGACCCTCCAGCCCGCGGCCTTCCTGTCGCTGGCCTCCCTGTCCCTGGTTGCCCTGATCGTGGCGGGAGCGGCCCAGGCTCAGGTGTCCGAGCCGGCTCCCGAAACCGAGCGGCCGGCCGCGGCGCCGACCCCGCGCCGGGTCGCCCCGAAGCCCAAACCCAAGCCCGCGCCCAAACCTGCGGTGAAACCGGCGGCCGAGGCCCCCGCGACCACCCCCACCGACCCGGCGCCCGCGCCCGTCGCCGCTCCCGCGCCGATGCCAGCGGCCAACCTGCCCGGCCTGACCGTGCAGTGCGAGGCCCGGGCGGCGGTCTACGAGGGACAGAAGGACTTTGTGGTCTGGGTGACCCGCACGGGGGCCGTCGTCGTCGAGAATCCGCTGCGCCCGCTCACGCCGGAGACGACCCGGGTCCTGGAGGTCGTCATCGCCGGCAAGGCCGCCACGGCATACGGCCCCGACCTGTTCGCCCTGCGGCGCGGCGGCAGCCCGGCAGCCCTCGGGGCGCTGCTCGGCGCCCCGGTCCGCTGGGATGCCGTGCCGGCGCCCCTGCCCGACACGCTCAACATCGTCTCCGACACCGGAAAGAGTCTGGCGCAGCTCGGGTTTCGGGAATGCGGGGAGGCTCCAGCCGTGACGCGTGCGCCGGTGGCCGCCGGGAACGAGGCGGCCAAGCCGAGCAAGACCCCGGTCAAGAAGGTCCGGCCGAAGGTGGCCAAGGAGTCGGGGAGCGGATCGTCCGGCGCCAAGGCCCCCCCCGGCCTCAGCCTGCCGCAGGGTGCCATCGAGTGACGCCATCTGCAGGAGTTCGCCCATGAGTGCCGGATCCCAGGGACCGACCGCCGCCGAGGTGATCGCCCGCCTCGGCCTCGCGCCGCACCCGGAGGGCGGGCATTATCGCGAGACCTTCCGGGATCCCCGCACCGTCGAGGGGCGCTCGGTGGGCAGCGCGATCTACTACCTCCTCGATCTCGGTGAGGTCTCCGAATGGCACCGGGTGGATGCGGCCGAGATCTGGCACTGGCACGCGGGCGCCCCCCTCGTCCTGACGGTGAGCCCCAACGGTCACGATGCCAGCGCGGCCTATCTCGGCCCCGACCTCGCGCGGGGTCAGCAGCCGCAGATCGTCGTCCCGGCCGGCCACTGGCAGACCGCCACCAGCCTCGGGGCCTGGACGCTGGTGGGCTGCACGGTCTCACCGGCCTTCGAATTCGCCGGCTTCGAGATGGCGCCGCCGGACTGGCGCCCGATGCCCAGGTCGTGAGGTTCAGGTCCTGTTGCGGAGGCGCTCGCGCGTCCCGGCCCGGGAGGCCCGCACCGCCACCCCGGCGCCGAGGACGATGAGGAGGCAGGCGAACGCCAGGGCCGGGCTCGGCTCGGCATAGCCGGCGAGCACCAGGGTCAGGGTCGACAGGATCGGGGCGGCGTAGGCCGCGACCCCGAGAAGGCGCAGGTCGCCCCGCTTCACCCCAATGTCCCAAAGATAGAACGCGGCGCCTACCGGCCCCAGGCCGAGGGCGACGACCGCCCCCCACTGCACCGTGCCCGCCGGCCACAGCGTCGTCTCGAAGGCGCGATGGCAGGCGAAGCTAAGAGCCGCTGTGGCGAGGCAGAAGCCCGCCACCGCATCGGTCGGCACCGCCCCGACCCGGGACGAGAGCACGGAATAGCCCGACCAGACGAAGGCGGCCGCCAGGGCCGCGAGATAGCCGGGCAGGGCTCCGGCGGCGAAGTCGATCCCGCCGCGGCCGGCGAACAGCACCATGACGCCAGCGAGTCCGAGGGCGGCCCCGCCGAGATGGCCGGCGTGCAGGCCCGCCGCCCCGGGAAGCCGGGCCGACAGCAGCACGATCAGGAGGGGCCAAAGATAATTGAGCAGGCCCGCCTCCGCCGGTGGGGCGAGGCGCAGGGCGGCGAAGTACAGGGCGTGGTATCCGAACAGGCCGCCGACGCCGAGGAGCCAGACCGGCCAGGGCTGGCGCAGGGTTCGGAGCCCCTCGCGCCTCAGGGGCCAGCTCGTGCAGCCCATCAGGCCGCCCACCGCGAAGGTCATGGCGGCGAGCTGGAACGGGGGTATCGCGCCGGACAATGCGGTCAGCAGCGCGAGTTGCGACCACAGCAGGATCGCGCCGAAACCGAGGAGGGTCGGGGTGGGCATGGGAGGACCGAAGCGGATGGCAGGGGGCTCCTGTCCCATGGAGACCCGCCGGATGGCAACCGGGGACGATCCCGGATCCGACACGAGGCGCACCGACGCGCGGACCAGGGGCGATCCGGACCGTACCGCGGCGCGACGCACCCGATGGCGAGGCGCTAGCGCGCATGATCTCACAACTGGAGAATGTTTTCCCTTGCGGACGGTTGTTTCAGGGCGTTTCTACCCTCGTCGCCCCAGACCCGGAGTCTTCAGGATGCGTCGGTCCCGTTCGTCCACTGCTACGCTGTTCGCCTCGACCCTGCTCGTCCTCGGTGCCAGTCCCGGCCGGGCGGATCCGACCCCGCCCGCGCCCGATCCGACCCTGAAGAGCGAGGGGCCGACCCAACCGGCCAAGGTCGACGACGGAAGTTACGTCGACAAGGACGGCACGCCGACCTACCACGTGACCCAGGGCGGCAAGATGGTCGATTGGCCGGCCATGTCCGGTTACGTGCGCTACAATGCCAACTGCATCGTCTGCCACGGCCCCGACGGGGCCGGTTCGACCTATGCGCCATCGCTGGTCGAGGCCCTGAAGCGCGACGATTACGCGACCTTCGTAGGGATCGTCGCGGGCGGCAAGAAGGACGTCAATTCCGCGCAGCAGCTAGTGATGCCGGCCTTCGGCGACAACCGGAACGTGATGTGCTACATCGACGACATCTACGTCTACCTGCGGGCGCGGGCAGACGGCGTCATCGGTCGCGGCCGGCCGGCCGAGCACGAACCGAAATCCGAGTCGTTCAAGAAGCGCGAGGACGCCTGCATGGGCTGAAGCGCATCCTCGGATGGAGCGGTATCCCCCGAGAGGGACCCAATCCCGCCGCAGCGGGGGCGACGCGCGCCGCCCTCGCTGGTTCTAGAGATCAGGCGATGTACTGGGCGCCGTTGATCGTCAGGGTCGAGCCGGTGATGAAGCCGGAATCGTCGGCGGCGAGATACTCCACCGCGCGGGCGATCTCCTCAGCCTCACCGAGGCGACCCACCGGGATCGTCGAGATGATCTTGTTGCGCACCTCCTCCGGCACCGCCATGACCATGTCGGTGGCGATGTAGCCCGGCGCGATCACGTTGACGGTGATGCCCTTGGAGGCGCTCTCCTGGGCCAGGGCCTTGGCGAAGCCGATCACGCCGGCCTTGGCGGCCGAGTAGTTGGTCTGGCCGACCTGGCCCTTCTGGCCGTTGATCGACGAGATCAGGATGATGCGGCCGAAGCCCCGGTTGCGCATGCCCTCGATCACCGGCCGGGTGACCGTGAAGGCGGAGTCGAGGTTGGTCTTGATGACCGCCTGCCACTTCTCGAAGGTCATCTTGTGGAACAGGCCGTCACGGGTGATGCCGGCATTGTTGACCAGGATGTCGACCGGGCCGACCTCGGCCTCGACCGCCTTGATGCCGGCCTCGCAGGCCGCGTAGTCGCCGACGTCGAACTTGAAGACCGGGATGCCGGTCTCGTCCTTGAAGGCATTGGCCGCCTCGTCGTTGCCACCGTAATTGGCCGCGACCTTGTAGCCCTTGGCCTTCAGGCCCTTCGCGATGGCGGCGCCGATGCCGCGGGTGCCGCCGGTGACGAGGGCGACGCGTTCCTGAGCCATGGTTTCCTCCGAGATCTGGTTTCTTGTGATTGTCTTTGACCGGTCGCGCTTTAGCGGAGGGTCCACGTCGGGCGCGACCGATTTAAATTTGCGGCGCCGTCAAGAATTCATGCGGCGCCCCTCAAGGCTCGGGCTCAGACGCGCTCGACGCAGAGGGCGACGCCCATGCCGCCGCCGATGCACAGGGTGGCGAGGCCGCGCTTGGCGTCACGGCGCTTCAGCTCGTGCAGGAGGGTGACGAGGACGCGGGCGCCCGAGGCCCCGATCGGGTGGCCGATGGCGATGGCGCCGCCATTGACGTTCACCTTGTCGGTGTCCCAGCCCATGTCCTTGTTCACGGCGAGCGCCTGGGCGGCGAAGGCCTCGTTGGCCTCGATCAGGTCGAGGTCGGAAGCCTTCCAGCCAGCCTTGTCCAGGGCCTTGCGCGAGGCCGGGATCGGGCCGGTGCCCATCACCTTGGGGTCGACGCCGGCCGTGGCCCAGGAGACGATCCGGGCCAGGGGCTTGATGCCCCGGCGCTCGGCCTCGGAAGCCGACATCAGCACGATGGCGGCCGCGCCGTCGTTGAGGCCGGAGGCGTTGGCGGCGGTGACGGTGCCGTCCTTGGCGAAGGCGGGCTTGAGCTTGGCCATGGCCTCGACGGTGGCACCGTCGCGGATGTACTCGTCGGTATCGACCACGACGTCGCCCTTGCGGCCCGGCACGGTGACGGCGGCGATCTCCTCCTTGAAGCGGCCCTCCTTGCGGGCGGCCTCGGCCTTGTTCTGCGAGGCGGTGGCGAACTGGTCCTGCTGCTCGCGGGTCAGCTGGAAGGCCTGCGCCACGTTCTCGGCCGTCTGGCCCATGTGGTAGCCGTTGAAGGCGTCCCAGAGGCCGTCCTTGATCATGGTGTCGACGAGCTTGACGTCGCCCATCTTCTGGCCGCCGCGCAGGTACTGCGCGTGGGGGGAGAGCGACATCGATTCCTGGCCGCCGGCCACGATCACGGTGGCGTCGCCGTTGGCAATCTGCTGCATGCCGATGGCGACCGTGCGCAGGCCCGAGCCGCAGACCTGATTGACGCCCCAGGCGGTGGCCTTCTCGGGGATGCCAGCCTTGATGGCGGCTTGGCGGGCGGGGTTCTGGCCGGCGCCGGCGGTGAGGACCTGGCCGAAGATCACCTCGTCCACGTCGTCGGCCGGGACGCCGGCGCGCTCGAGGGCGGCCTTGATCGCCACGGCGCCGAGATCGTGCGCGGGGACGGTGTTGAATACGCCGCCGAACGAACCCACCGCGGTGCGCGCCGCACCGACGATGACGATATCTTCTGCTGCCATGGTGACGTTCTCCTCATTCCGGCGGGCGCTCCCTTGACGCTCTGAATGCAATCGAGCGTGGGCGCCTTTGTGCCGTTCCCTCGGATGAAAGCCGTCGACCCTGCGAAGTCAAGGCATCCGAAGGTTGTTTGCGGCCCCGCCCGTGACAGGACGCTCTCCCTTGCGTGGTATTCCGCGGGATGGGCGATAAATTGCTGTTTTCGTCGGCACGGGAACGTCTTAAGGTGCACTTGTGCGGCGCGGGATCGAGCAGCGGTCCTTGGCGCCGCGGTAAGAAGATCGCGCGGCTACGAACGCGCCGGGAGAGGCCCCCAGAAATGGCGGATAACGGTAAGTCCACCCACACCGTCATCAAGAAATACGCCAACCGGCGCCTCTATCACACCGGGACGTCGACCTACGTCACCCTCGAGGACTTGGCGACGATGGTGCAGAACGGCGAGGACTTCCTCGTCTACGACGCGCGCTCGGGCGACGACATCACCCGGTCGGTGCTGACGCAGATCATCTTCGAGCAGGAGAACAAGGCCGGCGAGGACAACCTGCTGCCGGTGGCTTTCCTGCGCCAGCTGATCCGCTTCTACGGTGACAGCATGCGCACCATGGTTCCGAGCTTCCTGGAATTCTCGATGGCGAACTTCGCCCGGGACCAGGAGGGCCTGCGCGAGAAGATGACGCAGAGCTTCGCGCCCACCGCGTTCCAGAGTGCGATGGAGGAGCAGGTCCGGGCGAACATGAGCTTCTTCGGCGACGCAATGAAGATGTTCACCACCTTCGGCACCGGCCCGCTCTCCGGCATGGGGGCGCATCCCTCCTCGGCGGGCAAGTCCGCCGGCGTTCCCGCCCCGGTCCAGCACGGCCCGGCCGGAAGCGACCTCGACGACCTCAAGCGCCAGATGGCCGAGATGCAGTCCCGCCTTGAGGACCTGGCCAAGAAGTAGGCCCGCGGCGTCGGTGGAAATCTCCCGTGTGCGGGAATCGCCCGAGACCCTCAACGGGTAACCTTGCTGCGCGAGAGGCGCCGGATCAAAGGTTGACGAACCGTTAACGCGGGCCAATTCTGTTCCCACGGGCCATCCGGGCGCGGGGAGCGGGGGCATGGAGCGTGCCGAGACGGAGCGGGACGACCCGGGAGGCGCACTGCCTGAAGCGGTTCCCCTCGCGCGCCATGACCTCGTGGTCATTTCCGGCGGCGGGGCGTCCGGGTTTCGGCCGGTTCCGGCCCGTCCCCTGTCCGGCTTCCTGGCCCAGCTCATCGTCAGCACCGAGCCAACCCTGCGGCCGTCCCGCATCGAGCGCACGCGCTCGGCCGCGGCGCGCTACGCCGAGGCTGCGCGCCGCGCCTGACGGACGCTGACATCACCCTCGGATGGTGGCGATCGGCCAACGAAAAAAGCCGGGCCCCTGCGGGGCCTCGGCTCGGAATCTCGGGCGTGCGGTGCCGTCCGGGGCGGCCATACGGCGCCCCCGCGAGGACTCAGGCCTCGGTCGACTTCACCTTGAGGACCTGGCGGCCCCGGTACATGCCGGTCTTGAGATCGATGTGGTGGGGACGACGCAGCTCGCCCGAATCCTTGTCGGTGACGTAGGTCGGGGCCTTGAGAGCGTCGGCGGAGCGGCGCATGCCGCGACGCGAGGGGGAGGTCTTTCGCTTCGGAACGGCCATCGGAAGAGTCCTGCTACGGCAAAAAAGGCACCGTGGGCGCGACTTCCAGGGGAAGGCCGCCTCGGTACCGCGGTCAAACGGAGATTCGCTGGCGGCTCTATAACGCCACCCGCAGGTTCTGGCTAGAGTGTCCCGCGCAGGAGGTTCGAAGAGGCGGGGCCGACAGGTCCGGCGCGGATCGGGCCTCGGCGCGGCAAGGATCCCCGGCCCTCGCCGTGCCGTCCAGGATCCCGCCCTGGACCCGCGGAGGATTCGCTCCCCGCCGCACGGCATCAATCCCGGCGCGGAGACGCGCGAGGACTTTAATCTGCGGTTCAAGTTGGAACTTCTACCTAGGGGACAGGCTCGCCGCCGCATTACGCGGAGGGCGATGCTTTCGGGAGACATCCATGTCCTCATCCCTGCTGCGTACCCTCGCCGTTCTGACCTGCCTCGCCGCCGGCCCCGCCCTGGCCCAGGCGCCAAGCCCGGCCGCCCCCACGCCCTCGACGGCTCCCAAGACCGTGGCGCCGACCGCGCCCGCGGCGCCCAAGGCGCCGACGGTCGAGCCGGCCGCGAAGACGGCCCTGGTCGACATCAACAGCGCCACCGCCGCCGAGCTCGACGCCCTGCCGGGCATCGGTGCCGCCCGCGCCGCCGCGATCATCAAGGGGCGCCCCTATCGAGGCAAGGACGAGCTTCTGTCCAAGAAAATCATCCCGCAGAACGCCTATGACGGCATCAAGGACAAGGTCATCGCCAAGCAGAAGTGAGGCTGGCCAAATGGACATGTAAGGTCTGGCGCGGCGCGCGGGGTGTCCCTGCGCGCCGCGCGGTCTGCCACCCTTGCGGGGGTCCGTGCCGGGTGATAGGCGCCGGGGATCACACGAGAAACGCCGTTCGTGGCCCGTCGTCGATCCCAGCGCGAAAACTCCCCGTCCATGCCGCCGCCCCCCGCCATCCGCCTGCATCGCGGCGACCTGCCCGCCGATTACGTCGCCGGCCCGGCCATCGCCATCGACACCGAGACCCTCGGGCTCAACCCGCATCGCGACCGCCTCTGCGTCGTGCAGATCTCGCGTGGCGACGGCGCTGCCGACGTGCTCCAGATCATCCCTGGCGGACCGGCTCCCGAGACGCTGATGCGCGTGCTGGCCGATCCGGCCACCCTGAAGATCTTCCACTTCGCGCGCTTCGACCTCGCGGTGCTGTTCCAGGGCCTTGGGGTCATGCCGGCGCCGGTCTACTGCACCAAGGTGGCCTCGAAGCTGGCTCGCACCTACACCGACCGGCACGGGCTGAAGGACGTGGTCCGGGAACTCGTGGGCATCGACCTTTCCAAGCAGCAGCAATCCTCGGATTGGGGCGCCGATACCCTGAGCCAAGCCCAGGTCGATTACGCCGCCTCCGATGTGCTCTACCTGCACGCCGCGCGCGCGCGGCTCGACGCGATGCTGGAGCGGGAGGGCCGCACGGATCTCGCGCGGAACTGCTTCGACTTCCTTCCGACCCGCGCCCGGCTCGACCTCGCCGGCTGGCCGGACACCGACATCTTCGCGCATGCCTAGGGGCGGCCTCCCTCGCATGGGCCCCCGTCACGCCAGCCTTCCTGTCCCCGGCCTCCGTGCGCCGTCGCACATCCCCGCGCCCGCGCCTGCGCCATTCCGCCCTCGGGTGAACCGGAGGCTTGATGCTTTCTCAAGCTTCCCGTCATAACTTCGCCACTGCCCCCGGCCATCCGGCGGTCGACCCAGCCGTGGCGCGCTCCTCGCGTGCGCCGACGCCGCCGGGGCACGATGTTGGAAAGATCATGCACCTGGGCGCGGCGATCGAGACGGGGCAGACGAGCGACGGCCGCGTCGATGCACGCCGGACCCGCGCCCATGCGCGGGCGCGCAACCACAGCAGCCACGTGCGCGCCCTGCGCCGGCTGATCCCCCTCGCCGCCGGAACCGCCGTCATCGCACTCGCGGTCGTGACCCTGTTCAATCCCTTCGGAGCCGGCCTCCCCGACGTGTCGGTGGGCCAGCTCAGCCTGTCGGGCAGCAGGGTGAAGATGGAGAATCCCCGCCTGTCCGGCTTTCGGAAGGGCGACCGGGGCTACGAGGTCACCGCCATCGCCGCTTTCCAGGACGTTCGCAAGCCGAGCGTGATCGAATTGCAGGCCATGAAGGGCCAGCTCAACACCGACGACAAGGGCGGCCTCGTCCACCTCGAAGCCGCCTCCGGCGTGTTCGATTCCGCGCGCGAATCCCTGAACCTCGACCGCGACATCCGGCTCTGGACGGACAAGGGGGAGGAGGTCCGCCTGAAGACGGCCGCCGTCGACTTCAAGGCCGGCAGCGTCCGGTCGAGCGAGACCGTCGCCGTCTCCATGCCGAGCGGCACCATCGTGGCCGACACCTTGGAGGTGATCGACAGCGGCCACGTCATCTCCTTCGTCGGCAACGTCCATACGGTCCTGCACGGTCGGGATCCGTCGGGAGGGGATCCGCAGGACAAGTCCGAGGCCGGGGCCGACAAGGCTCAGGTCGCCGGGCTGACCGACAAGCCGACGCGCATCCGGACCACGGCGGCCGAGCCCGAGGACGGGGAGCGCCGCCGGTGACGCGGCCCACGGTGAAGGACGTCGTCCCGCATCGGTGCCTGACGGCCCTCGTGCTCGCGCTGGCGAGCGTGATCGCGGCCGGGCCCGCCGCGGCACAGACCGCGCCCGCGGCCCCGCGCAAGGAGAAGGCCGCTTCGCCCCTGGGCAACCTCGGCGGCGGCGGCAAGGAGCCGATCAAGATCGACGCCGATCGTCTCGACGTGTTCGACCGCGAGAACAAGGCCGTCTTCGCCGGCAACGTCGTCGCCGTGCAGGGCGACAGCACGATCCGCTGCTCCAGCATGACGGTGCGCTACAAGCGCGGCAAGGACAAGAAAGAGCCAGCGGCGGGCGGCGAGCCGGCCAGCCAGGCGGAGCGGGCCGCCGGCCTGAACGAGAACGGCATCCAGCGCGTGGAATGTGCCGGCCCGGTGACCGTGGTGCAGAAGGACCAGATCGCCACCGGCGACAACGCCGTGTTCGATCAGGAGGCCAAGCGCATCGTGGTCACCGGCAACGTCATCCTGAGCCAGTGCCAGAACGTCACCCGCGGCTCCCGCCTCGTCTACGACATGAACACCGGCCGGGCGAACATGGACCCGGTGGCGGGCGGGCGCGTCTCCGCCCTCCTCGTGCCGCAGAAGGAGGACGGGGCCAAGGGCAAGGGCTGCACGCCGGCGTCCATCGCCGGACGCGCGTCCAAGCCGCCGGCCGACAAGCCCGCAGCGGACAATCCCACCGAAGCCTCCGCCGAGAAGCCTGCCGGCAAGACCCGGGCCCAGACGAATTGAGTGCCGCAGCGCCGGCGCCCGCCCTGGCGGAGCGCTCCTCCGATCGTGCCGGCGCGCCGCCTGCGCCCTCCCTGCTCCGGCGGTTGTTCGGAGGGCGCGCCCGTCGTCACGCGGCCGAGGCGGCCGCCATCGTCGAGGAGGGCGGCGGGCCGGGCATCCTCTGCGTGCGCGGCCTGCGCAAGAGTTACGGCGCCCGCACCGTTGTGCACGAGGCCGGCCTCACTGTGCGCAACGGCGAGGCGGTCGGTCTCCTCGGCCCCAACGGCGCCGGCAAGACCACCATCTTCTACATGATCACCGGCCTCGTCACGGCCGATCGCGGGACCATCACCCTCGACGGCCTGCCGATCACCCAACTGCCGATGTACCAGCGGGCCCGCCTCGGCATCGGCTACCTGCCGCAGGAGGCCTCGATCTTCCGTGGCCTCACCGTGGAGGACAACATCCGTGCGGTGCTCGAGGTGGCCGAGCCCGACCGCAAGGAGCGCGCCCGCAAGCTCGAATCGCTGCTCGAGGAGTTCGATATCGCGCGCCTGCGCAAGTCGCCGTCCATCGCCCTCTCCGGAGGCGAGCGCCGTCGCTGCGAGATCGCCCGGGCGCTCGCTTCCTCGCCGAGCTTCATGCTTCTCGACGAGCCCTTCGCGGGGATCGACCCCATCGCGGTCGGCGACATCCAAGACCTGGTGAAGCACCTGAAGCAGCGCGGGATCGGCGTGCTCATCACCGACCACAACGTGCGCGAGACCCTTGGGCTCATCGATCGCGCCTACATCGCCCATTCGGGTCGCATCCTCACCGAGGGAACGCCCGAGGAGATCGTGGCCAATCCGGAGGCCCGCCGCCTCTATCTCGGCGAGGATTTCCGCCTCTAGGGGCCGGTCTCGTCCGAACCCTGCAGCGTCAGCTCTGCATCCGGGTCACAGCCCAAGGATTTTTTCAGCCGGCGTCCAGGACGATCCGAACCGCACGCCAATGGTGCAATGCGGGAATTTCGGCTGATTTTCCAAGCTTTTGTTAGCGTCCAAGATGCGACGCAGGGGTCTCCGCTGGAGTGCCCGCCCCCGTGCTGCTTTCATGGCCTGCTCAATTTGCGTGCAAGCCCGGTCCGCCACGCTTTGACGCGGGATCGGGTTGGCGTTAGACCTGGGGGCAGACGACAGGAAGCAAGATTTGTGCCGAGGTTCGGTTCACGGCGACGTGGGCCGCTGGTCCGAGGTGCGACTCACCCGGGGCGACAACCATGAGTCTGCTGCAACGGCTGGAAATGCGCCAGGGCCAAGCCCTGGTGATGACGCCTCAGCTTCTCCAGGCGATCAAGCTCCTCCAGCTCTCCCAGCTCGACCTCGCCGCCTACGTCGATGCCGAACTCGAGCGCAATCCGTTGCTGGAGCGCGCCGACGGCGAGAGCGAGATCGAACGCGCGCCGGCCGAGACACCTTCCGAATCCTCGGTCGATCGCGACGGGGACGGCGAGGGGGGCGACTACGGCGGGAGCGACGAGCCCTGGATCGCCACCACGCTGACGGCGAGCGGCGCCGACATGGAGAGCGCCCTCGACACGCGCCTCGACAACGTGTACTCGGACGAGAACCCGACCCATGCCCGCGAGGCGGCTTCCGGGGACATGCTCTCGCTGACGCCGGCGCCCTACGGCAATACCGGCGGCAGCTTCGACGGCGAGGCCCCGGACTTCGAGGCGAGCCTCACCGCCGAGGTTTCCCTGCGCGAGCATCTCGGCGCCCAGCTCGACCTCGCCACCCGCGATCCCCTGGACCGGCTGATCGGCGGCTTCCTCATCGATGCCGTCGACGATGCCGGTTACCTGCGCGAATCGATCGACGCGGTGGCCGAGCGCCTCGGCGCCTCCCTCGACCGGGTCGCCCGGGTGCTGAAGCTTGTCCAGAGCTTCGAGCCCGCCGGCATCGCCGCGCGCGACCTCGCCGAGTGCCTCGCCCTGCAGCTGCGCGACCGAGACCGGTTCGATCCGGCCATGCAGGCCCTGGTGTCGCGCCTCGACCTCGTGGCCAAGCGCGATTTCGCGGCGCTGCGCCGGCTCTGCGGCGTCGACGACGAGGATCTCGTCGACATGCTGGCCGAGCTGCGCCGGCTCGATCCGAAACCCGGCCGCGCCTTCGGAACCCGGGCCGTCGAGGTGCTGATCCCCGACGTGTTCGTGCGCGCGGCGCCCGACGGCTCGTGGCTGGTGGAGCTCAACGCCGAGGCCCTGCCGCGGGTGCTGGTCAATCAGAGCTACTATGCCCGCGTCTCCCGCGGCGCGGCGGCCGAGGGCGACAAGGCCTTCCTGTCGGAATGCCTGCAGACCGCCAATTGGCTCACCCGCAGCCTGGAGCAGCGGGCCCGCACTATCCTCAAGGTCGCCTCCGAGATCGTGCGCCAGCAGGACGCCTTCTTCCTGCACGGCGTCGCTCACCTGCGCCCGCTCAACCTGAAGACCGTGGCCGAGGCGATCGGCATGCATGAATCCACCGTCTCGCGGGTCACCTCGAACAAGTCGATCGGCACCAGCCGCGGCACGCTGGAGATGAAGTACTTCTTCACCGCCGCGATCCCGGGCGCCGCCGGCACCGCCTCGCATTCGTCCGAGGCCGTCCGCCACCGCATCAAGCAGCTCGTCGACGGCGAGGCGCCGAGCGACGTGCTCTCCGACGACGCCCTGGTGCAGCGCCTGCGTGACGAGGGCATCGACATCGCACGCCGCACCGTCGCCAAGTACCGGGAATCCCTGCGCATTCCCTCCTCGATCGAGCGCCGTCGCGAGCATTTCGCCTATGCGGGGCGGTGAGACCCCTCGGCGGGGCGTCCCCTTCGGCGACGAACGGGGCGGGCCGGCAAGATGCACAGCGGCCCGCCTTCCGCAGCCCCAGGGGCTCGCGCGAGGCCAGGGGCCGGGCTGCGAATGACGGATCGGCGGCCGGGACAAGGCCTCGGCCCGGCCTCGCGTTGACTTCTCCGAGAGAGGCTCCTTAACTCAGGTTGCGCCTTACCCAGGGCGTGTCCACAACGAAAATCGGAGGGATCATGGGGTCATTGCGCGTGACGGGCCACGGCCTGGACCTTGGCGAAGCTCTTCGGGGGCGGGTCGAGGAGCGAATGGCTGCCACGCTCTCGAAATATCTCGACAGCCACATGAGCGGGACCTGCTCCGGCCACGTCACCCTCCGGCGGGACGGGACCGCCTACCGCACCGATTGCGTGCTCCACCTCGTCTCCGGCCTGACCCTGGAGGCCTCCGGCGCCGCCCACGACGCCCATGCGAGCTTCGAGCAGACGGCGGACCGCCTGGAAAAGCGCCTTCGGCGCTACAAGCACAGGCTGAAGGACCATGGCGCGGCCGGCCATGACGGCGCGACGGTGCAAGCGGCCTACGCGGTGTTCGCCGCCCCGAGCGAGGCCGACGCCATCGACCTCGACGAGGATGGCGACGACGGGGAGGCGGCGCACCCGCCGGTGGTGGCGGAGAGCACCAAGACCCTGAAGCGCCACTCGGTCAGCGAGGCGGTCACCGCCCTCGACCTCACGGGCGCGCCGGTCATCGTGTTCGTTCACGCTGGCACCGGACGCATCAACGTCGTATACCGCCGCACGGACGGGGCCATCGGCTGGGTCGATCCGGCCGAGACAGCCTCGTAGGCGCGGGTCGGGAACAGAGCCTGAACCCGCTCGATTGAGTTCAAGGGCCGCCTGGGTGGCCCGACCTTTCATGGAGTGGCGGCCGGATCGGCCGCCGCCGACGGGGCGACGGTCCTTCATGCCAGTGCTGGAATTCCTCTCTCCGGATTCCGTGGTGCCGTCCCTGCGTGTCCGCGCCAAGAAATCGATGCTGCAGGAGCTCAGCGCGCACGCTGTGCGTCAGCTTTCGGCCCTGGACGAGCGCGAGGTGTTCGAGACCCTGCTGCAGCGCGAGCGCCTGGGGTCCACCGGCATCGGCGACGGCGTCGCCATCCCGCATGGCAAGCTGCCCGGCCTCGACCGGCTGTTCGGCCTCGTCGCCCGGCTGGAGAAGCCGGTGGATTTCGATGCCCTCGACGGCCAACCCGTCGACATCGCCTTCCTGCTCCTGGCGCCCGAGGGCGCCGGTGCCGACCACCTGAAGGCCCTGGCCCAGGTCGCACGCCTCCTGCGCGAGCCCGGCATCCTCGAGCGCATCCGCGCCGCCCGCGACGCCAGTGCCCTCTACGCGCTGCTCACCCACACCTCGGCCTCGCAGGCCGCATGATCATGCGGATCCTGCCCTGCGCGCCCGTGGTGGTCGCGCTCCTGCTCGCCGCCGCGCCTGCCCGCGCACAACAGCGTGGCGCCACCGATACCGCTTGCGCCCGCGATGTCCTCGTAGCGAATTCCATGCAGCGACAGGCGATCGACCAGCTCGAACAGGCCGGCAGCGAGGCGGCCGACCAGTGTCGCGTCTGGCGCCGGCACGTGGAGACCATGCGCCGAGTGGCCAGCGTCTATGGCCGCTGCCTCTCGGGGGCCGAGCGCACGGATCGTCTCAACCAGGTCCAGATATCCGAGAAGGAATTCGCCGGGATGATCCGGAGCCAGTGCAAGGGGTTGTGAGGCCTCGGGCTCCAGGCGGGGCTCGACCTATTCCTGCCCGCGCAGCAGCAGCGGTTCGGCGACCATCTTGATCGGCTTGCCGCGTCCGATCAGGATGGCGGCCCGTGAACGCTCCGGATCGTGCTCGAAGCGGGTCCGGACCCAGGCCACGAGGAATTTCAGGTATTCCGAGGCAAGCAGCTTGGCGGAGGAGGGGTGATGCCACCAGCGGTCGGCATCGAAGCCCTCCGCGATCACCGGATGAGGCACGACGCGGTCGGCACCCATGAGGGCGTGGTCGAGTTCCACCATCGTGCGGGGCATGTGGTAGTTCGAGGTCACCACCGTCACCGTGCTGAAGCGGTGCTGGCGCATCCAGCGCCGGGTCTCGATGGCGTTGCCGATGGTGTTGCGCGCCCGATAGTCGAGGTCGACGCAGCAGTCGATCCAGTGGCGCTGCGTCGGGTTGAGGCGGGCGATCTCGTCGCGACTGGTGCGCTCGTTGACGCCGGTGATCAGCAGGCGCCGGCCATAGCCGTTGGCTAGGAGGTCGATGGCGTCGCCGATGCGCTGCGCCCCGCCCGTGAGCGCCACGATGCCGTCGGCCCGACCCTGCGGCACGCGCTCGTCCCGCTCCAGGCAGGCCACGAATGTCAGGAAGCCGCAGAAGAGTGCGACGGCGCCGGTGGCCGCGAGGCCGAGGGTGGCCTTGGCGGTCGGGCCGAGCCCACTCCGCGCCCTGGTTCCAGGAGCGGCCGAATCCGGCTGCCGGCGTGCCGGGGCGGGCGCGCGGGATGCGGCGTCGGTCCAGGCCCATCCGAAAGCCTCGGAGGGCCTCATGGTGCCGCTGGCTGACATCCGCCTCGTCATTCCCCCAGAGAGTAGCCCCGATTGGGGCGTTCACGAGGCAAGTATCTCCGCCCGGAAAGGTTCATGAAGGGTTAACGGGATCGTCGGCTTCGGTGACAGGGCGTGCGCGCCTGTCGCCGGCCCACGCCCCTCAGGCCAGGAACCGTCGCACGGTGAGACGCGAGACGATACCGGTCACCACCGATGCGATCACGCCGATGAGGAGCACGGCGGCGTAGCCGCGCCAGCCGATATGGAAGGTGCCGAACAGGGCCTCGATCTCCTCGCCGGCCGGGCCGGAGCGCCAGTTGCGCGCCACCAGCCCGGCCAGCGCGAAGGCCGCGATGGCCGCCCCCGAGCCGATGATGCCGCCGCGCAGGCCGAGGCCGAAGAACCGGCGCTGGAAGGCCCGTGCGATGAAGTCGTCGTTGGCGCCGACGAAGTGCAGGACCTCCACCACCTCCCGGTTGCCGGCCATGGCGCCGCGGGTCGCGAAGACCACGGCGAGGCCCGTCGCCACCAGCACCAGCAGGACGATGCCGATCCCGACGCCCACGAAGGTGTTGGCCGCCGTGGAGAGCCGGCGCAGCCAGAGGGCGTGGTCGTCGAGGCTCGCCACCCCGGGCAGCGCCTCGCTGAGGGAACTGCGCAGCGGCTTGAGGTCCGGGGACGTCTCGGCAAGCTTCAGGGTCACGAGCCGTGGCACCGGCAGGTCCGAGAGGTCGAGGCCGCTGCCGAGCCAGGGCTCGAGCAGCCGCTCGGCATCGGCCTTCGAGAACACCCGCACGGCGGCGATGCCGGGGGTGGCCTTGGCGAGGCCCTCGGCGCGGGCGACGTCGGCATCGATGTCGCGCCCGGGGCTCGGACGCACCTGGATCGTCACCTCCTGGGCCACCGTGTCCTGCCATTGGACGGCGCTGGAGGCCACGATCTCGGCCGCTCCCGCGCAGAGCGCGGCGAGGAAGGTCAGGATCGCGATGACGGCGGCCAGGGCCCGGCTCGCCGCCGAGTCGGTCGGCACCAGGGGAGCATTGCGGCGCAGGGTCGGGGGCAGGGGGGCGGTCCGCGATTCGGGCGGCGCCGGCGGCTTCACCGGTGGCCGGTCGTCGGTGCGGGGCGGCGCACGGTGCGCCGGCGCGGGGGACGGAGTGTCGGTCTCGTCCATCATGCCTCGACCGTCAGGCGCCCTTCGCCGAGGACGAAGCGCCGGGCATCGACGAGGTCCATCAGGGCGAAGTCGTGGGTGGCGATGAGCACCGAGGTGCCCAGCCGGTTGAGCTCGATGAACAATCGCAGAAGGCGGCGGCCGAGGCCGGGGTCGACGTTGCCCGTGGGCTCGTCGGCCAGAAGCAGTTCCGGCCGGGCGATGAGCGCCCGGGCGATGGCGGCCCGCTGCTTCTCTCCGCCCGACAGCAGGGGCGGCAGCACGTGCATGCGCTCGCCGAGACCGACCCAGCGCAGGAGCTCCACGACCTCGGCCCGGTAACTCGTTTCCGAGCGCCCCTGGACACGCAGGGGCAGCGCGACGTTCTCGTAGGTGGTGAGGTGGTCGAGCAGGCGGAAATCCTGGAAGACCACGCCCATGCGCCGCCGCAGGCTGGTCAGCGCCTCGCTGGAGATGTCGCTGACCTCCTCGCCGAAGACCGAGACGAGGCCGCGGGTGGGGCGCACCGACAGGAGGATCAGGCGCAGCAGGGTGGTCTTGCCCGCACCGGACGGCCCCGTGAGGAACTGGAACGAGCGCGGCGCGATCTGGAAGCTGACATCGCTCAGCACCTCCGGCCCGAGACCGTAGCGCATGCCGACGCTCTCGAACTGGACCACCGGCTCCTCGGCTCCGGAGAGGAGCGACTTCGTGTTCACCCGATCCGCCACGATCCCCCCAAGGTCCTGCCTAACCGAGGTCCTGCCTGACCAAGCCTGCCTGACCAAGCCTGCCCAACACAGTCGGCCCTTTTGCGACGGCCCCGCGCATCCCGGTTATAGGCCGTCCGCTTCACGGACGGTTAACCGTGTTGGCGGAGAACCGTTTGAGTCTTTTTGCCCCCGTCGGCAACCGTCCATCGAGATCTGAGGCCCACGGACGCCATGCTGATCGTCTGCCCGTCCTGTGCCAGCGAGTACGAGATCGACGTGGACCGCGTCGGCGCGGATGGGCGCTCGGTGCGCTGCGCGGCCTGCCGCGAGACCTGGTTCATCTCCCCCGACGACGTCTCCGCCGCCCTCGAGGCCGAGATGACCGCCGCCATGATGGCCGCCTCCGAGCTCGGCCCCGCCGCGGCGCAGAGCCGCGCCTCGGCCCAAGCCGATCTCGATGCCTGGGAATCGGCCCTGGCCGCCGAACCCGAGCCCGTTCCATCGCCGCCCGAGACGCCGCGCCCGCGGGCGCGGGCCAAGCCCGTGAAGCCGAAGCACACGGGCTTGGCCCTGGCCTCGCCTGGGGCCGCCCTCGGGCTCGCCGTGGTGGGCGGACTCGGCCTCGCCGTTCTCGGACGCGCCACGGTGGTGCGGGCGATGCCCCAGAGCGCCGGGCTCTATGCCCGCGTCGGTTTCCCGGTGAACCTGCGCGGCGTCGAATTCCGCGACGTCGTGGCGTTCCAGAGCCCGGGAGAGGGCGCGCAGGGCCAACTCGTGGTGGAGGGCGATCTCGTCGGTGTCGCCGCCGAGGCCACGGTGCCGCCGATCGAGGTGGAGGTCCGGGACGGCCGTGACCAGCCGCTCTATCGCTGGCGCATCGCGCCCCCGCGCACGGCGCTCGAGAAGAGCGAGACCGCGCGCTTTCGCGCGAGCCTGTCGGCGCCGCCGGCGCAGGGCCGCTCGGTCCGCGTGCATTTTGCCGCCGCCGAGGCGGGCGAGACCATGCCGAAGGCCGGTGCCAGCGCTCCGGCCCCGTGATAAGGAACGCGGATGACCAGCGCTTCCCGACGCGTCCGCGTCCTCTTCGACGAAACCGCCATCGCCCGGCGCACCGAGGAACTTGCAGCGGCCATCGCCGCCGCCAACCCCGAGAACCTGCTCGTGGTGGCTGTGCTCAAGGGCAGCTTCATGTTCGCCGCCGACCTCCTGCGCGCCCTGCACCGGGTCGGGCTGGAGCCGCAGGCCGAGTTCGTCCACCTGTCGAGCTACCGCACCGCCACGGTCTCCTCGGGGCAGGTCGAGATCCTGCGCGACGTGGAGAGCGAGGTGCGCGGACGCGACGTCCTCCTGGTGGACGACATCCTCGAATCCGGCCGCACCATCGTGTTCGCCAAGGACCTGCTGATGGCGCGGGGCGCCAAGCGGGTGCTCACCGCCGTGCTCCTGGAGAAGCCCGGCAAGCGGGCCGTGACCATCGACGCGGATTTCGTCGGCTTCACCTGCCCGGACGTGTTCGTGGTCGGCTACGGCATGGATGTCGCCCATGCCTACCGCCAGCTGCCCTTCGTCGGCCTCGTCGACTACGACAGCCGCGAGCCCGACCTGTTCGGCGGCACCTGAGGCGCGCCCGCCCACGATCCGCGGAATTTCTCTGGCGCGCCAGAGAATATGAAACGATTTGGCCCTTAAAGGGCTTGCTGTGTCCGACGATCCCTTGACAGGGCGCCTCAGCGCTTGCGTGACTGAGCGCCCGGACCCGAGAGAGACACAGACGAACGATGGCCCGCATCCTCCTGGTGGATGACGAAGAGACGGTGCGGGGCTTCCTCAAGCGGGGCCTCGAGATCGACGGCCACGCCGTGGTCACGGCCACGGACGGCAGCGACGGGCTCGACCGGCTGACCGAGGCGGATGGCGCGTTCGACCTCATGCTCACCGACATCCGCATGCCGCTGATGGATGGGATCGCCCTGGCGCTCGCGGCCAAGCGCGACTTTCCCAATCTCACGATCCTGCTGATGACCGGCTTCGCCGACCAGCGCGAGCGCGCGCGGGGCCTCGATGCCATCGTGACCGACGTCCTGACGAAGCCGTTCTCGCTGGCCGACCTGCGCTCCACGGTGAATCGGGCCCTCGCCGCCTGACACGTGCCGGGTCCGCCGCCTCGCCCCCGGAATCCTGCGCATGATCCTCCCTTCTGACCGTCACCTGCCCGACCGTCCTCTGCCGGACATCCTCACGGCCATCGGCGCCACGCCTCTGATTCGCCTGGCGCGCGCCTCGGAGGAGACCGGCTGCACCATCCTGGGCAAGGCGGAGTTCTTGAATCCCGGCCTCTCGGTAAAGGACCGGGCGGCGCTCTCCATCGTGCGCGACGCTGAGGCCCGGGGCGCCATCCGGCCCGGCGGCACGATCGTGGAGGGCACGGCCGGCAACACCGGCATCGGTCTGGCGCTCGTCGCAGCGGTGCGCGGCTACCGCACGGTCATCGTGATCCCGGAGACGCAGTCGGCCGAGAAGAAGGAAACCCTGCGCCTGGCCGGCGCCCGCCTGGTCGAGGTGCCGGCGGTGCCGTTCGCCAACCCGAACAACTACGTCCACGCCGCGCGCCGCCTGGCCGAGCGCCTGGCCGAGACCGAACCGGGCGGCGCCTTCTTCGCCGACCAGTTCGACAACGTCGCCAACCGGCAGGCGCACGTGGAAACCACGGGCCCGGAGATCCTGGTGGCGACCGGTGGGGCGGTCGATGGTTTCATCTGTGCGGCCGGGACCGGCGGCACCCTGGCGGGGACCGCCGAGGCTCTGCGCGCGGCGCGGCCCGGCGTGCGGATCGGCCTCGCCGACCCGGAGGGGTCCGCACTGCACGCCCATTACACCACCGGTACCCTGAGGGCGGAGGGCTCCTCGATCACGGAGGGCATCGGCCAAGGCCGGATCACCCGCAACCTCGCGGGCTTCACCCCGGACGTCTCCTTCCGGATTCCCGACGCCGAAGCCCTCCATATTGTCTTCCGGCTGATGCGGGAGGAGGGCCTCAGCCTCGGCGGATCGTCGGGCATCAACGTCGCCGGGGCGATCCGGCTCGCCCGGGATCTCGGGCCGGGCCACACCATCGTGACCATCCTGTGCGATGGTGCCTCGCGCTACGCCTCGAAGCTGTTCAACCTCGCCTTCTTGGCCGAGCGGGGCCTGCCGGTGCCGGATTGGCTTGGAACCGCATCGGATTCCCTGCCGGAGTGGCGAGCCTGACGTCGAACCGGCGAAAAACCCCGCCTTCGTGGGATTATGCCGCACGGACCGTTGAACGGAATCGCCACGGCGACGTTTGTACGGTCAAGCTCAAGCAATTCCGGTTGGGCGCGTGACGGAGTTCCCATCCATGACCCTGACCACCATTCTCCTCATCGTCCTGATCCTGATCGTTCTTGGCGGCGGCAACTTCCTCGGCGGCGGCGCTTACCGCGGACCGAGCTTCGGTCTCGGCGGCCTGCTGGTGATCATCTTGATCGTGCTGCTCGTCACCGGACGAATCTGACGGCCCCGCTCACGGCTGGCACGTGATGGCCACCACCGCGCCCACCAGGGTCGCGGCGGCTGCGCCCAGCGTGCCGGCCGCCTTCGGCGAAGGCGCTGTCCGCAAGCCCGCAGCGCCGAGGAAGGCCGCGAGCGCGTCGGCCGGGACGAGCCTGTAGCTCGCAGGCGGCATGACCCCCGCGATCAGGCGGGGCTGTTTCTGAACCGTCGCGACGAGGCCCGCGAGCGCACCGGCGCGGTTCAGAACCGGAGCGCCGCCGGCGCCGGGCTGCAGCGGCGCGGCGACGCGCGCCCCGCCCGGCTCGGAGCGGCCCGGCGCCACCACGACGCCCCCCTCGGCATCGACGGCCAACGCCACCACGGCCTCGCCCTCGGTGAGGGCGCCGGCGTGCAGGGCCGGCGTGCGTTCCGTCCGGCCGGGGAGCAGAGCCGTTTCCAGCAGCATCAGATCGGCGGTGCTGCCAGGGCTCGCCCGCGTCGGCAGGCCCGCGACCACCGGTGCCCGGCAGTCCACCAGCGCCGCTGCGCTGGTAAGCACCCGTCCCGGCGCCACGACCAGGCCCGTCGCGACTGGGGCCGGCCGGCTGCCTGCGACGGGCGGCAGGCTCGATGACGGAACGGCCGTCGCGGCCGGAGCCGGTGCCGAGGCGGGGGCCGTTTCGGGGAAGGGCACGAAGCTGTTGGCGATGGCGATGGCGAGGCGGTCGACCTCCCCGGACAGGGCCTTGTCGTAGCCGAGGGTGAGGCCGCGCAGGCCCGCCTCGCCGGCGGCGTAGCGGATGTAGGATTTGCCGGTCCCGGTCTCGGCGGTCACCACCAGGAAGTCGGGTCTCAGGAGCTTGTAGGTCACCCGCCGGTCGGGCCCTGGGGCGGTGATGCGGGCGAAGACCGCCTCCAGCCCGGTCTCGCCGGGCGGATAGGATTTCGTCTCCAGCGTGATGCGCCCGTCGGCGCTCTGCCAGCGGGTGCCCCCGGGCTGGGGCGTGCGCTTCGATAGGATGCGCTCGGGCACGCCGAGCACGACGCCGCTGGCCGGGTCCGGCTTCACGGCGAATCGGGCGGCCGCGCGCGCCGCGGCCCCCTCCTTGAGGAGGGCGGCGCGTCCGGCCGCGTCCGGCAGCCCCGCTCCGCCGGTTCGTCGGGCATGCGCCTGAAGCGCCTCGTAGCTGCGCCGCCCGAACGTGCCGTTGACCAGGCTGTTGTAGTCGCCGGTCCAGACCAGGGCGTCCTGCAGCCCCTTGCGCTCGGCCTCCGGCAGGGCCTCGAACAGGCTCCGTGCCGCCTCGAAGGCGGGATCGGGCGCAGCCGGCTTCGCCCGCGCGGGCGCCGATGCGGCGGGCGTCGACGGGATCGGCATCGGTATGGCGGGTCTCGGTATGGCGGATCTCGATGCGCCGGGGCTCGGTGCCGGCGGCGTCTGGGCGGAGGCCGCGCTCGCCGCCAGGGCCAGCACGAACCCGGTCAGGCCCCGGGTGGTCCGATCGCGTCGCATCATGGCCGAGTCGCGTCTCCCCCGCGAGAACCCGTCCGGTGTGGCAGAGCCCGCGCCCGAATTCCAGGCCGTTGCGGCCGATGCGCGAAGTGCTACGGTTCCGCGCGGGACCGGTGCGACGGGCCGGCCTCCAGAGAACGGGGTGGAAGCATGGCGGGATCATCCGGATACGGGCGCTCGCCCCGATCTGTGGTCGGACTCTCTGGCCTCGTGCAGGTCCTCACGATCGCCGGGCTTCTGGCCCTCCCCGTCCAGGCGCAGGGGCAGGCCCAAGGGCAAGCCCAGTCGCCGACGACGCGCCCCGCTGCCAAGGTCTCGCCGAGGCCGTCCGCCGCCAAGAGCTTCGTGCGCGAAGACCTCGCCAGCGACGGTGTCCGCCTCGAAGCGACCCTGAAGGCCGAGGTGGGGAATCCCCGGTCCGATACCCGATCCGCCGCGAAGGCGCGGGCCGAGGGCGAGGCCCTGGTGGAAGCCGAGACGCCGGCGGATGCCCTGAAGCCCCTCGGCCTCGCCGTGGCGAGCGAACCCGGCGAGCCGGCGAACTGGCTGGCCTATGCGCGCGCCGCCAGCGCGGTCGGCAGCGACGAGCAGACCGGTGACTACGCAGGCCGTCTGCGCCTGCGCCGCAACGCGCGGGCCGCTGCCTACCAGGGCTATCTGCGGGCGAGTGCCGGAGCGGTCGAGGCCGAGGCGCTCGCGACGCTGGGCGAGGTCTATGCCGCCGAATCGGAGTGGCGCCCGTCGCTCGAGGCCTACCGCGCCAGCCTGGCGCTCGCCGACGACGCGGACGTGCGTGCGACCTACGAGGGCCTTCGCGCCGAGCACGGCTTCCGCATCCTCAACTACACCGTCGATTCGGACGCTGCCGCGCCGCGCGTCTGCTTCCAGTTCTCGGAAGGCGTCGCGGCCAAGACCGACTTCACGCCCTTCATCGCCGTCTCCGGCGCAGCCAACGCCGCCGTCACTGGCACCGGCCAGCAGATCTGCGTCGACGGGCTCAAGCACGGCGAGCGCTACGCCTTCGTGGTCCGCTCCGGGCTGCCCTCCGGCGCTGGGGAGACCCTGCTCAAGGCTTCCGATTACGAGATCTATGTCCGGGACCGCTCGCCCCAGGTCCGCTTTACCGGGCGCAACTACGTCCTGCCCCGCACCGGTCAGGCCGGCGTGCCTCTGGTTTCGATCAACGCGGCCAAGATCGACGTTGAGGTCTTGCGCGTCGGTGACCGGGGGCTGCTGCCGTCGCTGCGGGCCGAGGACTTCCTGTCCCAGCTCAACGGGACGACGGCGCGGACCATCGCCGACCAGAAGGGTCGGCGCGTCTGGAAGGGCGTCCTCGACACGGCCAAGGCCGAGCTGAACCAGGAGGCCGTCACCGCCTTCCCGGTGCTCCAGGCGGTCGGCAAGCTGGAAGCCGGCATCTACATCATGGTGGCCCAACCCGCGGGAGCCACGGCGTCCACCGACGAGGAGGGCGGCTACGAGCAGCAGGCGACGCAATGGTTCGTGGTCTCGGATCTCGGCCTCACCGCCTTCAAGGGCCGCGACGGCGTCCACGTCTTCGCCCGCTCGCTGGCCTCGGCCGACGTGCTGACCGGTGCCGAGATCCGGCTGGTGGCGCGCAACAACGAGGTCCTGGCCACGGCGAAGACCGACGGCCAAGGCCACGCCGCCTTCGCGTCGGGCCTCGCCCGCGGGGAGGGGGGCACCGCACCGGGCCTCGTGGTGGCGCAGATCGGCGACGATTACGGCTTCCTCGATCTCGGCCAGTCGGCCTTCGACCTCACGGATCGCGGCGTGAAGGGCCGGCCCCAGCCCGGCGCCGTCGAGGCCTACGTGTTTCCCGAGCGCGGGGTCTACCGCTCGGGCGAGACCGTGAACCTCACCGGCCTGCTGCGCGATGCACAGGGCGCCGCCGTGCCGGAAATTCTTCTGACCCTGGTGGTCAAGCGTCCCGACGGCGTCGAGTACCGCCGCGCCCAGGTGGCGGATGCAGGCCTCGGCGGACGCGCCCTGGCGCTGCCCCTTCTGGCCGGCGCGCAGCACGGCACCTGGCGGGTGGCGGCCTACACAGACCCCAAGGCGCCGGCCATCGGCGAGGCGAGCTTCCTCGTGGAGGATTACGTCCCCGAGCGCCTCGACGTGACGCTCTCGAGCGCGACGCCGAGCCTGACCAGGGGTGCGCCCGCCACGATCGACGTGGCGGCGCGCTACCTCTACGGCGCGCCGGGCGCCGGGCTCGAGGTTTCCGGTACCGTCCTGGTCCAACAGGCGGCGGGCAGCGGGATCCAGGGCCTGGAGGGCTTCTCGGTCGGCCTCGACGACGAGCGGGTGGAGGCCGCCTCGGCGGAGATCGACGCCCGCGCCACCACCGATGCGGCCGGCAGGGCCCGGCTCGTCGTCCCGGTCCAGACGCTCGCCGCCCCGCGCCCCGTCGAGGCGAAGATCACCCTGCAGGTGGGCGAGCCCGGCGGGCGGGCGCTGAGCCGCAGCCTGACCCTGCCGATCCTGCCCGACGCGCCGGTGCTCGCCATCCGCAAGGGCTTTGCCGGCGACCTCACCGAGGGCGGCGTCGCCGGCTTCGACGTGGTCATGGCCGCTCCCGACGGCCGGCGCCTGGCGCAGGGGAACGTAGCCTGGACGCTCCAGCGCGTCGAGAAGAACTATCAATGGTACCGCGAGGGGGGGCGCTGGTCCTACGAGCCGGTGACCAGCACCCGCCGCGTCGCCGATGGCCGTCTCGACCTGACCCCCGCCGCGCCGGGCCGCGTCAGCGCCACAGTGAGCTACGGCACCTACCGGCTGGAGGCGAGCGTGCCCGGTCGCCCGGCCGCCACCGCGAGCGTGACCTTCACAGTGGGCTGGAGCGGGGGCGAGACGGCGGACGTGCCGGACCTCCTCGACCTGCGCCTGGACAAGGCGGCCTACGCCACCGGCGAGACGCTGCACGCGCGGCTGCAGCCGACGTTCAAGGGACAGGCGACGCTGGCCGTCGTCAGCGACAAGCTGCACGCGCTCCTCACCGTCGACGTGCCGGCCGCCGGTGCCACCATCGACATCCCCGTGAAGGCCGAGTGGGGCTCGGGCGCCTACCTCGTGGCCACCGCCTACCGGCCCCTGGACCAGGCGGCCAAGCGCCTGCCGGGCCGTGCGCTCGGTGTCGCGTGGTTCGGGGTCGACCGGGACAGCCGCAATCTCGGCGTCACGCTCGACGCGCCGGCGAAGGTCCGTCCGCGCGAGACCCTGACCCTGCCGATCCAGCTCGCCGGCCTGCGAGCCGGCGAGGAGGCGCGGGTCACCGTCGCGCTGGTGGATGTCGGCATCCTCAACCTCACCCGCTACGAGGCACCGAACCCGTTCGGCTACTTCTTCGGCCAGAAGGCCCTCGGCCCGGAGATCCGCGACCTCTACGGATACCTGATCGACGGCATGCAGGGGACGCTCGGCGCCATCCGCTCCGGCGGCGACGGGGCTGCAGCCGAACTCGCCGATTCGCCGCCGACCCAGGCGCCGCTGGCGCTCTATTCCGGGCCGATCGCCGTCGGACCCGACGGCCGTGCCAGCGTCAGCTTCCCCCTGCCGTCCTTCAACGGCACCGGCCGGGTGATGGTCACCGCCTGGAGTCGCGCGAAGGTGGGCGCCGCCCAGGCCGACGTGATCATCCGCGATCCCGTGATCGTCACCGGCACCCTGCCGCGTTTCCTCAATGTCGGCGATCGCTCGCGCGTCCACGTCGCCATCGACAATGTCGAGGGGCCGGCCGGCGACTACACCGTGGATCTCGACCTGACCGGCTCGGTGTTGGTCGGTGCCGAGGCCCTGCACAAGACCCTGCGGCTGGAGGCGGGCGCCAGGGGGGGCCTCGTCATTCCCATCACCGCTGCCGGGCCGGGCCCGTCGCGGATCGACCTCACGCTCAGCGGCCCCGGACTGCCCGAGGGCGTCGGCCAGAGTTTCGCCCTGACCATCGGTCCCGGCACGGGGGCGCTCGCCCGCCGCTCCGTGGAGACCCTCGAACCCGGCGCGGCGTTGCACCTCTCCGACGAGCTCCTTGCCGACATCCTGCCCGGCACCGGCACGGTCTCGCTCTCAGCCTCGAATCTCGCCGGCATCGACGTGCCGGCGCTCCTCCAGTCCCTCGACCGCTATGCCTACGGCTGCTCCGAGCAGACGGTGAGCCGGGCGATGCCGCTCCTCTACGTCCACCGCCTCGCGGCGCAAGATCAGCTCGGTCAGGATCCGCTCGGCCTCGACAAGGCCGACGAGCGCGTGCGCCAGGCGATCGAGCGGGTGCTCGGCCGCCAGAACGCGGCCGGCGATTTCGGCCTGTGGTCCACGGATGGCGCCAGCGACACCTGGCTCAACGCCTACGTCACCGACTTCCTGACCCGGGCCCGGGAGCGCGGGTTCGCCGTGCCCCAGACCGCCTTCGCCAATGCCCTCGACCGCCTGCGCAACGCGGTGGCCAACACCACCGAGGTCGGCGACGGCGGCATGGACATCGCCTACGCCGCCTACGTGCTCGCCCGCAACGGCCGCCCGGTGATGGGCGACCTGCGCTACCTCGTCGACACCAAGCTGGCCGCGTTCGCGACGCCCCTCGCGCGCGGACAGATCGCGGCGGCCCTGGCGTTGTTGGGGGACCGGGGCCGGGCGGCGAAAGCCTTCGCCTCGGCGCTGGCCGGTTTCCGGGAGGCGGCTTCCACGACCTCGGCCTACCGGCCGGATTACGGCTCGCGCCTGCGCGACAGCGCGGGCTTGCTGGCGCTGGCCGCCGAGACGGGGCTTGCCCGCGACAGCGTCAAGCCGCTCGGTGCCATCATCGCGGCCGAGCGGGCCGCCGGCCGGCCGACCAGCACGCAGGAGGAGGCCTGGATGGTGCTGGCCGCCGAGGGCCTGAGCGCGGATTCCGACAACCTCCGCTTCACCCTAGACGGTAAACCGCAGAGCGGTGCTCTGGCGCGCCGCTACCGCGCCGCCGCCCTGAAGGGGAAACCCGTCACCCTGGTCAATGCCGGCACCCAGCCCGTGCAGGCGGTGGTCAGCGTCAGCGGCAATCCGATCGCTCCCGAGCCGGCCGAGGCGCGCGGCTACACCATCGAGCGACGCTATCACCGTCTCGACGGCGCCCCGGTGGATCTCGCGCAAGGAATCCACCAGAACGACCGCCTCGTGGTGGTGCTCACCGTGACCGAGGCCAAGGCCAGCGCCGGTCGCCTCCTCCTGGTCGACCGGCTGCCCGCCGGCCTGGAGATCGACAACCCGAAGCTCCTCGATGCCGATGCGCTCACCGGTCTCGCCTTCGCCAAGTCCGACGTGGCGCCGGTGCACACCGAGTTCCGCGACGACCGCTTCGTGGCCGCCTACGAGCGCACCCCCGAGCAATCGGCCTTCTTCCGGGTCGCCTACACCGTGCGGGCGGTCTCGCCCGGCACCTACGTTCACCCAGCCGCCACCATCGAGGACATGTACCGGCCGGAGCGCTTCGGGCGTACGGGGTTCGGTTCGATGACGGTGAGCGCGAAGTAGGGCCGTGGATACGGGCCGCGACCCTCCTCTCCGGTCCGATCGGGCGCGCACGGCATGGCGCACCGCGTCCCCCTCGTGGAGGGGGGGACGCGGTGCGCGTGACCGTGAAACTCCGAGTGCCCCCGGAACGGGGCGGGGACTTCGGCGCCTCGCGCTCGCAGCCCTTGCCGTTGTCGGTCTCGGCCCGACCCTCGCTCTCTGGCACTTCATCCAAACCCTGCCGCCCCTCGACCTGATCCCGGCCGGGCTCCGCTCGACGGTGGTGCTCGACCGCGACGGGCGGCTGCTGCGCCCCTTCGCCACCGCCGACGGGCGCTGGCGTCTGCCGGTGACCGGGTCCCAGGTCGATCCGCGCTTCCGCGCCATGCTCACGGCCTACGAGGACCGGCGCTTCGCGAGCCATCCAGGCGTCGATCCGGCGGCGACCCTCCGGGCCGCGGGGCAATGGCTGGGGGCGGGCCGCATCGTCTCGGGCGGCTCGACCCTGTCGATGCAGGTGGCCCGCCTCGTCGAGCCGCGGGCCCAGCGCTCCCTGGCCGCCAAGCTGCGCCAGATGGTGCGGGCGGTGCAGCTGGAGCGTCGCCTCGGCAAGGACGGGGTGCTCGACCTCTACCTGGCGCTCGCACCCTATGGCGGCCCGGTCGAGGGCCTGCGTGCCGCCAGCCTCGCGTATTTCGGCCGCGAGCCGGCCCGGCTCACCTTCGCCGAGAGCGCGCTCCTCGTGGCTCTGCCGCAGGCGCCGGAAGCCCGGCGACCCGACCGCTTCCCCGAGGCGGCCCGGCGCGCCCGCGACCGGGTCCTCGCCATCGCCGCCGCTCAGGGCGTCGTCACGGCGGCCGAGGCGGAGGCCGCCCGCGCCGAGCCGGTGCCATCCGCGCGAAAACCCTTCCCGATGCTCGCCGCCCACGCGGCGGAGGCGGCCCATGCCGCCGACCCGGGTGCCCAGGCGATCCGCCTCACCCTGGACGGCCGCCTGCAGGCGAGCCTCGAAACCCTGGCCGCCGAGCGCGCAGCCGCCCAGGGACCCGGGATCTCGGCCGCCATCCTGGTGCTGGACAACCGCACGGGCGCGGTTCTGGCCCAGGTCGGCAGCCCCGGCTACCTCGATGCGAGTCGCGCCGGCGCCATCGACATGACGGGCGCGATCCGCTCGCCGGGCTCCGCCCTCAAGCCGTTCATCTACGCGCTCGCCTTCGAGACCGGGCTGGCGCATCCCGAGACGCAGCTCGACGACCGGCCGGTGCGCTTTGCCGGGGCCTACGCCCCCGAGAACTTCGACCTCGGCTACCAGGGCAGCGTGACGGCGCGACGCGCCCTCCAGCTCTCCCTGAACGTGCCGGCGGTGGACCTGCTGGAAGGGGTCGGCCCCGCCCGCTTCATCGCCCGCCTGCGGGCCGCCGGCGGCCGCATCGACCTGCCCCGCGACACCGCGCCGGGCCTGCCGGTGGCGCTCGGCGGCCTCGGGATCACCCTCACCGACCTCGCCCGCCTGTTCTCCGGACTCGCCCGGCAGGGGCTGGTACCGAACCTGACCCGTCGCGTCGGGGAGGCGTCGGGCGGAGGGGCCGGCGCGCCGCCGCAGGAAGCCCGCATCACGGACGCCGTCGCCGCCTGGTACGTCGCCGACATTCTTCGGGGTGCGCCGCCGCCCGAGAATGCCCTGGCGGGCCGGTTCGCCTACAAGACGGGCACCTCCTACGGCTACCGGGATGCCCTGGCGGTGGGGTTTGACCGGCGCATCACCCTCGCGGTCTGGGTCGGACGGCCGGACGGCAATGCCGTGCCGGGCCTCGTCGGCCGGGTGGTGGCGGCCCCGATCTTGTTCGATGCCTTCGCCCGTTTCGGCGGCGAGCCCGACTCCGTGCCGATGCCGCGCGACGCCCTGGTGACCACCACGGCCGGCCTGCCGCCGCCCCTACGCCACATCCGGCGCGACATCCCCAAGACCCTGTCGGCGGCGCTGGGGGGCGCCCTGAAGATCGCCTACCCGCCAGACGGCGCCCGCATCGATCTGGGCCTGTCGGAGCCCGATCCCGCATCGTCGGCGCGTCTCGCCCTGAAGGCGCTGGGCGGCGTGCCGCCCCTGACCTGGATGGTCGACGGCCTGCCGGTGGCGGGGGGCGCGCGCCGACAATCGGCTTGGGCTCCGGACGGTGCCGGCTTCGCGCGGATCTCCGTGATGGACGCCACGGGCGCCAGCGACAGCGTCGTGGTCCGGCTCGAGTGACGTCCCCGCCCGGGGTTTCACGCCGGAGGGTGGCCCGGCCCCTGGTCGGGCGGACAGCCGCCCCTACCTGCGAGCGGCAGAGCGAACCTTCGCCGTTGCCGGAGAGCGTGCCCGTGGTCCACGAGGAATCCCGTTCGGGACGGCCGGCCCTGCGCCCGGCGGTGATGCTGGGGGCGCTCGGCATCGTCTACGGCGATATCGGCACGTCCCCCCTCTACGCCTTCAAGGAGGCGGTCCGCGCCGCGAGTGCCGGGGCGCCCCCGACTCCGATTGCGGTGACGGGGGCCGTCTCGCTGATCCTGTGGTCCCTGATCCTCATCGTCTCGATCAAGTACGCCGTGCTGATCCTGCGCGCCGACAACCGCGGCGAGGGCGGCATCGTCGCCATGCTGGCGCTGCTCGGAGCCCGGAACGCCAAGCCCGGCTCCTGGGCCGGCCTTCTCCTCGTGGTCGGCCTCATCGGCGCCGCGCTCCTCTACGGCGACGGCGCGATCACGCCGGCGATTTCGGTGCTCAGCGCGGTGGAGGGCCTGAAGGTCGAGGCTCCGGCCTTGTCGCGCTTCGTCGTGCCGATCACGGTGCTGATCCTGGTCGGGCTGTTCCTGGTCCAGAGCCGAGGCGTGGCCTTCATCGGCCGCATCTTCGGCCCGGTGATGTTCGTCTGGTTCGTCGTGCTGGCGCTGCTCGGTCTCGGCGGTATCTGGCATGCGCCGCAGATCCTGACCGCTCTCAACCCGCTCAAAGCCGTCGAATTCCTGACGCATGCGGGCTGGCACGTCAGCTTCGCCATGCTGGGCGCGGCCTTCCTCGCGGTCACCGGCGGCGAGGCGATGTATGCCGATCTCGGGCATTTCGGAGCCGGCCCGATCCGCGCCTCGTGGTTCGGCCTCGTGCTGCCGGCCCTGGTGATCCACTATTTCGGACAGGGCGCGCTGCTCCTGGTCGAGCCCGACGCCATCGAGAACCCGTTCTACCGCCTCAGCCCGGACTGGGCGCATTATCCGCTGATCGGCCTCGCCACGGTCGCCACCGTGATCGCCTCGCAATCGATCATCTCGGGGGCCTTCTCGCTCACCCAGCAGTCGATTCAGCTCGGCTTCCTGCCTCCGATGCGGGTGGTCCACACCGCCCGGCACGAGCGCGGACAGATCTACGTGCCGATGGTGAACTGGCTGCTCGCCGCCGCCACCCTGAGCGCGGTCCTGGTCTTCGGCTCCTCGGATGCCCTGGCCGGCGCCTACGGCATCGCCGTCGCCTCCCTGATGGCGATCACCACCCTGCTCGCCGCCCTCGTGGCGCTGAAATGGGGCTACAACCCCGTGGCCGTGCTGGCGGTGAACGGGTTCTTCCTGGCGATCGACTTCGTGTTCCTTGGGGCCAACAGCGTGAAGCTGTTCGAGGGCGGCTGGTTTCCGCTGATGCTGGCGGCCGTGGTGGCGTTCTTGATGCTCACCTGGCGCAAAGGAAACCAGCTCGTCGAGTCGGCCCGGGTCGCCCTGCGCCAGCCCGAGGTCGAATTCCTGGAGCAGCTCCGGCGCGATCCGCCGATCGTCCTGCCGGGCAACGCCGCTTTCCTGTCCTCCGCCACCAGCGCCATTCCGCTGCACCTGTCCCGCTTCGTCGCGCGCAGCCACGCCCTGCACGAGCGCATCCTCATCGTGACCGCCCGCTACGAGGAGGAGCCGGCCGTCGCTCGCGATCAGCGCGCCGAGGTCATCCCGATCACGCCCGACATCACCCGCGTGATCCTGCGCTACGGCTTCATGGAGGATGCCTCGGTGCCCGACGGCCTCCGCTGCGCCGTGGATGCCAAGCGCCTGCCGGCAGAGTGCCTCGAGGATCTGACGGTTTTCATCGGGCACGAGACCATCATCCCGAAGAGCGACCAGCGCGGCATGGCGACCTGGCGGGAGGAGATCTACGCCTTCCTCCTGCGCAACGCCGAGCGCACCGGCGCGCATTTCTGCGTGCCGACCCGGCAATTGGTCGAGGTCGGCACCGAGATCGAGATCTGAGCCGGGCGCGGGCCATCAACTCTCGTGCGGACCGTGCTGTATGACCTTGCGGGCAGCGCTCCGGGTGTCGCACAAGGGAGCCATGCGGACGGGCGGCCCGGCCGCGCCGAAACCGGGACGTGTAGCGTAGCGATGACCGAACTGGCGCCGAAGGCCCTGGCGATCCGCCTGCGGCAGCAGGCGATCCTCTCCGATTTCGGGGTCGAAGCCCTGCGGGCCACCGAGCTGCTGCCCCTGCTCCAGCGCGCCACCGAACTCTGTGCCGAGGGCATGGAGGCGCAGTTCTGCAAGGCGCTGGAATACAAACCGCACCAGGATTGCCTCCTCGTCTGTGCCGGTGTGGGCTGGGCCGAGGACGCGGTGGGCACCACCATCATCGGTGCCGACCTCGCCTCGCCGGCGGGCTATGCCCTGAAGACCGGCCGGCCCGTGATCTCGAACCATCTCGAGAACGAGACGCGCTTCCGCACGCCGAAGTTGATGGCCGACCACGGCATCCGCCGCGCGATCAACGTGCTGATCGCCAACCGTGACGGCAATTACGGCGTGCTGGAGGTGGACGACACCCGCGAGGGCCAGTTCGAGGAGGCCGACATCGCCTTCATGCAGGGGTTCGCCAACCTCGTCGGCGGTGCCATCGAGCGCCAGCGGGCCGAGGCACGGCTGAAGGCGGCCCTGGAGCGCCAGGAGCTCCTATCCCGGGAAATGAGCCACCGGGTGAAGAACAGCCTCGCGGTGGTGGCGGGCTTTCTCGGGCTCCAGGCCCGGGGCTCCGACAACGACGACGTGAAGAGCGCCCTCGCCGATGCCCGCACCCGGGTCGAGGCGGTGGCCCAGGTCCACGACCAGCTCTGGCGCCAGCCGAGCCTCGAGGCGATCGACGTCGCGGGCTTCCTCGAGGCCCTCTGCGCCAAGCTGCAGGAGAGCGCGCCGCGCCACCGCCTCGTCTGCCGCGCGGCGCGGATGAACATCCCCGCCGACCTCGCGATCCCCCTCGGCCTCTTCGTCAACGAACTCGTCACCAACGCGATCAAGTACGCCTACGCGGACGGCGAGGGCGAGATCCGGGTCGAGGCCCGGCCCGACGGGGCGGCCGGCCTGATCCTCGCGGTGGAGGATGACGGCGCCGGGCTTCCGGACGGATTCGATCCCACGGCGGCGCGCAGCGCCAGCCTCGGCATGCGCATCATCAACAGCCTCGCCCGCCAGCTCGGGGGCGCCCTCGCGGTCGCCCCGGACGTGCAGGGCGCACACTTCTCCCTGCGGGTAGCGCCCGTGGCCTGAGGCGTCGGGGTCGAGATGCGACTCGGCGCCCGCGTGTCAGGTTTCGGCCCGGGGCGTCGCATTCATCTCGGCCCAGTCGAACTCCTCCTCCAGCACGTAGTAGGCGTCGTCGCCGATCGTGCCGGAGCGGCGCAGGGCCAGCACCCGGTCGCGGGCCGCCTCGATGGCGCGCCGACGGGCGGCATCGGCGGGCAGCGCCTCGGAGGCGAAGCCCGTGTCGCGGGCCTCGGCCTGCTCCAGGGCGATGCGGAACTCCTCGCGCAAGGCTTCGGAGGGGGCATCCTCGGCATTCTCCAGGCTCTCCAGGGCGGCTCGGTAGGCTTCGGTGCGGCCGTGCCCGACCTCGCGCCCGACCGGGTCGTTGTCCTCCAACCCGAGCCGGCCGAGCAGGAGACGCAGGGTCAGGCCCTGGATCGTCAGCGTGCCGATGATGACGCAGAACGCGGTGAGCACGATGAGGTCGCGGTAGGGAAAGCCCGGATCGCCGTCGGGCAGGGCCAGGGCCGTGGCGATGGTGACGATGCCCCGCATGCCCGCCCAGGACACCGCGATCCCGGCCGAGAGCCCGCGGTCGCGGGTCTCGGTCCCGTCGGTTCCCAGGCGGGCGAGGTGGGCCGTGGGCAGGACCCAGAGGAAGCGCACCACCACCACGGTGAGGAACACCGCCGCGCCGACCAGCGCGTAGGAGATCTGCTGCTCCCGGGTCAGGCGCTCCAGGATCGGGCCGATCTGCAGGCCGATCAGCACGAAGGCGAGGACGTTCAGCACGAACACCGCCGTGTCCCAGACCGCGTAGGAGACGATGCGGGTGCGCGGCGGGGTGTGGCCCGGCGCGATGCGCGCCACCGTGATGGCGAAGGTGACCACGGTGAGCACCCCGGACAGGTGCATGTGCTCCGCTCCGATCCAGATTCCGAAGGCGGCCACGAACTGCAGGACGATGACGCTCGGCGCGTCGGTGGCCGGGCGCGTGGCGGCGCTGTAGAGGAGGGCGAGGACCGGCCCGGCGACGAGGCTGCCGAGGATGCCCACGAGGAAGGCCGGGCCGATCTGGCTCACCGAGAAGGTGCCGGTGACAGCCGCCGTGACCCCGAGGCGGTAGATCATCAGCGAGCCCGCGTCGTTGAGGAGGCTCTCACCGCGCAGGATCGTCGTGAGGCGGTGGGGCAGCGAGACGTGGCGCAGCACCGACAGCGCGGCCACGGCGTCGGGGGGCGCCACCACCGCGCCGAGCACGATGCAGGCCGCCCAGGGCATGTCCGGCACGAGCCACTTCACCACCACGGCCACGGCGGCCGTGGTCGCGACCACCGCCCCGAAGGCGAGGCCGGCGATCGGGCGCCAGTGGGTGCGCAGGTCCCGCACCGAGGTGTCGTAGCCCGCATCGAGCAGGACGGGCGCCAGGAAGAGGGCCAGCGCCAGCTCCGGGTCGAGCACCAGGTTGGGCACGGCCGGGATGAAGGCGAGGCCGATGCCCCCCAGGGCCAGGAAGACGGGATAAGGGGCACCCACCCGGCGGGCGAGCCCCGCCAGGAGCACGGCGCCGAGAAGGACGCCGACCGTCCATTGAAAAATCATCATGTCGAGGGGAACGCGCCAGCACGGCCCCGGGATCATTCGCCCCGGCGCGAAACCCGGCGCTGCCGGTCAGCCCTGCGCGAGGGTGACGGCCAGCTCCGGCTTGTGGTTCAGGGTCTGGAACACGACGCAGTAGCGCTCTGTCAGCTTGAGGAGCTGGTCGAGCTTGTCCGGGGGGGCGTCCGTGTCCAGGGCGAAGGTGAGGCGGATCGCGCGGAAGCCCACGGGCGCCGCCTTGTCGACCCCGAGGGTGCCGCGGAAATCGAGGTCGCCCTCGGCGCTCACCGTGCCGGACCGGAGCGCGACGCCGATCGCGGTGGCCACCGCCTTCAGGGTCACGCCGGCGCAGGCCACCAGGGCTTCGAGCAGCATGTCGCCCGAGCAGAGCTCGGCGCCGGAGCCGCCGGTGGCCGGGTGCAGGCCCGCCACCGCGAGGGCGCGCCCGGTCTCGACCTTGCAAGCGATGGCCGTGTCGTCGAGGCTGCCCCGGGCCCGCAGGGTCACCACGGCCGAGTCCGGGGCGTTGCGGTAGCGGTCCTTGATCGGGGCCTGGAGCGAGCGCAGGGTATCGGCGTCCATGGGCGTTTCCTTCTCCCGTCTTCCGGTTCTTCTTCTCCGATCCGATCTAGGGCGCCCCGTCGGCGCGGCGAATGCGGACGGGGGGACCGAGCCTCGCGCGGGCCCGCGGGGTGCCCTATCTGAGGGGCGTCGGCGGGGCCCCTGTCCTCCGGCCCCGTCCTGTCAGGAGAGTCCATGCGTCGTCCCAGCGTGAGTGCAGCCGTCCCGAGGGCGCGGCTGGCCGTCCCCGGCATCGCCGTCGGTCTCGTCCTGTTCGCGACCGGGGCAGGGGCCGCCGCGCCGATCACCCTCGCCAACCATCGGGCCGTCTACGATCTCTCCCTCGCCGAGAGCAGCGGCACGCGGGCGGTGGAGAGCGCGCGGGGGCGCATCGTCATCGATTTCACCGGGGATGCCTGCAAGGGCTACACGATGCAGACCCGCCAGGTGACCGTTCTGGAGAGTGGCGAGACCGGCAGCCGCACCTCGGACCTGCGCAACAGCACGTTCGAGAGCGGGGACGGGCGCAGCTACCGCTTCAAGACCAGCACGGTACTCAACGGCACGCCCGGCCAGGCTGTGGACGGCACCGCCGAATCGAGTTCCGACCTCCTGAAGGTCAAGCTGAAGGAGCCCAAGCGCGACCAGTTCCAGGATGCGGGCGAGGTCCTCTTCCCCACGGTGCACATGCGGCGCCTGATCCAGGCGGCCCGCGACGGGCAGAGCACCGTCTCCGTCAAGGTCTTCGACGGCTCCGACGATGGGCGCAAGGTTTACGACACCCTCGCGGTCATCGGCCGTCAGGTCCCGGCGCCGGCGGCCTCCGACAAGGCGGCCGAGCGCGACAAGCCCCTGCGGGAGGGGCCGATGGCGACCGTGCCGCGCTGGCCCGTCACCCTGAGCTATTACATTCCCGGCGAGGGCGAGCGCACGCCGATCTACGTCCTCAGCTTCGACCTCTACGAGAACGGCGTCAGCGGCGCGCTGCGGCTCAACTACGGCGAATTCGCGGTGGTCGGCGACCTCACCCGCCTCGACACCCTGGCGTCGAGCAGCGACTGCCATCCCTAGCCCGTCCGACCGGGTGAGGGGCGGGTCCGCACCGATGCGGCGTGCGAGGATTCCGAGCAGGGCCTTCTGCACGGAAATCGTGCATGGCCGGCCTTCCCGGGCCCAGTTGGATCAAATTTTCGGCGTTCGGGTAAAGGAATGTCGGGGGGCGCCCCGTCTTATGGCCTCCGCAACCTCAGGATGGCCATGGGCGAGACCCTCACAGCAACGCAGACGAGAGTGATCCTGCCTGCCCTCTGCTGGAATCGGTATCGTGCCGATTTCTACGCCGTCACCGCCGATCTCTCCGTCACGGGTCTTCGCTTCCGTTCGTCCGTCGTGCCGTCCCTGGGCGAGATCCTGTCCTGCAGCATCCGGCACGCGGGCGCGATGGAAGCCCAGGTCATCGAGGGCGGCAAGGAGCAGTTCGTCACCCGGGTGATCCGCGCCGAGGCTCCGCTGCCCGTCATCGTGCGTCGCCTGCTCGACCTCGCCGCCGAGCAGAACGGCGGCGAGGTGCCCCAGCGCGTCCATCCGCGCTTCGTGCCGGATTCGCCCGACATCCTCGTCACGATGTCCTGCGGCACCCGGATCCCGGGCCGCCTCCTCAACGTCTCGGCCTCGGGCGCGGCCGTGCGGATCGACATCCGCTTGGAGCCCGGCACGCAGATCACCCTGGGCCGAACGCCGGCCACGGTCGCGCGCTGCTTCGAGGACGGCATCGGCGCGGCGTTCCTCCAGCCCCTTCCGGCGAAGGATCTCGGCCCCCACGTCCTGTTGTGACTCGCGATCTCTTCTCGTGAGGCGGGAGTGCCTCCGGCCCGTCCGAGGCCGGTCCGGTTTCTGAGGCGATCAGGAGGGGGCGATCCGGGACGGGATAACCGGCGACGCAACCGCTGCGGGACCGCGCGAAAGGCTACAATTAAGTTTCTATCAAATGATCGGGACTAGCCTGTGGCCTCGCCCTCCAGTCGGAGACTTGACGATGCGGTACGCGGACGATGTGACCCCGATTCCGTCAAGTCCTGTCCGGTCGGGTCGATCCGGCAGGCCCCCACTGCTGGCGATAACCTGAAGATCGCTCAGCTGATGCCGCGTCCACCTGCCCCCGTCCTCGCCTGCCCCTCCCTCGCCTCCGGGCCGCTCGTCTCCCCCGCCGCCGGGGCGCGGGTGCGCGAGGTCACGTGGGGACGCCGGGCGGGTGATCGCGTTCGCGCCTCGGCACCGGGGAGCCCGGAGCCGGCGGCCGAGGGGGCGCCGTCCCGCGCCGCGAGCCTTCGGACCAATCGCTACGATCTGGAGGCCCGCGCCGGCCATCTCGACGAGGTGCTGCAATTCGCACCCTACCTGGCCTTGACCCATACGGTGGTCGTCGGTGCCGTGCTGCTGCTCTTCTGGAGCGAGGCGCACCGGACCTACCTGCTGATCCTGTTCGGCAGCGTCGCCGGTCCCATCACCCTCGCGGCGATCGGGGCGCGGCGCTACCGCCGGCGGCGCCTGGGGGAGCGCGACGTCGTCACCGGGCATCGGCTCGCCGCCCTGTTCTCGCTGATCCTGGGGCTGGCCTGGGCCAGCATGCCGCTGATGATCCTCCCCACCGCGGGCACCCAGGACCAGACCTTCGTGGTGGCCATCGGGGCCGGCCTGATGGCCACCACCTACACCTTCGGCTCGCTCGCGCATCTCGGCCTGGTCTACTCCGCGCCGATCGCCCTGGGCAGCCTCGCCGCCCTGTTCCTCGTCGGAGGGGCCGCCAACGGGTGGCTGGCGATGCTGATGGGCGTCTATTCGGCCTTCGTCGCCTTCACCGCCGGGCGGATGGGACGTCTCTCGGAACAGCGGATCATCGATCGCGTCCGGGTCGGCGAGCAGAACGAGACAATCAGCCTGCTGCTCCATGACTTCGAGGCGAGCACCAGCGACTGGCTCTGGGAGACCGACCCGCTGGGACGCCTCCAGCACGTGTCCGAGCGCATCGGCCAGGTGGCGGGCGAGGACCCGGCGATCCTGCACGAGGCGCCGTTCGCGGCACTCTTTCTCGGCGTTCGCAAGCCCCGTCGGATGACCCCGGAGATCGCCGAGATCCTGGCCCTCGTCGCCGAGCGCAAGGCCTTTCGCGAGCGCGTCGTCGAGGTCACCATCGGCGGATTGACGCGGTGGTGGCGCCTCAGCGGCAGGCCCATCACCGACGGCGGCGAGACCTTCCTGGGCTTTCGCGGGGTCGGTTCGGACATCACCGACACCCGCCAGTCCGAGGCGCGGATCGCCTATCTGGCGAGCTACGACCCGCTGACGGGCCTGGCCAACCGGACCCAGTTCCAGGGCGTGGCGACCCAGCTCTGCGCCCGTGCGCAGACCGGGGGCGAGGCCTGCGCGCTGCTCTATATCGACCTCGACGGCTTCAAGTTCGTCAACGACACCTTCGGCCATGCCCTCGGCGATGTCCTGCTGGTCCGGGTGGCCCAGCGCCTGACCGGCACGGTCCCGCCCCAGGGGCTGGTCTCGCGCCTCGGCGGCGACGAGTTCGCCATCCTCCTGCCCGGCGGCGACGAGGATGCCCTGACCGAACTGGCCCTGCGCCTCATCGCGGCTCTGAGCACACCCTACACTCTCGACGGGGTTCAGGTGGAGATCGGCGCCAGCGTCGGCCTCGCCCTGGCGCCGCGCGATGCGCACAGCCCCGAAGGCCTCCTCAGCAAGGCCGATCTCGCCCTCTACCGGGCCAAGGCCACCGGCCGCGGCAAGGTCCGGGTGTTCTCGCCCGACCTCGAGGCGACGATGCGCCTGCGGCGCGAGCTCGAGGTCGATCTCAAGCGGGCGGTGGCGCAGGGCGAATTCAGCCTGCACTACCAGCCCCTGGTGGGTCTGGAGGACGGTCGGGTCCGTACCTTCGAGGCCCTGCTGCGCTGGACCCGCGGCGCCGGCGGCCCGGTCTCCCCCGCCGATTTCGTGCCCGTCGCCGAGGCCTCGGGCCTGATCACCGAGATCGGCCGCTGGGTCCTGATGCAGGCCTGCCGGGAGGCCGCGCGCTGGCCCGACGACATCCGGCTGGCGGTGAACCTCTCGCCGATCCAGTTCCGGAACACCGACCTCGTCGCCGACGTGACCCAGGCGCTGGAGGCCAGCGGGCTGAGGCCGGAGCGCCTGGAGATCGAGGTCACCGAGTCGGTGTTCTTCGAGATGAACGCGACGACCATCGCCAACCTCAACGAGTTGCGCGCCCTGGGCATCCGCGTGGCGCTCGACGATTTCGGAACCGGCTACTCGTCGCTGAGCTACCTGATCCGGTTCCCGGTGGACAAGATCAAGATCGACCGCTCCTTCATCAAGGACATGGACAGCCGACCCGAATGCCTGGCGATCATCGAGGCGATCCTGACCCTCGCGCGCAAGCTCTCGATCACCGTCACCGCGGAGGGCGTCGAGACGAGGGAGCAGGCGCAGATGCTCAGGGCGAGCCGCTGCGACGACATCCAGGGCTTCCTCTTCAGCCCGGCCCGACCGGCCGACGAAATCCCCCACCTCATCGCATCCCTGCCGGTGCGCTTCGGCGAGATTTTCCCCCTCCTGCCCCTGATGTTCCGCCGGGCGCCGGCCTGAGGCCGTCCTAAGCGCGCAGGCGCTCGGCCACCGCCGCGGCGGCCCGCGCGCCCTCCGCATAGGCGCCCCCCGCCGTGCCCCATTGCAGGCGCGACAAGGCCTCGCCGGCGAACCAGATCCGGTCCGCCACGGGCGCCTGCAGGCGGACCCGGGCATCGGCATGGCCCGGCGGCACCACGGCCCAGGATCCGCGCGCCCAGGGGTCGTGGCGCCACGCGCTCACCGCCGGGATGCTCAGGTCGTGCAGGGCGCGGGCGCCGACATGTGCGGCGAGCGTCGCCCGCACCAGGCGGCGGACCCCGTCCGGCCCGGCCCCACGGGCGTCGAGGGCGGCGGCCGTCGGCGCATCGAGCTCGAAGAAGTGGAACGGCGTGCCGTCGATCCGGGTGAGGAGGCCCGGGCTCGCCTCGCGCCCGCCGACGAGGCTCGCGAGCCGGTCCGCCCCCCGGAACGGGCAGGAGGGCCAGTGCAGCACCGCATGCTCGTAGATGCCGGTGGCGAATCCCGTGATCGCGTCCGCGACCTCCGGGGGAAGGACGGGGGTGAAGAGAGGCGCGGCCCGCAGCACCATGGTGGGTATCGTGACGATGACGGCCCGGGCCGCGAAGCTCCGGGATCCCGTGTGCACCCGTACGCCCGCGCCCGACCAGTCGATGCCGGTGACCGGCGTCCCAAGGGCGATGGGCAGCCCCTGGGCGAGGCGGGCGAGATAACCGCCGTAGCCCCCGGCGATGAAGCGGTTGTCGCCGTACTCCATGCTGGGAAAGTCCTGGAGCGAGACGCGGGCGAGGGACTGCCCGGAGACCAGGCCGTGGACGCGCTCGACCCGCCGGCCCCAGGGTCCGAGGCCCGGCGGCAGGGCGGTGGCCGCCGGCCGGTCCGGCCCCGCCCAGCCCGCCTGGGTGCTCATCGCCCGGTCGGCCACCGCGAAGGCACGGCCGAGGGCCGCCGCCTCCGCCGGCCGGCCGCGCCGGCGCCCGACCCAGAGATGGCTCTCCTGGGCCGCCATCCGCAGGGGCTCCCCCCGCTGGGTTCCGAGCCGCACCAGCGGGTTGATCGGCCCCGCATGCAGCCAGTGCCCGCCGAGGTCGACGGCGTGACCCCGCAGGGAGACCGTGACGAGGCGCCCGCCGACCCGGTCGCGCGCCTCCAGGACCGCCACCCGGACGCCCAGGGCCGCGAGGCCGCGCGCCGCCGCGACGCCGGCGGCGCCCGCCCCGACGACGATGACCTCCGGATCGTCGGGCAGGGGGGCCAGGCGCGGCGCGATGCTCGGGCGCCAGCGTTCGTGCTCGGGGCGGGACGTCCGCATGGATGACGGTCTCGTTCCTGTCGGCGAAGGATGGCGATGGGCCTAGCAGAGGGCGGTGCCGGGCGACACCGTGCGACCGGTCGCACGCCGGTCACACGCCAGAAAACTCGGGCGTCCAGGGTCGACGCCGCGAATCGCCCGTCCGCCGCCCGGCGGGACGGGTGATGCAGCGATGGCCCGCACTTGCGCCTGCGCACGGCCATCGCCAGAACCTCGGGACACGGCGCGCGCGGGGGCGACGCAGGCCGGGACCTCACGAACGGATCGATCCACGACCACGGGATACCCAGGTATGCTCATCCAGGCCGCCTTCGCCGCCGTCCGGCAGGTGTTCTCAGCCCCCTTGCGCGCGATCCTGTGGAAGTCCCTCGGGCTCACGGTGGGCATCCTCGTGCTCGTCTGGTTCGGACTGACGCGGGCGATCAACTGGTTCCTGTCCCAGCACCATCTCTCGGTGGATTATCCCTTCCTCGATACCCTGGCGGTGTTCTTCGCCGGGGCCGGCCTGTTCGTGGGCCTCGCCTACGTTATGCCGGCGGTGTCGATCCTGGTGGCGGGCTACTTCCTCGACGACGCGGCCGAGATCGTCGAGCGCACGGACTTTCCGGGCGAGCCGCCCGGTTTCGCCCTGCCCCTCGGCACCGCGATGTTCTACGCCGTCCGCTTCGCCGGCCTCGCCCTGTTGGTGAACCTCGTGGCGCTGATCCTGTTCTTCGTGCCGGGGGTGAATCTCGTCGCGTTCTTCGGGGCCAATGCCTACCTGCTGTCGCGGGAGTATTTCGAGCTCGCCGCCGGACGCTTCCGGCCGATGGCGGAGGCCGGCGCCATGCGCCGCCACTACGGCGGCACCACGCTCCTCGCCGGCGTGCTGCTGGCCGGCCTGATGGTGGTGCCGGTGCTCAACCTCGTCACCCCGCTCTTCGGCATCGCCCTGATGGTGCATGTCCACAAGGGCCTCAGCCGGCGCACCCCGGTCGCCGGACCGCAGCCCCAGCCGCGCCTGCGCTGAGGCTCCCCCGGAGCTGCCGAGGGCCGAATTTCATCGTTCGGCCTCCCGTCTGGCCTGGAAGTGGTCTAGATACGCTGCACCAGGCTCAAGGACCGGCGCCGATCCAAGCCCCGCAGGGGCCGGACCGGCGCGGGGGCCGCTTTTCGAGACGCACGAGCGATGACCGGCTTCGAGACCCTCCCCCTGACCCGCCCCGCCTCGCAGCTCGTCACCGTGTTCGGCGGATCGGGCTTCCTCGGGCGCCACGTGGTGCGGGCGCTGGCCAAGCGCGGCTACCGGATCCGGGTGGCCGTGCGCCGGCCCGACCTCGCCCTGTTCCTGCAGCCCCTCGGCAAGGTCGGCCAGATCGTCGCCGTCCAGGCCAACCTGCGCTACCCCGACTCGATCGCCCGGGCGGTCCACGGCGCCGACATCGTCGTCAACCTCGTGGGCATCCTCCAGGAGACCGGCAAGCAGACCTTTTCGCAGCTGCAGGCGGAAGGCGCGGGCGAGATCGCCCGGGCGGCGGCCGCCGTCGGCGCGCCCCTGGTCCACGTCTCGGCCATCGGCGCCGATGCACACTCGCCCTCGCAATACGCCCGCACCAAGGCCCTCGGCGAGGCCCGGGTCGCCGAAGCCGGCGGTCCGCACGTGATCCTGCGGCCCTCGCTGGTGTTCGGCCCCGGCGACAGCTTCTTCAACCGCTTCGCCGCCCTGGCCCGTGCCCTGCCGGTGTTGCCGCTGGCCGGCGCCGCGTCGCGCTTCCAGCCCGTCTACGTGGCCGACGTGGCCGAGGCGGTGGCCCGTGCCGTGGAGGGCCACGTGCCCGCCGGCAAGGTCTACGAACTCGGCGGCCCGGAGGTCGAGACCCTGGAATCGCTGGTGCGCTACATGCTCAAGGTCACGATGCGCAAGCGCGTGGTCCTCGGCCTGCCGCAGCCGGCCGCGATGTTCCAGGCCCGCGCCCTCGAGGTGGTCGACACCCTCACCCTCGGCCTCCTGCCGGACAGCCTGAAGCTCACCCGCGACCAGGTCGTCCTGCTCCAGAACGACAACGTCGTCTCCGAGACGGCCAAGGCCGAGGGGCGTACCCTGGAGGGCATCGGCCTGCAGCCCACCGCCATGGAGGCGGTGGTGCCGGGCTACCTCTGGCGCTTCCGCAAGGCGGGCCAATTCGCCAAGATGCAGGAGTTCGAGAGCGCCATCCCCGAGACCCTGACGCCGAAGCCCTTCGTGCCGCGCAGCGGGAGCGGACCAGCCCTCGGGCCGGATTCGAATGCCCCGAGCCGGATGGGCGTGAGATGGGGCACCCGGGGCTGAGGCTTTCGCCCGTCACCGGAGTCCTCAGGGCCGGCGAAATGGTCTAGAGGGCGCCTCATGACTCACGCCACCTCGCCCCAGGCCGACACGCCCCGCGCCGGCGCGCCCCTCGTGCGCTTCGCGCCCTCGCCCACCGGCTACCTGCACATCGGCAATGCCCGGCCGGCGCTCCTCAACGCGCTCTTCGCGCGGGCGCGGGGCGGGCGCTTCCTGCTGCGCCTCGACGACACCGACCGGGAGCGCTCGACGCAGGCCTTCGCCGACGCGGTCTCCGAGGACCTCGCCTGGCTCGGGATCGTGCCCGACCTGTTCGCGCGGCAATCCGACCGGGTGGCGGTCCACGATGCGGCCGCCGAACGCCTGAAGGCGATGGGCCGGCTCTATCCCTGCTACGAGACGCCGGAGGAGCTGGAGCGCCGGCGCCGGCGCCAGCTCGGGCGCGGCCAGCCGCCGATCTACGACCGGGCCGCCCTGACCCTGACGGAGGCCGAGCGGGCTGCCCTGGAGTCGGAGGGTCGCACGCCGCACTGGCGCTTCAAGCTCGACGCCCGCTCGGTGGCCTGGGACGACCTCGTGCGCGGCCCCGCCCATGTCGACTGCGCCTCGCTCTCCGATCCGGTGCTGATCCGGGCCGACGGCAGCTACCTCTACACCCTGCCCTCCGTGGTCGACGACGCCGAGATGGGCGTCACCCACGTCATCCGGGGCGAGGACCACGTCACCAACACCGGCGTGCAGGTGCAGATCTTCGAAGCCTTGGGCGGCGCGATCCCGGTCTTCGGCCATCACAACCTCCTGACCACCGCGGACGGGGAGGGGCTCTCGAAGCGCCTCGGCCACCTCTCGCTGCGCGGCCTGCGCGAGGCCGGCTACGAGCCGGGCGCCGTGCGCTCGCTGGCCGTGCTCACCGGGTCGGCCGAATCGGTCCGCGCCGTGGCGGGCCTGGACGAGCTCGCCGGCCTCGTCGACCTTGCACAGATTTCGCGGGCTCCGGCGAAGTTCGACCCGCACGAGCTCGACGGGCTCAACGCCCGCCTCGTCCACGTCATGCCCTATGCGGAGGTCGCCGACCGCCTCGCGGCGCAAGGGGTCGCGTCCGAGCGCGCCGCGGCGTTCTGGGAGGCCGTGCGGCCCAACCTCGCCAAGGTCTCGGAGGCGGGCGACTGGTGGCGCGTGGTCACGGGCCCGGTGAGCCCCGTCATCGCCGACCCGGCCTTCATCGGGGCCGCCGCCGCGCTCCTCCCGGCCGAGCCCTGGGACGGGGAGACCTGGAAGGCCTGGACGGGGGCCGTGAAGGCCACCACGGGGGCCAAGGGCAAGGCGCTGTTCATGCCGCTGCGCCTCGCCATCACCGGGCTGGAGCACGGGCCGGATCTCGCCGGCCTGCTGCCGCTGATCGGGCGGGACGTGGTGCTCCACCGGCTGGCGGGAGAGGGCTGACGGCGGGTCCCTGCGGTGCATGCAGGCCCGACCCGCCGGCACCCGTGACTGTCGCTGGCCGGGCGGGGCGCCTATATCCGGGCCCGACGCCCTCTTCATCCCGAGTTCCTGACCCGAATGAGCACCGATCCCGCCTCGGCGGCACCGGCCACGGCCGCGCCGCCCGCGCGCCCCGGCCTCGTCGCCACCTATCGCCGTCTCTGGCCCTATCTCTGGCCCCACGGCCGGCCCGACCTGCAGCGACGCGTCTTCCTCGCCTTCGGCCTGCTGATCATCGCCAAGTTCGTGACGATGGTGACGCCCTTCACCTTCAAATGGGCCACCGACGCCCTGGTGGCGCTGACCGACCCCAAGCCGGGTGCGGCCATCCCCACCGGGCTGTTTGCCGCCCCGATGCTGCTGATCGGCCTCTACGGCCTGTCGCGCATCCTCATGGCGGGTCTGACGCAGGTGCGCGACGGGCTGTTCGCCAAGGTGGCGATGCATGCGGTGCGCCGCCTCGCGCTCCAGACCTTCGAGCACATGCACCGGCTCTCCCTGCGCTTCCATCTGGAGCGCAAGACCGGCGGCCTGACCCGCGTGCTGGAGCGCGGGCGCGGCGGCATCGAGGAACTCTCGCGCCTGATGGTGCTGACGCTGGTGCCGACCATCGTCGAGTTCCTGCTCGTGATCGGCGTCCTCGCCTACGAGTTCGACTGGATCTACTCGGTGGTCGTGTTCGTGATGGTGGCGGCCTACCTCGCTTTCACCTGGAAGGCGACGCAGTGGCGCATCGAGATCCGGCGCCGGATGAACAATTCCGACACCGACGCCAACACCAAGGCAGTGGATTCGCTGCTGAACTTCGAGACCGTGAAGTACTTCGGCGCCGAGCGGCGAGAGGCGGAACGCTACGACGTCTCGATGGCCAAGTACGAGAAGGCCTCGACGCAGACCTACGTCTCGCTCGCGGTGCTCAACGCCGGCCAGGCAGTGATCTTCACCGTGGGCATGACCATCGTGATGTGGCTGGCAGCGCGCGACATCATGGCGGGGCGTACCACCCTCGGCGGCTTCGTGCTGGTCAACACCATGCTGGTGCAGCTCTCCATGCCGCTCAACTTCATGGGCATGATCTATCGCGAGATCAAACAGGCGCTGATCGACATCGACGACATGTTCCAGATCCTGCACCGCAACCCGGAGATCGCCGACCGGCCGGACGCGCTGCCGCTCGCCGTCTCGGACGGCGTGGTGCGGTTCGAGGACGTGCGCTTCGCCTACGACCCGGCCCGGCCCATCCTCAAGGGTGTCAGCTTCGCGGTGCCCGCGGGCAAGACGGTGGCGATCGTCGGCCCTTCGGGGGCCGGCAAGTCGACCCTGTCGCGCCTGCTGTTCCGGTTCTACGAGCCGCAGGGCGGCCGCATCCTCATCGACGGCCAGGATATTTCGCGGGTCCGGCAGGCCAGCCTGCGGGCGGCCATCGGCATGGTTCCGCAGGACACGGTGCTGTTCAACGACACCATCGGCTACAACATCCGCTACGGCCGCTGGGACGCCACCCCGGCGGAGGTGCGCGCCGCCGCCGCCCTGGCGCAGATCGACCGCTTCATCTCCGCCCTGCCGGAGGGCTACGACACGCCCGTGGGCGAGCGTGGCCTGAAGCTCTCGGGCGGCGAGAAGCAGCGCGTCGCCATCGCCCGGACCATCCTGAAGGGACCGCCGATCCTCGTCCTCGACGAGGCGACATCGGCCCTCGACTCCTTCACCGAGCGCGAGATCCAGGATGCCCTCGACACCGTGAGCCAGGGCCGCACCACCCTGGTCATTGCTCACCGTCTCTCCACGGTGGTCAATGCGGACGAGATCATCGTCCTCGACAAGGGGGTGATCGTCGAGCGCGGCGACCATGCCACCCTGCTGGAGCAGGACGGCGTCTATGCCTCCATGTGGAGCCGTCAGCGCGAGGCCGACGCCGCCCTGGAGATCCTCCAGCGCAGCGAGGCGGCGCTGCCGGTGCCCAAGGAGCGACCGGCCCTCGTGCCGGAGCCGGCGCCCGCCGCGTAGGGGCCGCGCCGTCAGCCCCGCTTGTCGGGTTGCGGAACCGCCGCGGTGCCGTCGGTGGGCAGGACGAAGATCTGGCCCGGATAGATCAGGTCGGGATTGCGGATCTGCGGCTGGTTGGCGTCGAAGATCACCGTGTAGCGCGTGCCCTTGCCATAGATGCGCCGGCTGATCTGCCACAGGCTGTCGCCCCGGATGATGGTCGCGGTCCCGATCTCCGGGACGAAGACCGTCGGGCTCCGTTCCGCCAGAGCAGGGGTCAGGGCCTGTCTCTGGGCGGGTGTCTGGGGCGGGGCCGGGACAGGGCTTCGCAGCGCGGGCGCCTCGGCCTGTGCGGTGGCGGGCGGCGTGACCGAAGCGGGGCGCGGCGGAACCTGCGGCGACGGCGGCTGCGGGGAAGCCTCTCGCGAGGGCGAATCTTGCGACGTCCGTGCTTGCTGCGCCGGGGTGCGCGCGGGGGCTGCGGACGGTGCCGGCGTCGGGGCCTGGGGCGTTCCGGTCCCGGAATTCGCGGGCGGGAGCGCGGCGGGCGCCTGGGGGGCCGCTGCCCGGGGCACGGCCGCCGGGGGCAGTGTCGCCGGGTTCTCCGGCGTCCCCAGGCGTGCGACCGGGCCCGGTGCCGGCGGATTGCCCGGCTGCGCGACGGCCGGCCCGCCCTCGGGCGGCCGGCCCGCCCCCGGTGCCGCCGGCTTGGTCACCGCCGCGGGCACGTTGAAGGCGACCTCGGAGCGGGTCTTCACCTTGCCGGAGACGGGATCGACCTGGTCCACCCGGACCTTGTAGTCGCCCGGCCGGACGCCGCGCCCGATGGTGAAGGCCACCCGGCCGTCGGCGCCGGCACTGCCGGGCGCCACCAGGGCGTCGTTCAGATAGAGCCGCACGGTGGCTCCAGGCGGGGCCTGGCTCGTGACGTAGAGCCGTCCGCCCTCTTCCGCCTCGACGCTGACGATCTTCACCGGCCCGGTGCGGTCCGCGTCGGCCTTGCCGGGGCGGGTCTGCGCCGTCGGGGCCGGATTCCGAGGCGCGCGGCCGTCGGGCATGGTCGTTGCGAGGGTGCCATCGGCCTTGCCGCTCCGGCCGGCTTCGGTCTTATCCGGGAGACTTTTGCCCGAGGCGCCCTTGCTCGAGTCCATCCTGTCCGGTTCGGTTTTGCCCGAGGCGGCTTTCCCCGTCTCGGTCCTGGCCGCATCGGCAAGGGTGGTCCCCGGCGTCGCCGGAGCCGGGTCCGGCTGCGAGAGCACGATGGTGGGCTTGTCGGGGGAGGTCAGGGCGATGAGGGGCTTGGCATTGCGATGGGGCGAGACCACCACCGCCACGCTGTCGCGCGAGATCCGGGCCTGACCGTCGGCACCGAGCACCCGCAGGGTGATCTCACTGCTGCCGGTGGGCAGGGCGGGGGGTACGATGGCGAACTGGCCGGAGGGGTCGACGAGCGCACGGGCAATCGGCTCGTTGTCGCGCAGAAGCTCGACGGTGGTGTTGGGCGCGGCCCGCCCGGCGATCACCGCCTCTCCATTGGGCTCGATCCGGATGATGTCGAAGGTCGGCGCCTCGCTGCCTGGCGAGGTGCCCGAGGCCTGCGCCGACGGCTGGCCCGGGCCCAGGGCCGCCAGGGGCTTTCCCGCCGGCGCCGCCCCCTCCCCGGGGCTCGCATCCCGCCGGACCGGCGGATTCGGCTCGGCCGCGCCGTCGGTCCGGGCGGGGGGCTTGCCGGTGGGGGGGGCGCTCTCCTCGGGGGCGCCGGAGCCCGCCGGGGATCCGAGGCCGCGCTTGAACAGGGTGCCTGCGCCGTAGAGGGTGACCACGAGGGCAAAGCCCGCCAGAAGCCCCACGCAGGCGAGGAAGATGCTCCGTCGCAACTCCGCCCTCATGACACGCCACTCCTTCGTCCACCGGCACGGCGGCCGAAATTCCATCGCCGCGGGATCGGGCCCGTCGACAAACCGGCGATTGATGGCGACATATTAGCGAACATGATCGGATCACCAAATCATACCGGCCGGATCACGGCCGGATCTTCCGTAAAATCAGCAGTTTGGCTCGTGGACCGCGGCGGACGGGCCCCGGCCGCTGCGCATCAGGGAGGTCCGGCATGGCTCCGGTAAGGACGGTCTGCGTCTATTGCGGCTCGGGCTTCGGCGGCGATCCGGCCTTCACGGCTGCGGCCGTGACCCTCGGCAAGGCCCTGGCGGAGGCCGGGATCGGCCTCGTCTACGGCGGCGGCAATGTCGGCCTGATGGGCACCGTCGCCCGGGCGGTCCTCGAGAACGGTGGCCACGTCACCGGCATCATCCCCGATTTCCTGAAATCGCGCGAGCGCATGCTCGACGAGATCCAGGAGACCATCGTCGTGGAGGACATGCACACCCGCAAGCGGCTGATGTTCGAGCGCTCGGACGCCTTCGTGGCCCTGCCCGGCGGCATCGGCACCCTGGAGGAGCTGGTGGAGCAGCTCACCTGGGCGCAGCTCGGCCAGCACAACAAGCCGATCCTGCTGCTCTCGGTGGCGGATTTCTGGACGCCCCTCCTGACGCTCCTCGACCACATGCGGGGGCAGGGCTTCATCCGGGAAGGGCTCGACCTGAGCTACCTCGTGGCCACCGAGGCGGCCGACGTGGTCGGCCTGCTGCGCGACGCGGCCGGATCGGTCGCGCCGGCCCCCGCCGCCGAAGCCCTGGTGGCGGAGCGGTTCTGAGGCGACGGCCCCGGCGCGGCGGCCCGGCTCAGGTCGCCACGCTCCAGGTCGTCCCGTCCTTGCCGTCCTTCACGGCGACGCCCATGCCCAGGAGTTCGTCGCGGATCCGGTCCGAAGCGGCCCAGTCCTTGGCGGCCCGGGCCGCGCGCCGGTCGGCGATCAGCGCCTCGACCCGGGCGACGTCGACGCCGGCTGCCCGGATGGTGCCCTGGTCGCGCGCCGACTTCGTCTGGGTGAGCAGGCCGAGGAGGTTCGCCCCGGCCTTCAGGGCCGCCGGCTCGTCGAGGCGGTGCAGCTCGGCGAGTGCCGCGGCGGTGTTGAGGTCGTCGAGGAGCGGCTCGCGCACGCCCTCCGGGATCGCCGCGGCCGCAGCCACGTCGCCGACGACCCCGTACCAGCGGTCGAGCATCCGGGCCGCCTCCTCGAGGCCGCGCAGGGTCCAGTCGATCGGCTGGCGATAATGCGTCTTGAGCATAGCGAGGCGCGCGACCTCGCCGGGCCAATCCTTCAGCACGTCCCGGATCGTGATGAAGTTGCCCAGCGACTTCGACATCTTCTCCCCCTCCACCTGGAGGAAGCCGTTGTGGAGCCAGACGTCGGCCATCACGTCGGTGCCGAAGCAGCAGCGCGACTGGGCGACCTCGTTCTCGTGGTGCGGGAAGATGAGGTCGATGCCGCCGGCATGGATGTCGAAACGCTCGCCGAGATGCTTCCAGGACATCGCCGAGCACTCGATGTGCCAGCCCGGCCGGCCCGGCTCGGCGATCCCGCAGGGGGAGGGCCAGGACGGCTCGCCGGGCTTCGAGGGCTTCCACAACACGAAGTCGAGGGGCGAGCGCTTGTAGGTCGCGACCTCGACGCGGGCTCCGGCTTCCATCTCGTCCAGGGGACGCTTCGAGAGGGCGCCGTAATCGGGCATCGAGGGCACGTCGAAGAGCACGTGGCCGTCCGCCACGTAGGCATGGCCGCGCGTCACCAGGCCGGCGATGATGGTGTGCATCTCGGCGATGTGGTCGGTGGCCCGCGGCTCGACGAAGCGCGGGCGCCCGCCCGGCACGTTGACGTCCTCCGGCATCAGCACGCCGAGTTCGCGGATGTCGGCGTGGAAGGCCTTCAGGGTGCCGTCGGTGAGTTCCCGGATGCTGATGCCGCGCTCGGCGGCCCGCGCGTTGATCTTGTCGTCCACGTCCGTGACGTTGCGGGCATAGGTGACGTGGGGCGCGCCGTAGAGGTGGCGCAGCAGGCGAAACAGCAGGTCGAAGACGATGATCGGCCGGGCGTTGCCGATATGGGCGGCGTCGTAGACGGTGGGGCCGCAGGCATACATCCGTACGTTCGTGGGATCGATCGGCGTGAAGGCGGCCTTCTCGCGGGTCAGCGTGTTGTAGAGCCGCAACATCGAGGCCATGAAACTTTCCTTACGTCCCGGGCCTCCATCCGGACCCGTCCGTCCCTGAAAACACCGCAGCGCGTTGGTTTCGCGCGGCTTTTGCCGCAGTGCACCCAAGCGCCCGCCACACCGTCGCCGCGTTCCGCCCGGGGCCCTGTTGCGCGAAGGCGACGGCCGGGCCGCCCGTCCTGCGCTACCCCAAAACCATGAGCAATTCGAGAACGACGCCGGACCGGCACGCCTTCGAAACGCCTGCCGCGAAAACGACGGCACGGCGAAAGGGTTTGTTAACCTGGTGCCGCGAAATTTTCGCCCCATACGCTTCCGACACCAGCAAGGTTCTGCCCATGCGCCGCGCGACCGCCAGTATCGGCGCTCTTCTCGCTCTCGTCCTCTCCGCCCACGGCGCCCTCGCCTCCGACGGGGAGAGCCCGGCCAAGGCACCCGGCACCGTCGAGAAGACGTTCCTGATCCCGTCGAGCGAGGGATACGGCGTCGGTGACTGCCTCACCAATGGCGAGAGCGCCTGCGGCCAGGTGGTGGCCAATGCCTGGTGCGAGGCGCAGGGCTTCGCCTCTGCCGGCTCCTTCGGCGTCGCCGCCCAGGACGAATATACCGGCGCGATCCCGCCGGCCCCGGTGGCCAAGCCCGCCGAGCGCCCGATCCGGATCACCTGCCAGGATTGAATCCTCGGGCGGGATGGATCCCGCCCGAGCGTGGCAGGCAGCCGGGTCGCTCCGACGTGAGGCGATCCGGTCTCCCCGGCCTACTTCTCCATGAACGCGTCGCAGCGTGGCGGCGGCTCGGTGCCCCAGGGCATCAGCGGCACGGCGGAGGTGGAATTCTTGGGCGAGCCCTGAATCACCTTGTCCGAGTAGACCATGTAGATCAGCGTGTTGCGTTTGGTGTCGCAACCGCGCACGATCTGCATCGACTTGAAGATTAGCGACCGGCGCTCGCTGAACACGACCGCGCCCTGCTTGAACTTCTCCTTGAACTGCACCGGGCCGACCTGACGGCAGGCGAGGGAGATGTCGGAGACATCCTCCGCGAGGCCGAGGGTGCCCTTGATGCCGCCCTTCTCCGGTTGGGTGTACCAGCAGGCCACCCCTGCCACCGACGGATCGTCGATCCCGTAGACCACGAGCTTGTCGTTGGGTGTCAGAGGTCGCCACACGGTCGACTTGTCGAAGATGCGGTCCGCATCGTCCGCGCGCGCCGGTTGTGCGGCGAGGCCGAGCCCCAGCGCCAGCGCGCAGCCTGTGAGACCCCGAAGCCACATCATCGTATCATTCCCCTCAGTTTGTTCCGAGCGGATGTGGGAAGGGTGTCGCGGTCGTGCGAGGGTCGCTAATAAACTTGTGTTGAGCCCGTTCGCCTCCGCTTCGTCGAAGTTTCCTTCAGGGGACGTCGCGCGGCGGCGTCCCGCCATCCATTGCAATCAGGCCATGCCGCTGATCCCCTCCCAGATCCGCACGCTCGTCCGAGTGCTCGCCGGCGTCCTCGCCGTCACCACCCTGACGGGTATCGCCGAGGCGCAGACCTCCGCCTGTCTGCGCTACCGCTCCGAACTCGCCGGCCTCAGCGACGGCGCCAGCACCGCGCGGGCCCTGCAGAACGAGATCGGCCGCCTGAATGCCTATTATCGCACCCTGAACTGCGAGGGGGGGCGGTTCCTCTTCTTCGATTCGCGCCCCCCGCAATGCGGCGCGGTTGAGCAGCGCATCCGCGCGCTCAACGCCGGCTACGGCGCCGAGAACGGCGAGGTGACGGCCGCCCGCCGGCAGCAGCTCACGGAGGCGATCGCCGCCGCCTGCACGGATGCGGCGAGCCGCAGCCTGATCAAGGCGGACGGACCTCCGGGCGAGGCGCGCGCGCGGGGTGGCGCGCAGGTGATCTGCGTGCGCACCTGCGACGGCGCCTACTTCCCGATGACCAACCTGCCCGACGGGCGCGAGGGCGCCGACGAGCTCTGCCAGGCCCTCTGCCCCGGCGCGGAAGCCGCCGCCTATTCGATGCCGCACGGCGACGAGGCCCTGAAACAGGCCGCCACCGTGAAGGGGAGCCGCGCCTACACGGCCCTGCCCAACGCCTTCAAGTTCCGCACCTCCTTCACGCCGAACTGCTCGTGCAAGCGCGAGGGGCAGAGCTGGGCCCAGTCCCTGGTCAAGGCCGAGAGCATGCTGGTCCGGCACAAGGGCGACATCTTCGTCACGCCGATGCAGGCCGAAGCCCTGTCGCGCCCGCCGAAGGTCCGCCTGACCCTGGTGGGACGGGCCGACAAGACCGCCGCGGGCCTCGCCGCCGACGCCGCCACGCGCAGTGCCGGCGTCGCCTCCGATGCGCCTGCGCTAACGGAGCCGGCCGCGGCCGTGCCGGGGACGGGCGAGGAGCGCCAGCCGGTGCGCATCATCGCCCCGAACCTGTTCTCGACCGCCCCCCGGCCGGGGAATCCCTGAGGGGGACAGTCGGCGCCGCGCGGCCAAAAAACGGGAACCATCCCGCTCGCATTCTGTTCCGAAGGCCTCATCAACGACGTGAGTGACCTTCGATGCGGAGCATCCGCCACCTTCTCCTGACCGGCACGGTTCTGCCTGCCCTGCTCCTGTCCGGCCCCAGCCTGGCCCGGCCGGACTCCGCATCGGGTGGCACCATCCTGCTGGCCCAAGCCCTGCTGGCCCAAGCCGGGCCGGGCGAGGGGCCGCGGGGCGAGGGCCCCCGGGGTGGGGGTGCCGAAGGTCCGCGGGTCGGGCCGCCCGGCGGCGGACGTGAACGACCGGAGCCGCGGCAGGAGCGCCCCGAGCCGCGCCAGGAACGGCCGGCTCCCCGCCCCGAGCCCCGCCAGGAGCGGCCGGAACCTCGCCAAGAGCGGCCGGAGCCAAGGCAGGAGCGGCCCGAGCCGCGTCCGGAACGGCCGGCCGCCCGCCCCGAGCCGCGCCAGGAGCGCCCTGAGCCCCGTCAAGAACGACCCGAGACCCGTCCGGAGCGCCAGGAGCGTGCGCCGGCCGCGCCGCCGGCCGAGCGTCCCGCCGCCCGTCCGGATCGCCCGGAGCCGCGCCAGGAGCGTCCCGCCCGCGAGGAGCGTGGCCCCGGTCCGGACCGGGATCAGGCGCCGCAGCGTCGTGCCCCCGGTGCCGATGGGCCCACGGAGCGTCCGTCGCCCCCGCCGGCCGCCCGGGAGCGCACCCCCGACCGGCCGAACACGCCCGAGCGTCCCGCCGCGCCCGAGCCGAACCGTCCGGCGCCCGCGCAGCCGCGCCAAGCCCCGCCTGCTGCACAAGCCCCGCCTGCTGCACAAGCCCCGCCTGCTGCACAAGCCCCCGCTCCGGCGCAGGCCCCGGCGCCGAACGCACCCGAGATCCGCAACCCGGCCAACCCCGTCAATCCGAACGTGCCGGGCGCAGCCCAGCCGGGCCGTCCGAATGCCCCCGGCGAGCCGCGTGCCCCGGGCCAGCCGGCTCCCCCGACTCCGCAGCCCGGCCAGCCCGGCGCCGCGGCGCCCAATGCGCGGCCCGGCGTCCCGGGACGTCCGTTCGTCCCGCCCGGTGCCCCGAATCCGGACGCGCCGCGTCCCGACGGCCGTCCGGGTGCGGGTGCCAACCCGACCGACGCCCGGCCGGATCGGGACGGACCGATCCCGGGCGGTCGGGATGTGAGAGATCCGGCTGCCAGGGAGTCCGGGACCCGCGACCTGCGCCGCGACGGCCCCGATCGGAACGGCCCCGGCCGCGACGACGCGGGCCGACCCGATCTCCGGCCCGGCGATGCCCGCCGCGACGATCGCGGCATCGATGACCGTCGCGAGGACCGCGAGCGGCGTGACGCCTTCGAGCGCCGCGACGCGCGCAGCGGCTTCAATGCGCCGGGGCGGCCGGGTTACGTCCCGGGCGGCTTCCGGGACGATGACGATGTCCGCGACTACGATCAGGTGCGCCGCGACCGCCGCGAGTTCTCGGAAGGGGGCCGGACCTATATCCGCGAGCCCGGCCGCATCATCGTGCGTGACCGCGACACCTACTTCATCCGCCACGACGAGAACGAGCGCTTCCGCGATCTCGACCGGCGGGCCTATCGCAGCGAGCGTCGCGGCGGCGATACCATCACGTATCTCGACCGGCCGGGCGGCGAGCAGATCGTCACCATCGTGGACGATGACGGCCGTCTCGTGCGCCGGTCCCGCCGCTTCCGCGACGGACGCGAGGTCGTCATCATCGACAACAGCTTCGGCGGTGGCGTCGCGCGGCCGATCTACGAGGACGTCGTCGAGTTGCCGCCGCCGGACATCCGCATCCCGCGCAATCGCTACGTGGTCGATTACGAGGGGGCGGACGAGGGCGCCGTCTACGAGGCCCTGTCGGCCCCGCCGGTGGTGGCGGTGGACCGGCGCTACACCCTCGATCAGGTCCGCTACAGCCCGCAGTTGCGCGCCCGCATGCGCAGCGTCGACATCGATACGATCAACTTCGACACCGGCTCGTTCACGGTGACGCCGGACCAGGCCGCCCGCCTCGCCACCATCGCGTCGGCGATGAACCGGGCGATCAAGGCCAATCCGCAGGAGGTGTTCCTGATCGAAGGCTACACCGACGCGGTGGGGGCCGACATCGACAACCTCTCGCTCTCCGACCGCCGCGCGCAGTCGGTGGCCACGGTGCTGACGCAGAACTTCCAGGTGCCGCCCGAGAACCTGACCACGCAGGGCTATGGCGAGCAGAACCTGAAGGTGAACACGCAGAGCGCCTCGCGCGAGAACCGGCGGGTGACCGTCCGCCGCATCACGCCGCTGATCCAGCAGCAAAGCGAGGCGCCGCCGCCGCCGCGCTGAGGCGATGAGTTCGGCGACCGGCGGGCGACAAGCCGCCGGTTGCCCGCTGCGCGCCCGTCGCTTGCCGACCTTCGACGGACCGGTGACGGCGAGAAGGCTGCGTGGGTCGCCTGACGGGCCCGATCGACCCTGGTCGTCGATCGGTCAACGCAGACACCCGGGACGCATGGGTTCGTCCCGGCCTGCCTCTCCTGCGCGTGGCCGGCAGGATCGCATTCCCGATGCGCTCCCGCGTCGCTGCGACGGTCCACCGGTCACGATCCGGTCCGTCATGAGCCTGGGGCCCGGCGCGCGGGTCGCGTCACCGCCCCGTTGCACCGGCCGGACGTCGAACGGTCCTGCCCAGGCAGGCCGCGGGGGCACGGGACTGGAGCGGTTCCGCCCTGTCGCCGTTCGGCCGCTCGCCTGCCGGCGCGTTCCCCCCGGAAACGGCGCTCCGCGAGCCGACAGGACGGCGACACGGATCGCCTCGAACCGCCGCGTGGAATCCAGGCGGGCACCGGCCATGAATTTCGATCGTGACCGGGGTCCGGATTATCAAATCTTTAATCGATCAATCTACAGTCTAGATCGTCTTTCAGGCCTGTTGTGTTCTGATCGCCGCAGACACGACAGCATTTTAGGCGCTCTTATCAAGCAATGTCGATCAAGCTGAAGTGGATATTGATTTCGATCATCGGTTCTGTCATCGCCGCCCTGGTGGTTCAGGGCGGGATAGCGATGAAGAGCTTGGAGAAAATCCGGGCAAATTCCACGCAAATCTCTACGGTATGGATGCCAAGCGTGCGGAGCTTGGGCGAGATCAAGTTCACGTTGACGAATCTACGCCTTGTCGATGCGCGCTATGTCATGGGGCAGGATTCGGCGGCTTCGCTCGAAACGCTCAACGCGGCGCGCGAGAAAGCGGTCGAAACCGCCCTGAAGGCTCATCAGTCGTACATCGCCGCCCCTGAGGAACGGGTGATCGCCGAAGACATCGCCAAGCGCTACGCCGCGTATGACGAGGTCCGCGGCGGGTTTCTGGCCTCGTTCAGGGCCGGTGACCAGAGCGCGATGGTTGACGCGTTCGAGATGACGCGGCCGGCTTACATGGAACTGATGAAGGTCATCGACGACGATGTCGCCTACAACGACCATGGGGCCGCCGCGGCGGAGGCCGCCTCGAAGATCGACTACGCGAACGCCTTCTGGCTCACGGTCGCGGTGGGCGGCGTCTCGCTCCTGATCGGCGTTTGCGGCGCGGTGTTCGTCCTCTTCGGCGTGACGCGTCCGATCGCTCGGATCACCGGTGCGATGCAGGCGGTCGCGGGGGGCGATCTGGCGCGGGACATCCCCTATTCCGGCCGCCGCAACGAGATCGGCGCGATGGCCTCGGCCCTTTCGGTCTTCCGCGACAACCTCCTGGAGACCGAGACCCTCCGCCAGCAGCAGAAGACGAGCGACTTGGCGGCGGAGGAGCGGCGCCGGCTGGGGATGCACCAGATGGCCGATCATTTCGAGACGGCCGTGAGCGGCATCATCACCCGGGTGACCAGCGCCGCCACGGAGCTTCAGGCCACGGCCCAGAGCATGGCCGGCACCGCGACCGAGACCGCCAGCCAATCCACCACCGTGGCCGCCGCCGCGGAGGAGGCCGCCTCCAACGTCAACACCGTGGCGGCGGCCACGGAGGAGCTCGGCTCGTCCGTGCAGGAGATCGGACGCCAGGTCGACGGCTCGGCCCAGCTCGCGCAACGCGCCGTGGTCGAAGCGGAGCGGACGGCCACCCTGGTGCAGGATCTCAGCACGGCCGCGACCAGGATCGGCGACGTGGTGGCGATGATCTCGACCATCGCGGGCCAGACCAACCTTCTGGCCCTCAACGCCACCATCGAGGCGGCCCGCGCGGGCGAGGCGGGCCGCGGCTTCGCGGTGGTGGCGGCGGAGGTCAAGGAGCTCGCCAACCAGACCGCCCGGGCCACCGAGGAGATCGGAACCCAGATCGGTCAGATCCAGGGCTCGACCGGACAGGCGGTCTCGGCCATCGGCAGCATCACCGACCGCATCCGGGAGATCAGCGGCGTGTCGACCACCGTCGCGGTGGCGGTGGAGGAGCAGGGGGCGGCCACCCGGGAGATCGTCCGCAACGTCTCGCAGGCGGCGGTCGGCACCGAACTGGTGACCTCCAACATCGTGAGCGTAGCGGGGGCCGCCGAGGAGACCGGCGCCGCGGCCGCCCAGGTGCTGTCCTCCGCCAGCGAACTCTCGCGCCAGTCCGAGCATCTCGGCGCCGAGGTCGCCCGCTTCCTCGCCACCGTCCGGGCAGCCTGAGCAGCCCGACCAGTGCCTCCGAGGGCACCGGGCGGCCTCGGGGACATCCGGCGCCGACTGCCATGGCGGGCGCCGGTGCGGTTTCCCCATCGTCGGCCCAGCCTATATACCCGCCTCGGCAGCGCGGGCCCTCGGGGCTCCGCTGCCTTCGGCTCCCGTTCGCGAGGGGCCGGTGGCCGGGCGAGATCATCCGCTGCGGCGTGTCACGGCTTCCGGACCGACTCCGCAGGAGCATTCATGGACGAGGCGAGCGAGCGGTTGATCGAGGCCGGAACCCCGGCCTTCCGCCGCACCGCTATCGCGCTGGGGGCCGCCGGGTTCTCCACCTTCGCGGTGCTCTACGGCGTGCAGCCGCTGCTGCCCATCTTCGCCGACGACTTCGCGGTCTCTCCGGCCGAGAGCAGCCTCGCCCTGTCGCTGCCCTGCGCCATGCTGGCGATCGCGCTCCTGGTGGTCAGCCCCCTCTCGGAAGTCTGGGGCCGCAAGCCCATCATGGTGGCCTCGCTGTTCGCCTCGGCGCTCCTCACCATCGTCGCGGTCCTGGTGCCGAGCTGGCACGGCTTCCTCGCCCTGCGGGCGCTCACGGGGCTCGCCGCCTCCGGCCTGCCGGCCGTGGCGATGGCCTATCTCGGCGAGGAGATGCACGGGCGTGCCATCGGCCTCTCGATGGGGCTGCTCATCGGCGGGAACGCGGCGGGCGGCATGGTCGGTCGCCTGCTCACCGGCATCATCGCCGACCATGCCTCCTGGCGCTGGGGCCTCGGCACCATCGGCGTGCTGGCGCTCCTCGCCGCCATCGCCTTCGTCTACCTGCTGCCGGATTCGCGGCGCTTCCGGGCGAACCGGATGCGCTGGCGCGAGGTGCCGGGCACCTTCGGTCAGCACTTCCGCGATCCCGGTCTGCCCTGGTTGTTCGCCGAAGCGTTCCTGCTGATGGGCGGCTTCGTCTGCATCTACAACTACATCGGCTTTCGCCTGCTCGATCCGCCCTTCTCCCTCAGCCAGAGCGCCATCGGGGCGATCTTCGTCGTCTACCTGTTCGGGACCGTCTCCTCGGCGCTGACCGGCGAGATCGCGAGCCGGCTCGGGCGGCGCAAGGTGCTGTGGCTCGCCATCCTCCTGGGCCTCGCGGGCGTGACCCTGACGCTCTCCGCCCATCTCGGCCTGATCATCCTCGGCATCGTCCTTGTCACTGTGGGCTTCTTCGGCGCGCATTCCGTGGCCAGCAGCTGGGTTGGGCGCCGGGCCCTGCGCGACCGGGCCCAGGCCTCGTCGATCTACCTGTGCCTGTATTATCTCGGCTCCTCGGTGCTCGGCACCGCCGGGGGCTGGTTCTTCGCCCATGCGGGCTGGGTCGGCGTGGTGGCGTTCTTCGCGATCCTCTACGGCCTCGCGCTGGCGATCGCCCTGCGGCTGGCGCGCCTGCCGCCCCTCGTCCAGGCCGATGGCTGACACCCGTCCCCGGTTTGCCGGCGGGGCCTCGCGCGTCCCTGATCCGAAACCGCGATGGGATGCCTCGCGCGTCCCTGATCCGAAACCGCGAGGGGATGCCTCGCGCGTCCCTGATCCGAAACCGTATGACGGACGCCGCTCCGTGCCTTATGAGGGGGCCCCTGCCCAGGGAGCCTTCCGGGGGCGCCCACCAGACGAAAGCAGTCCGAAAGACCCATGACCGATCTCCTCGAGACGATTCGCCGGACGCTCGTGCCGATCCACAAGGAGGGCTATCCCTTCATCGTCATCGGCATCGTGCTGACGGTGATCGGCGCTTACTTCGCGCAGTTCCTCGGCTGGATCTTCCTGATCCTGACCCTATGGGTCTGCTACTTCTTCCGCGACCCCGAGCGGATCACTCCCGTGGGCGACGGCCTCGTGGTCTCGCCGGCGGACGGGCGGGTGAACCTCATCTCGACGGTGCTGCCCCCGCCGGAGCTCGACCTGCCGCAGGAGCCGATGCTGCGCATCTCGGTCTTCATGAACGTGTTCGACTGCCACGTGAATCGCGTGCCGGTGACGGGTCGGATCGGGCAGATCCACTACACGCCGGGCCTGTTCCTCAACGCCGAGCTCGACAAGGCCAGCGACGACAACGAGCGCAACGGCCTCGTCATGGAGACGACCCACAAGGGCGCGCCCCTGCGCATCGGCGTGGTGCAGATCGCCGGGCTGGTGGCGCGCCGCATCGTCGGCTGGGTCCACGCCAACGACACTCTGAACGTCGGCGAGCGCTTCGGCCTCATCCGCTTCGGCTCGCGCGTCGACGTCTACCTTCCGGTCGGCACTCGCGTGCTCGTCGGCCTCGGCCAGAAGGCCGTGGCGGGCGAGACCGTGCTCGCTGATCTCGGCGGCGGGCCCGAGCGCACGTTCCGGCGCATCTGAGGGGTTCCCATGGACGACCTGTTCCCGCCCTTCGCCCCCGATGCCAACGAGCCCCGGCCGCGCCGATTCAAGCCGGTGCCGTTCCGGATGATCGCACCGAACATGATCACCCTGATGGCGCTCTGCCTCGGGCTGACGGCGATCCGCTTGGCCTTCGAGGGCAAGTTCGAGCCCGCGGTGATCTCAATCGTGGCCGCTGCCTTCCTCGACGGCATCGACGGACGCGTGGCCCGGATGCTCAAGGGCACCTCGCGCTTCGGGGCGGAGCTCGACTCCCTGGCGGACTTCGTCAATTTCGGCTGTGCGCCGGCGCTGATCCTGTACGGGTTCGCCCTGAAGGAGCTGCGCTCGGTCGGCTGGATCGTCGCGCTGATCTTCGCCATCGCCATGGCGCTGCGGCTCGCCCGCTTCAACGCGATGCTGGACGATCCCAACCGCCCGGCCTGGAAGAAGGACTTCTTCGTCGGCATGCCGGCACCCGCCGGGGCGCTCACCGCGATGCTGCCGCTCTACCTCAACTTCCTCGGCCTGCCGATGGAGCACTGGGCGGCCCCCGTGGTGTTGGGCTACATGCTCTGCATCGCCCTGCTGGTGGTCTCCACCGTGCCGACCTTCTCGGGCAAGACCATGGGCAAGCGCGTGCCCCGGGACTGGGTGCTGCCGATCTTCCTCGTGGTGGTGGCGGCCTTCGGCCTGTTCATCAGCTTCCCGTTCGAGGCGATGGTGGCGCTGGCGCTCGGCTACCTCATCACCCTGCCGATCGGGGCGGCGCAGTATCGCCGCCGCGCCAAGGCGGAGGGGCAGGGCTCCGCCGCGCTCGCTGCGGCCGACGATCTCTCCGAACGGGCGAGGCCGGCCCACGATCGGGCCGTGGACAGCTGACGCAGGGCGCTGTCGCTCCCGGGTTGTCATCGTCTAAGTTGATCGCGGCCCGGAAGCTTCGTCCGGGCACGAAGCATGCGGGGGCGGGTCGATGCTCGAGGAGTTCAAGAAGTTCGCGTTGCGCGGCAACGTCGTCGACCTCGCCGTCGGCGTGATCATCGGTGCCGCCTTCGGAGCCATCGTGACCTCGGCGGTGCAGGACCTGTTCATGCCGATGATCGGCGCGATCACCGGCGGTCTCGACTTCTCGAACTACTACATCGCGCTGTCATCGAGCGTGCAGAAGGGTGCGGCCTATGTCGACGCGAAGAAACAGGGCGCGGTGATCGGCTACGGCCAGTTCATCACCGTGGCGCTCAACTTCCTCATCGTGGCCTTCGTGCTGTTCCTCGTGATCCGGGCGATGAACCGCCTCGTGAGCAAGGAGGAGGCCAAGCCCGAGGCCGTGGCCGAAGTGCCGGCCGACGTGAAGCTTCTCTCCGAGATCCGCGACATCCTGGCGACCAGGTCGAGGGTCTGACGATCTAGGGGGCTTCGTCGGGCTTCGGGGCCGCCCCGAGGTCGCCGAGCAGGCCCTCGAGGGCCTGCTCGACCGCGACCGTGCCCTCCTCGTGGGTCTTCAGCCGTACCTCAAGCCGCTTCAGCTGGGGGGCGAAAGCCTCCGGGGCGGCCGGATCGCCGAGATAGTCCGGGACGGTCTCGCCGGTGGTGAACACCGTCCGCAGCTGTTGGCCGAGATGATCGCGGACCGGCTCGGGAAGGGCCGGGTCGAGCGTGGAATCGTCTGCCATTGTCTGGGTATCCCTCGCGTCCATCGACAAATTCGTACCCACGCGACGCGTACCGGGAAGAGTAACGGCCGAGATCGTCAAGTGTTGCACCGGTCATCGTCCGAAGGCCACCGGGCGAGGGCGGAGATGAACTGGTCCGAACAGAAAAAGGCCTCCGGCGAGGGCGTCGCCGGAGGCCTCGATCAATCCCCGCGCCGAGGGCGCGGCGGAAATCCTTAGTCGATCACTTCGACGATGCGGTGGCTGCGGTCGACCAGCACCGGACGCTCGTTGACGATGGTGTAGCGGGCGCCGCGGGCGTTGTACTCGGCGGGGACATCGTAATAGGTCACGCCCGAGTTTGGCAGCACGGCGCCGACGCGGACGTCGCCGTTGTAGTCGTAGGACGAGCGACGCTCGCGGGTGACGTACTGACGGAAGCGGGGACGGTCATCGACGCCGAGGATGCCGCCGACCGTGCCGGTCGCCGCACCGACCGCGCCGCCGACGATCGCTCCGACCGGGCCGGCCGCATCCGCACCCTCTTGGGCGCCGCGCTCGGCGCCGCGTACCAGGCCCTGCGCCTGGGCGGCCATGGGCAGGCTGAGGGCGATCGCGGAAGCGGCGAGAAGGGTCTTGAAGTTCATCGTGAAGCTCCTGAACGAGGATCCCGCGACGCTGTGAAGCGCTGCCGGGTTCAGGGCAGTAACGTCCAACTCCCGGAAGGGATGCGTCGAAAGTTCCGAGACCGAACGGAGCGGAGGGCCTTGTCCGCCGCGCCGGCGGCCGCGGCCGGACCCCTTACGGGCCGGCGGTCGCGGGCTGCCGGGATCGGGCTTCCCCGGGCGGGATCAGGCTTCCTTGGGCATGGCCGACTGGATCAGCCGATCCGAGCTCAGGTCCTCCTCGTCGTAGCCCAGGAGCTCGGCGAGGCGCCCGCGGGCCCGGCTGACGCGGCTCTTCACGGTGCCGACCTTGCAGCCCATGATGGCCGCGGCCTCCTCGTAGGAGACGCCCTCGGCGCCGACGAGCACCAGTGCCTCGCGCTGGTCCGGCGGCAGCTTGCCCAGAGCCGTCTGCAGGTCCTCGACGTCGAGGCGGTCGCCCTGGTGCGGGGCGGTGGCGAGGCGGGCGGCGTAGGAGCCGTCCTGGTCCTCGACCTCGCGCACGCGCTTGCGGTGGTCCGAGTAGAAGATGTTGCGCAGGATCGTGAACAGCCAGGCGTTCAGGTTGGTGCCCGGCTGGAAGCGGGCGCGGTGCTGCCAGCCCTTCAGCAGGGTGTCCTGCACGAGGTCGTCGGAGCGGGCCGGGTTGCTCGTCAGCGACAGGGCGAAGGCGCGCAGGGACGGCACGGCCGCCAGCAGGCCGTTGCGGAACTCGGGCTCGATCGCCTCGCCGCGCGCCTTGAGGGCGGCCTCCAGCTGCGCGATGAGTTCGGCGAAGCGGGTCGGCTGTTCGTCCGCGGGCAGGCGGTCGTAGACCGTGCGCAGGTGCTCGCCCAGATGGGTCCGGATGTTCGAGGACAGGTTCGGCCGGCCATCGGCAGAGGCCGACAGGGCGTCGGGGGCGGTGTCGGTCACGTCGCGTGTCATGGCTCGTCGTAATCTGGGGCGGTCAGGTTTCGTGTCGGCCCGAGGCGTCCGAGAAGCACCCGCGTGGTCAACTGATGTCGGGCGTTGTAGCGCATCTGGGCCGGCCACGCATCCCGCCGGACAACCGTGGCGGTTCTGCGCCGCGCCGCATCAACAGCCGCAGGGGGACGGGACCCGGTCCGGGCGCGGGATCGCCTTGGCGGAGGCCCCCTTGGACGAGCCTCCCGGGGCATTGGCCGGCTTGAGGGTGCGCACCACGCCGTCGCGCAGGGAGAGCACGTGGCCGCGCTCCACGTCGGTCCAGCACTCGTCGCGGGTGAGGGCCTTCGTGGCGATCACCGTGACGACATCCTTCGCGCCGGTCTCCTGCGCGAAATCGACCCGCCAGTCCTCGTCCACCAGGGTCGCGGTGCCGAAGGGGGCACGGCGGGTCAGGTAGCACAGGCGCTTGCCGCAATGGGCGTAGAGGGTGCGGCTGTCCGACAGCAGCATGTTGAAGACGCCGAGGCCGTGCAGGGCCGCGCACAGGTCCGCCACGGCCCGGTCGATGCGGACCGGGCTCGGCAGGTCGGGCCAGCGCTGCTGGAGCTGGTCGAGCATCCAGCAGAAGGCGTGCTCGCTGTCCGTGGAACCGACCGGCTTGAACCAGGTCAGGGGCCACTTCTTCACGCCCTTGAGCTGGCCATTATGCGCGAAGGTCCAGCGTCGGCCCCACAATTCGCGGCTGAAGGGATGGGTGTTCTCGAGGTTGACCCGGCCGCGATTGGCCTTGCGCACGTGGGCGATGACGATGCGGCTCTTGATCGGCGTCCGGCGCAAGAGCCGGGCGAGCTCCGACTGCGCGCTCGGTTCCGGCTCGTGGAAGGCGCGGGCGCCGCGTCCCTCGTAGAAGCTGATGCCCCAGCCGTCGGCATGCGGGCCGGTCTCGCCCCCGCGCCGCGCCAGGGCGGCGAAGGAGAAGCGGATATCCGTGGGCACGTTCGCGCTCATGCCGAGCAGTTCGCACATGGAGGTTCGGGCGACTTCGCGAGGGACGGAGGGAGGACGTTGCGGGGCGGCGGACCCCTGGGGGCGCCGAGCGACCCACTCTAGAGGATTTTCCCGCCCGCGGGAGCCGGTAATCCGCCTGAAACGTCCGGAGTGCGCGCTGGGTCCGCGCCGCCGGCGTGGCGCCGGGCGATGATCGGGAACGGCGGCGGAGAAGGGCAGCGGAGAAGGGCGGTCCGGCCCGCCGAGGTGCGCCCCCGCGCTTTCGCCGCCGGGGACGATCCTCTAAGCCGCTCCCCGGGCCCCTTTCCGGGGCGTCGTGGACAGGGTGCCGATGGACCGCGATCCGATCGCCTTCACCTGGCGGACCGCGCGGCGGGAGCATGCCGCCGCGGTCGGGCTGGCGCTCGGTCTCGGCGGACCCCTCGCGCTGCTGGCACTCCTGTGCCTGCGGGATCTCGTCGGCGTGCAGGTGCACGACACCGATCCCACGGGACCGTTCCTGCGGATCGCCGCGGCCCTGCCCTGGCGTCCCGCCGCCGAGGGACCCTTCGTGGCCTTCGCGGGCTGGATCCTGCCCCACGACGAACTCGTGCGCGCGGCCTTCCTGGGGCTCGCGGCGGCGGCCCTCGCCTCGGCCGGCCTCGGCTGGGCCGTGGCGCGCCTGTGCTTCCATGCCCAGACCCGGACGGTGGCGGCCCTGCAGGGGCGGGTCACCGAGGCGATCCTGCGCGCGCCGCCCGGCGCCCGCGACGAGGCCCGCGCCCTGGCCCAGGCCATGGGAGACCTCCTCGCCCGCCTCGACACGCTGTTCGGCCTGGCGATCCTGGTCCCGGCGCTGGCGGTCGGCGGCACCGTCCTCGCCCTGGTCCTCGCCGGCCTCGCCGCGCCGCGCCTCGTGGCCACGGTCGCCGCCGGGCTCCTGGCCGCCGGCCTCGCCCGGGCGCTGATCCAGCGGCGGATGCAGGACCGGGCCGCCCTGCGCCTCCGGGCCGGCGGGGCCGCCGGGCGGGCTCTCGCCGACCTGATCCGCCGCATGCCGGCGGTGCGGGCGCACGGGGCCGCCGCCTTCGAGCGCGAGCGCCTCGCGGCCAAGGGCGCCAGCACCCGCGACGCCCTCGCGGCCTCGGAATCCGCCCTGGCCTATGCCCGCGCGCCCTCCATGGCGCTGGCGATCCTGCTGCCCGCGATCGTCGTGGCGGTGGCGCTGTGGCGCGGCCACGACGGCACCACCGAGCCGGTGGAGCCCGGGGCGCTGCTGGCCGCCGCCGGTGGTTTCGCCCTCGCGGTGGTCGCCCTCACCGTGACCCTGCGGATGGCGAGCCTGCATCGCATCCTCGCCGGCCCGTTCCGCGACGTCGCCGTCGCCGTGCCGGCCCTCGAGGGCCGTGCCCCGGCCCGCCCCGGCACGGTGACGGCCCTGCCGGAGGCGGGCGCCCTGGTGGCGCAGGGGGTCGGGGCCTACGATCCCGCCACCGGCGAGCGGCTGGCCGGCGTGGACGCCGCCCTGCCGATGCCCGGCCACGTCGCCATCCTGGGCGAGCGCGGCAGCGGCAGCCGGGTGCTCGCCGCGATCCTGGCCGGGCAGCTCGAACCCTCCGCCGGCGCGGTCACCTACGGCGGCATCGACCTGCGCGCCTTCGAGCCGGAGGAGCGGGCCCGGCGCATCGCCCTGGCGGGGGCCGAGGCCATTCTCATCGAAGGGTCCCTGCGCCAGAACATCCTCTACGGCGCCTCCGGGACCCCCGATCCCGACGACCTCATCGCCACCCTGCGGATCACCGGCCTCGACGCCTTCGCGTATGCACGCGGCCTGGAGGGCACGGTCGATCCGGCGGCCGAGCCGGAGATCGCCCGTGCCGTGGTGGCCGCCCGCCACGCGGTCCGCGACACGCTCGCCGCCGACAAGGCCGGCCGCCTGGTGGAGCCCTTCGATCCGGCCCGCTACAACCATCAGGCCACGGTGGGCGAGAACATCCTCTTCGGCGAGGCGGTGGGGCCGGCCTTCGCCTCCGACCACATCGCGGCGCACCCGTATCTCCGCGCCGTCCTGGAGGCGGAGGGCCTCAGTCGCCCTCTCACGGAGATCGGTCTCCAGGTCGCCCGCAGCCTCGTGGAGATCTTCGCCGACCTGCCCGACGATCATCCGCTGTTCGAGACGTTCTCGCTGTTCCCGGCCGCCGAGCGGGGCTTCTTCGAGGATCTCGTCGGCCGCCAGCCCGAGGCCAAGGGCTGGCGCCGCGGCCCGGCCGGCCAGCGCGACCGCAAGCGCCTGATCGGCCTCGCCCTGCGCTACAGCGAGACGCGGCACCGCTTCGGCCTCATCGACGCCGCCTTCGAGGAGCGGCTGGTGGAGGCCCGCCGCTCCTTCGCACGCCTGATGCCCGCCAACCTGCGGGGAACGGTCGAGTTCTACGATCCGGCCCGGCTCACCGCCGCCGCGAGTCTGGAGGAGAACATCCTGTTCGGCCGCATCAACGGCGAGGAGGCCGGCGCCGAGGCCCGGGTGCGGGCCCTGGTGCGCCGGGTGCTCGCCGACGAGGGCCTGGAACCGGCCGTCTACCGTCTCGGCCTCGAGAGCCGGGTCGAGCCCGGCCTCGCCGGGGGCGGCGCCAGCCTCGGCGAGAACGCTATCGGCCCGCGCGAGCGCATCGCCATCGACCTCGCCCGCTGCCTCGTGCGCCGGCCGGACATCGTCGTCATCGCCATCGCCCTGGAGGACCGGAAGGGCGACGAGATCCGCGCCCGCCTGGCGGCCCTGCGGGCGGCCCGGGCCGGCCGCGGACTCATCGTCTGCCTGCCGGATGCCGAGGCCCTGGCCGGGGTCGAGCCCTTCGACGCGGTGCTGCGCATCGAGCGCAACACGGTGCTGGCTGCCTGATCGCGGGTGAGAACCCGGGACTTCTCCGGCTTTCCGGGGGCTTCCCCTATTGCCGCCCCATTGGGATGCGATAGGCAGGAGGGCGTGCATCGTGCACGGGCGTCCGCCCGCCAGCGGACGGGTCGCTCTTCAGGACCACGCATGGTCTTCCTGTCCCGGGGCCCGCTCCGCCGTGCGGCGTCGGCCCTTCTCGCTCTCGCGACGCCGATCCTGGCCCTCGGCGCCGTGATGGCGGCGTCGCCGGCCGCGGCCGAGCCGTCCAAGGCCTTCGCGCCGATTCCGGCCGCCACCCTGGCCCTCATGCAGGCGCGGGGCACCACGGCGGCGGCCCCGGTGCTGTTCCGGGCCTACAAGAAGGAATCCGAGATCGAGGTCTGGAAGCGGGCCGGCAGCGGCCGCTTCGTCCACGTGAAGACCTTCCCGATCTGCCGCTGGTCGGGCCAGCTTGGCCCCAAGCGCAAGAGCGGCGACCGCCAGACCCCCGAGGGGTTCTACACGGTGCCGCAGCGCCAGATGAACCCGAATTCGCGCTACTACCTCTCCTTCGACGTCGGCTACCCCAATGCCTATGACCGGGCCCACGGCTCCACCGGTTCGGCCGTGATGGTGCACGGGGTCTGCTCGTCGATGGGCTGCTTTGCCATGACGGACCAGGTGGTGGGCGAGATCTACGCCATCGCCCGGGAGGCCTTCGCCGGCGGTCAATCCGCCTTCCAGTTCCAGTCCTTCCCGTTCCGGATGACGGCCGCGAACATGGCCCGGCACCGGGCCGATCCGAACATCGATTTCTGGCGCCAGCTCAAAGAGGGCGCCGATCGATTCGACGCCCTTGGCGAGGAGCCGGCCGTCAGCGTGGTCGGCGGTCGCTACGCCTTCGCCCCCGCGAAGGATCCGGCCAAGGAGGCCCAAGTCGTCGCCTATCGCGGGGCCGAGGAGGCGCGCATCGCCACCTTGGTGGAGGAGGGGAGCGCGGCCGTGCGCACCACCTATTCCGACGGGGCGCAGCATCCGTTCTGGGCGGCGCTCGCCGCCAAGGGGGCCTCCCTCGGCGACGTGAGCCGGCCGGAAGCCCTCGCGTATGCGGGCCAGGAGGTGGTGGTCATCGCGGCCCGGCCACGCCCGGTCCCCGTGGCCGAGGCGGTGTGGTCGCGCTGGATCGCGCCGGACTCGCCGCTCTCGCGAACCCGGATGCCGGGCTTCGTCCCGGCTTATGAGCGCATGGCGCCGCTCTTCGCGCCCCTGGCGACGGCCGCCCTCGGGACGGAGGCTTATCCTGTCGCTTGGCCGCGCCTGGTTCGCTTCGGCCTGTCGGGCATCCTGCCGGTGCCCGGTCCGGCCCGGGGCACCCTCGACGTCCTGGCGCAGCGGTGAGTGGGCCGGTGGCCGGGTCGACACAGTTCGCCGGCGAAGTTCCGGGCCAGATGCCTCGCCGCCCAGCCATGTGCGGGCTCGCACATCGGGGGGAGGGGCGGCTTACTACCTCAGAGCAGTTCCACTTCGATCCCGGCACCCGCCTATCGCCGACCCGCGAGGATTGGATCGCGCCGGTGCGACGAAGGGCACCCGATCCAGATTGGGATCGGGGCATATGGTAATCGAACGATGACCTTCTCCTCCCGTCCCTTCGCGGATGACGGCCTCACCCTGACCTTCTGGGGTGTACGCGGTTCGACGCCCGTCAGCGGCCCGGATTACATCGAGTTCGGTGGCAGCACGCCCTGTCTCGAGATCCGGTGCGGCGAGCGGCTGTTCCTCCTCGATGCGGGTTCGGGGCTGAATGCCTGCGGCCGCCATCACCGCGATGCGATGCCCAAGGAGATCGACCTCCTCTTCAGCCACCTGCACCTCGACCACACCGCCGGTCTGCCGTTCTTCAAACCCGTGGTGCTGGACCCGGAGCGGACCCTCAACACCTATTGCGGCAATCTCGACGGGGAGAGCGCCGCCGCGGCCCTCGACCGGCTGTTCGCGCCGCCGCTGTTTCCCGTCACCCTCGACATCATTCCCTGCCGGCTCGCCCATCACGGCTTCAAGGCCGGCGAGCGGCTGACCTTCCCCGACGGCGCCACCGTCGACACGATCCTGCTCAACCATCCGCAGGGCTCGGTGGGCTACCGCTTCGAGCATGCGGGCCGGCGGCTCTGCGTGATCAGCGACATCGAGCACAGCGATCCGTGGCCGGACGCGGCCCTGAAGGACTTCGTGCGGGACGCCGACCTCGTGGTCTATGACGGCATGTTCACCGAGGGCGAGTATCCGGTCTGCCGGGGCTGGGGCCACTCGACCTGGCAGAAGGGCGTGGAACTGGCGCAGGCCGCTGGCGTGAAGGCCCTCGCCATCATCCACCTGCATCCCTGCCACACCGACGCGATGCTGCGCAGCGTCGAGGCCGACATGCAGGCGGCGATGCCCACCGCCTTCATCGCCCGCGAGCGCCAGACCGTGGCCGTGGGCGAGCCGGTGTGCAGCGCGCCCACCCTGGCCCTGGCGCGCACCGCCTGAGGCGCAGGGTCCCTCGCCCGAACGGGGCGGGACCTGCCGGCTCGATCAGGCCGCTTCCTCCCGCCCGACGCGGCTGTGGCGCCGGCTCCAGGCGAAGTAGATGACGAGGCCGATGGCGAGCCAGACCAGCAGGCGCAGCCAGGTCTCCCCGTCGAGCGAGACCATCATGGCAAAGCAGCTGAGGATGCCCAGGATCGGCACCAGGGGGACCAGGGGCGTGCGGTAGTCGCGGCGCGCATCCGGCTGGGTCCGGCGCAGGATGATGACGCCGATGCAGACCAGGATGAAGGCCAGCAGCGTGCCGATGCTCGTCATGTGGCCGAGCTGGGAGATCGGCAGGAAGCCGCCCAGCGCGCTGGTGAACACCATGAAGAACAGGTTCGAGCGGTAGGGTGTCTTCCAGGCCGGGTGGATCTTGGAGAAGAAGCCCGGCAGCAGCCGGTCCTGGCTCATGGAGTAGAACACCCGGCTCTGGCCGAGCAGCAGCACCAGGATGACGGTGGAGAAGCCCGCGATCACGCCGAGCGTCACGAGGCTGCGCAGCCACAGGAACGGCGTCTGGCCGATGGCGGTGTTCACCGGGGCGGCGTCGCCCTTCATCTGGTCGTAGTGCACGAGGCCGGTGAGCACCCCCGCGAAGGCGATGTAGATCACCGTGCAGATGGCGAGCGACCCCAGGATGCCGATCATCATGTTGCGCTGGGGATTCTTGGCCTCCTGCGCGGCCGTCGAGACCGCGTCGAAGCCCACATAGGCGAAGAACACCACGCCGGCGCCCCGCATGATGCCGCTCCAGCCGTACTCGCCGAAGGTGCCGGTGTTCTCGGGGATGAACGGCACGTAGTTCTGCGCCTTGATGTAGAACAGCCCGACCCCGATCACGACCGCCACCACGGCGAGCTTGATCAACACCACCACGGCGTTGACCCGGGCCGATTCCCGGATGCCGATCATCAGCAGGGCGGAGGCCGCCACGATGATGAAGATCGCCGGCAGGTTGACGAGGCCGTGGGCCGTGGTGCCGTCGGCGAGGGCGTAGGTCTCGAAGGGGGAATGGACGACGCTCGGGGGCAGGTTGATCCCGAGGGTGTCGCGCAGGAAGCGCGTGACGTAGCTCGACCAGCTCACCGAGACCGTGGCCGCGCCGACCGCGTATTCGAGCACGAGGTCCCAGCCGATGATCCAGGCCACGAACTCGCCCATGGTGGCGTAGGCGTAGGTATAGGCCGAGCCCGCCACCGGGATCATGCCGGCGAGTTCGCTGTAGCACATGCCCGCGAAGGCGCAGGCGATCGAGGCGATGGCGAAGGAGATCACCACCGCGGGGCCCGCATGCTCGGCCGCCGCGATGCCGGTCAGGGAGAACAGGCCGGCGCCGATCACCGCACCGATGCCGAGGGCGATCAGGCTCCAGGGGCCGAGGGTGCGGGCGAGCTTGTGCTCGCCGCCCTCCGCGTCGCTGTTCAGCCGTTCCAGCGATTTCGTGCGCGTGAGGTCGCCCGCGAGGCCTGCCGCCATAGGGTGGTCCTATCCTGGTTGGGAGCGGATGACCCGCCCGGCATTGCGGGCGGGCCCGGAAGAGGATGGCAAGGGTGTGGTCTTCGTGAGGGGCGATCTTGGCGTTTGCCCAACGCAGTGGCAAACGGCGATTGGCGGCCCCGGCAGGTTTCGGGCCGCGCTCCCGTCACGGGCGCGTGATCGCCGCGGCCGCCGCGTCCGCACCGTCGATGAGTGGGCCGAGGATCGCCCGCGCCCGCGCGGTGATGGCGGGGCCGGCCGTTTCCGGCGTTCCGGCCGCGAAGGGGGGCGCCGGGGCGTATTCGGCCACGAGCTGGCTCGTGCGGGCCGCCTCCGGCCCGGCGAGCCGCGCGCAGAGCGCCAGGGCGAAGTCCAGACCCGCCGAGACGCCCGCCGCCGTGACGCGGTTGCGGTCGAAGACCACGCGCTCATCCACCGGAATGGCGCCGAGGCGCGGCAGCACCCGGTCGCGGACGCACCAGTGCGAGGTGGCGCGATAGCCCTGCAGGAGGCCGGCCGCCCCGAGGATCAGCGAGCCGGTGCAGACGCTGGTGATCCAGCCGGCGCGCGCCGCCCGGTCGCGTAGGAAGGCCAGGGTGTCGGCATCGCGCATCTGCGCGGGCGTGCCGTCGCCCCCCGGCACGAACAGCACGTCGAGGTCGCGCGGGCAGGTCTCGAAGCTGTCCCCGGCCAGGAGGCTCAGGCCGGTATCCGATGAGACAGGGCCGGCCGCGCGCGCCACGAGGTGCAGCCCGCCTCCGGCGATGCCGGCGAGGAGGGCCTGCGGCCCGACGAGATCGAGGGCGGTCATGCCCGGATAGAGCAGCATCGCGATGCGCAGCGCGCGTGTCCGCGCGGGCCCCGCCTCGGGCGCCCCGGCCGCGGAGGATCCGACGGCGGTCAGCGCCGCGGCGCCCGCGAGCCCCGCGACCGCGACGGCGCGGCGGGTGGGGCCGGGGGGCTGGATCACGCGTTCGGCCCGACCGCGAAGGATTCGATGGCCTTGATCAGCGTCGCCGCGCGGTAGGGCTTGGTGAAGAACACGCTGCCCGCGATGAGGCGGGGCGGCGTCTGCGAGAACCCCGTGGCGTAGATGACCGGCAGGTCGGGACGCAGGGTCCGCGCGGCCTCGGCGAGCTGCCATCCGTCCATCAGGCCGGGCAGCCGGATATCGGTGAACAGGATGTCGACGGACGCTTCCGCCTTCAGGATGTTCAGGGCGATCTCGGCGGTCGCCGCCTGGAAGACGGCGAAGCCGGCATCCTCGAGATCGGCCGTGATGACTTCCAGTAGCAGAGACTCGTCCTCCACCATGAGGATGCGTGGTTTGGCCGAGCCGCTCATCGTCGTGGCGTTCCGTCAGGCGTAGCCCAGGCGTGGTGTGCGGCCGAGCCGGGACGCCTCTCCACTCGGATGAGGGGACGATAGCTCGGTTGGATCGCGAGGCAAGTAGATCCATACCGTCGTGCCACGGCCCGGTGCACTTTCAATCACGACGTGCCCATCGGATTGCTTGGCAAAGCCGAAGACCTGGCTCAGGCCGAGGCCGGTGCCCTCGCCCACCGCCTTGGTGGTGAAGAACGGCTCGAAGGCACGGGCGAGAACCTCCGGGCTCATGCCCTGGCCGCTATCCGCGACCGCGATGGCCACGTGATCGACGGGGCGCAGGGCGGGGATCTGCTCGGCTTCCGCGGCGGGAACGTTGCGCGTGCGGATGACCGTGCGTCCGCCCTTTTCGGTCGCGTCGCGGGCATTCACCGCGAGGTTCAGCAGGGCGTTCTCCAGTTGGTTGGCGTCGACGCAGACGGGCCAGACCTGCGGCGCGAGGGTCATCTCCGGGCGCTCCACCGTGTCGAGGGCCCCGCGCAGGAGTTCCGACAGGTCGCGGATCAGCCGGTTCGGGTCGACCCGCACCGGCTGGAGGGGCTGGCGCCGGGCGAAGGCGAGCATCTTCTGCACCAGGGCCGCGGCGCGCTCGGCCCCCGTGAGCGCGCCGTTCAGGGAGCGGCGCGCCCCGCTCTCCGGAGGCAGGAAGCGCTCGATCCGGTCGAGGTTGCTGATGACGACGCCGAGCAGGTTGTTGAAGTCGTGGGCGACGCCCCCCGTGAGGGCGCCGATGGCCTCCAGCTTCTGGCTCTGGCGCAGCATCTCCTCGGCCCGGTCGCGCTCGGCATGGGCCTCGTGCAGGGCGGCCAGCGCCGCGTCGCGCTCGCCGATCCGCGTCAGCAGCTCGGCATTCGCCCTGCGCAGCTGGTCGGGCGAGGGCAGGGCGAGGGCCCGCGGCAGCAGGACCCAGAGCAGGATCGCCGTCACGATCGAGGCGGCGGCGGTGATCGCCTTGATCACGGCCTCGGCCGCGTAGTCCGGCACCCACAGGGTCCAGATTCCGAAGAGATGGGTGGTGCCGCAGGCGAGGATGAAAAGGGCGAAGGCCCAGAACATCCATCCGAAGGCGATGTCGCGCCGCCGGGTCACGAAGACCCCGAGGGCCACCGGGATGGTGAAGTAGGCGAAGGCGATGATCGCGTCCGAGACGACATGCGTCCAGATCAGCTCCGGCCGCCACAGCAGGCAGATCCCGTGTGGTGCCAGGCTGGTGCGGTCGAGGAAGCCGCTCAGGATCGCGAGCATGTCAGGTCTCGGAGGCTCCGGGTTCATCCGCTTCCGACCGGGCAGGCGCAGCGGGCATGATCTGCGTCCGATTATAGCCTGAACAACGCCTGACGTCCCAGACAAAAGCACGTGTTGACTATGAGCTATTAAGGGTCACAACTGGGGCGTGCGCTGATTTATTATGGCTCTGCACGGGGACGGCGGCGCCGCGCGGTTTTGGCCCGCGGTCTCGGCGCACGTGCGCTTCCCCGCATGGAGGGTGAGCCATGTGCGGTGTCAGCCGCTCGGTGCATGGGTCGAGGCGGAGGAGCCGGTGGTCCGCGGCGGGGCGAGATTCCCGAGAGTGGCACGGAAGGGAACTCGCAGCCGATCGATCCGCCGCGATCGCCGAGGCCTCGACGGCGGGCGAAACCGGAGCGGGGAAGCCTGTCCCGCACGGCCGGGCACCGACCGGCGCCGAAGTCCGATCCCGACTCGCCGCTCCCGACTTGTTGATCGCGTCTTGCCGAGCGCTTCTCGCCGGGCGCGTCTATTCCACCACGACCTTGTAGGTCTGGCCCGCCCGGAGGGGGGCGCCGCGCTCCAGGCCGTTCAGCACGAGGAAGCGCTCCACCGGTTTATCCGGGACCACCATGCGCTGCGCCAGGGCCTCGACGGTCTCGCCGGCGCCGGCCGTCACCACCACGAGGCGCAGGGGCCGCAGGGTCCGGGCCTCGGCCGGATCGATCGCGGACAGGCTCTCGGTCCAGCGCCGGAAGGCGCCGTCCGGATCGGTGCTGCCCTTGGCCGCCATGATCATCCGGAAGGTGGTCTCGCCGACCCGGATCACGGCGAGGCGGAAGGTCCAATCCTTGCCGCGGGACAGGGCCGTGGCCGCCGGGTAGCCGGCGACCATCCGGTTCTCCAGGGAGCCCGGCTCGACGACATCGTTCCAGGTCGCCTTCAGCACCTCGTCGAGGCCCTGGCCCGGATTGCTCTCGACCTGATCGAAGAGCAGGCGCCGGCTGCCCTCTCCGGTGGTGCCCAGGACCGCATTGCGGGTGTTCTCGATGGAGAAGCCTTCCGGCACCTCGAAGGCGATGCCGAGGGCGGGATGGAGGAACTTGCGCCCGCGCACGACGCCGTCGCCCGGATTGTCGCCGTAGGCGATGCCGTCGATGGCCGCGAGGTAGCGGGCGCGCTCGTCGACCCCGAGGCCGGGGGCACCGATGAGGCGGGCGGCGCGGGTCACCAGCGTGATGCGCTCGGTGGTGCCCGGATGGGTCGCCAGCATATCGGGTTCGCCGGCCATGCCGGTGCCGGTCTTCAGGGCCGTGGTCCGGCTCAGGGCCGTGAGGAACCGGCCGGCGCCGAACGGATCGTAGCCGGCGCGCGCCAGGGTGCGCACCCCGACGCTGTCGGCCTCGAGTTCCTGGTCGCGCGAGAACCGGGCGAGGGCGAATTTCGACTGGCTCTGGAGCTGGGCGCCCGTCACGGGATCGTTGAGTACGTCGGCCACGACCTTGCTGACCAGCTGCGAGCGCAGCGCCAGCTCGGTGCGCGCCGTGGCGTGGCGCAAGGTGACGTGGGCGATCTCGTGGGCGAGGACGGCGGCCACCTCGGAGGTGTCGCTCGCCAGTGCCAGCAGGCCCCGGGTGACGTAGAGCCGGCCGCTCGGCAGCGCGAAGGCGTTGATGACGGGCGAGTCGAGCAGGGTGACCGCGTAGGTCTCCTCCGGCCGCTCGGTCGCCTTGACGAGGCGGTCGGTCACGTCGCTGACGAGACGCAACGTCGCCGGGGACCGGTACTCGCCGCCGAAGGAGGCCACGAGCTTGGCGTGGTCGGCGTCCGAGGCGGTGCGCTCGCGCCCCGTCGTGCGCGGCGCCTCGCGGGGCACGGCCAGCGCCGCCTTCTGCACGACGGCACCGGTCTGGTCGCCGATGCAGCCCGAGAGCAGCAGCCCGAGGAGCGGCCAGGCGGCGGCCTGCCGGCCGGGCCGGAGCCGGCCCGCCGGCGAAGGAGCGGCCATCGTGAGGCGAAGGATCGAACCCATGCCGTTCAGCGCCGCTGCGCCTGCTCCCCGTCCAGAACTTCGATCATGTCGGCACTCGCGATGTCGAGGGTCGGGCCGCGCCACGCCTCGACCACCCCCCGGACCCGGACCTCTCGCCCGCGCAGGGAGGCCGCACTCAAACCACGTTCCTGCAAGACGCGCCAAGTGCGTTTCGACACGGTCACGGTCAGCCCATCCTCGCCCCGGCCTGCGAAGTCGAGATAGGTGCGGCGCGGGCGCTCGCCGACCCACCGCACCGCGCCCTGCATCACGACGAAGTGACCCAGTCTGGCGCGCAGGGCCGGGCCGTCCCGGACGTCCGGGCCGGCTTGGCCCCAGAGGCCGCGGCCGCGCCGCCGCGCCCCGGCCTCGACCGCCAGGAGAGCCGGCCGGCACAGGGTGTCCCGCTCGCCCGCATCGACCGCGACGAGGCCGAGGGCTACCAGCCCGGCCGCGAGATCGGGCGTCGCCGCCTCGGCGTCGCTCTCGGCCACCGTCGCGTCGACGTGGGACCGGCCCCATCGATCGCTCTCGCCCCGGGCGACCAGCGTCAGGGGGCGTCCGTTCCGGGCGAGCAGCCAGGCGCCGGCCTCCGACGCCAGGTCCGGCCTGTCCGGCCAGCGCACGCCGTCCAGCACGGCCCGTTGGCCGGACGCGAGGATCAGCTCGCCCCGCACGCCGAGGCCGGCGAGACGCTCCGCCCGCGCCGGCGCCTCACGGCACTCGGGCGCGCCAGCGCCGGCCGGGTTCGGCAGCGCGAGAGCGGCGCCCACGGCCAGACCGAGACGCCGTCCTCCCCGTAGGCGGGGCGATCGTCGCTGTGCGATCGTCACGAAAACCGACTCCCGGGCGATGGTGCGAATCCCCCGCCATTGTCGCCCCGTACGGGGTGGAGACAAGGAAGGGGGCCGGCGCGCCGGGCGGTTCATGCCGCATTGCGGCAAGATGGCCACAGGCGAGACGACCGCCCAAGGGGAGGGGAGGCCGGCGGGGCTGGACCTCGCGGACCGGCCGGCAGAGACGTGCGTCCCCGGTTGGCGGGTCCGGACGATGATGCTAGGAACACCCCCGGTGAGTCTCCGTAGCTCAGCTGGACAGAGCACAGGTTTCCTAGATCTTAATTGGGCGTCGCGAGGGGAAACCGCGCGGCGGATCCGCTCAAATTCGGGGAACGCTCACCGTGTGCTTCCGGCGCACGCAGCCAATCCCGAGCCAAGCCCGGCACCCGCATCCGCGGGCTTCGGGACGGTGTAGAGACTAGACGGGCGGCACCTAAGGGGTTCGGCGACGAAGCCTACGGTGAAGGGATAGTCCAGACCACGAACGGGCGCCTCCGGGCGCGCGGCGGCGGAAGCCGAAGTGGGATGAAACCTGGGGTCGCAGGTTCGAGACCTGCCGGGGACGCCACCACGTACGCGCCGTGTCCGGCGCGCGATTGCATCGATCTCGCTTCAGAATTTTGTAGGCTCGGGCTTGGAGGCTTGGGCCGCTGCGCCCGGCATGCCCCCGCAAGGGCAGGGGGCGACCCGTACACGCCCGCGTGCCTGGGCTCGGTGCCGGCAGATGCGGATCGAATCGGCGCGCGCTGGCGGGCCGGTGTCCGAATGGAGGCTTGGTCCGGAAGGCCCGTCCTAGGGCTTGCGGGTCCGCGAGGCTTCCTCGATGGCCGCCTGATGATATCCGCTGTCGTGGTAGGCCGCTTGGGATGGGCGCTGCCCCTTCGCCTCGCCGTCCGTCTTGCCGATCGCGGGTGATCCCTGTGCCGCCGAGGCCCGCGGATTGCGAAAAGGCAGAATCGTGGCCGTCTGTTGATGATGTCCCATAGTCATGACGCGTGAGGTCCCTTCATGCGCTGCCTTCGCAGCGCCGTGGGACAAGAGTATAGGTCTGCCTGATACGTTTTGCATCACGAGGAGCCCGATAAATCCTTCAGATGCGAGAAATATAGGCTTGCCCCATATTCTTTCAGGATTGGTCAAGGTCTCTGACCGTTCGAGGCGTGAAATTGGGCATGACCGCTTCTTGATCTGACGGTTGTTGATGGGCGGGCGCGATCTCGCCGTCCGGCACCCGGATGCCGTCTGCCCCAGGGCTCGACCACGCCGGCCGCCCGGGCCCGGTCGCGATGCGGGAAATGTGGGGTGGACGGCTTGTCCACATGATCGCCCGGTCGCGTGATCCCCAGGGCCCCGTTCGGTTTGACGCCTGCGGGAGGGGGCCATACCGTCCCGCCGGGCGAACGGAAGGCAGGTCGTCTCCGCGGCGAAGCCTTCGCTGAGGGCGAAGGGGCCGGACGTGGTCAGGCCCTGGCGCTGCAAGGGCTCGCAGCAGAGCGTGGGACGGGCAAGATGGCTGGGCAGAAGACGGACGCACGGGACGTTCACGTGGGGCAGCGAATCGCCGAGCAGCGCAAGAGGGCGTCCCTGACCCAGAAGCGCGTCGCCCAGAGCTTCGGGATGTCGGCCGCCCAGTTGCAGAAGTACGAGAAGGGCACGAACCGCATCAGCGCCATCCATCTCGACACCTTCAGCCGACTGACGGGGGTGCCGATCGCCTATTTCTTCGACGGGCTGGAGCAAGAGGGCGCGGGACCATCCGGCGGCGACGCAGGACCGGGGTTCGCCGAGGGGCCTCAGGAGGTCTACGCCGCCGACAATCCCTGGCTGGGCCTGACGAACGTCGTGGTGCAGCACGTGAGCGCACATTTCCCCGAGCCGGAGCGCCGCCGGTTCGCCGCGATCCTCCAGGCGATCGGGCGCCAGCTCGACGGCTGATCTATCGTCCGATTCGTTCGCTTTGGCGGATTTATCCGGTCTTCCGGCTTGACCCTGCGGGGCCGTCCTGCCAGACACGCGCGCCTGATCAATCGGGAACGGCGCCGCCACAGCCTGGGCGCCCACTGCATGGGGGCCCCAATGCCGCGTTCAAACTACCTGTTCACGAGCGAATCCGTCTCGGAAGGCCATCCCGACAAGGTCTGCGACCGGATCTCCGACACCGTCGTGGACGCCTACCTCGCGGCGATGCCGGAAGCCCGCCTCGGCGTCGAGACCCTGGCCACCACCAACCGCATCGTCATCGCGGGCGAGGTGCGCGGTCCCGATTCCGTGACCTTCGACCATCTCGCCGAGCTGACCCGCGCGGCGGTCAAGGACATCGGCTACGAGCAGTCGGGCTTCCACTGGAAGAACAACGACATCGCCATCCACCTGCACGCCCAGTCGGCGGACATCGCGCAGGGCGTGGACTCGTCCGGTAATAAGGACGAGGGCGCGGGCGACCAGGGCATCATGTTCGGCTACGCCTCCGACGAGACGCCCGAGCTGATGCCGGCGCCGATCTACTACGCCCACAAGATCCTCAAGGACCTCGCCGACGCCCGCAAGGCCCGCCAGGGCGACGCCGCCAAGCTCGGCCCCGACGCCAAGAGCCAGGTCACCGTCCGCTACGAGAACGGCCGCCCGGTCGGGGTCACGCAGATCGTTCTCTCAACCCAGCACCTGGACGAGTCCCTCGACTCGGCCGACGTGCGCGCCATCGTCGAGCCCTACATCCTGGCCGCCCTGCCGCAGAACTGGGTCTCCGAGGAGACCGTCTGGCACGTGAACCCGACCGGCAAGTTCGTGATCGGCGGTCCCGACGGCGATGCCGGCCTCACCGGCCGCAAGATCATCGTCGACACCTACGGCGGCGCGGCGCCCCACGGCGGCGGCGCCTTCTCGGGCAAGGATCCGACGAAGGTCGACCGCTCGGCCGCCTACGCGGCGCGCTACCTCGCCAAGAACGTGGTGGCCGCCGGCCTCGCCACCCGCGCGACGATCCAGCTCGCCTACGCCATCGGCGTCGCCAAGCCGCTCTCGATCTACGTCGACCTCCACGGGACCGGCCAGGTCGACGAGGCCCGGCTCGAGGACGTGCTGATGAACGCCTTCGACCTGTCGCCCCGCGGCATCCGGACGAAGCTCGGCCTCAACAAGCCGATCTACGCCCGCACCTCCGCCTACGGCCATTTCGGCCGCGCCCCGGAGGCCGATGGCGGCTTCTCGTGGGAGCGCGTCGATCTGGCCGACAGCCTCAAGTCGGCCCTGGCCTGACCCCATGACCCTGGGGCGGGACCAGCTCCCGCCCCACCCGGGCGGGCACGAATCACCGGAGGGCGCCGACCGCGCCTTCTACGGTCGCCGCAAGGGCAAGCGCCTGCGGGCCGGCCAGGAGCAGCGCCTGTCCGAGCTGCTGCCGACCCTCCGGCTGACCCTGCCGCCCGCCGGCGAGCCCCTCGATCCTCCGAGCCTGTTTCCCGTCCCGGTGGACGAGGTCTGGCTCGAGATCGGCTTCGGCGGCGGCGAGCATCTCGCCGCCCAGGCGGCCGCCCACCCCCGCACCGGCATCATCGGCGCGGAGCCCTTCGTCAACGGCGTCGTCAAGCTCCTGCGCGCGGTGGACGAGGCGGCCCTCCGCAACGTCCGGATCTGGGACGAGGACGCCACGGCCCTGCTCGCGGCCCTGCCCGATGCCAGCCTGGCCCGGGTCTACCTGCTCTATCCCGATCCCTGGCCCAAGCGCCGGCAGCGCAAGCGCCGCTTCGTCTCCGACGGCGCCCTGGCGGAGATCGCCCGCGTGCTCCGGCCCGGCGGCGTGTTCCGCTTCGCCAGCGACATCGACGATTACGCCGGCTGGACCCTCGTTCGCGCCGCGCGCTGTCGGGACCTCGCCTGGACCGCCGAGGCGGCCCGGGACTGGACGCAGCCCTGGTCGGATTGGCCGGGCACCCGCTACGAGGCCAAGGCCCTCGCCGCCGGCCGGCCGCCGAGCTACCTCGAATTCCGCCGGGTCGGACCGGCCTGAGCGCGGTGGCGGCGTAACCCGGTTTGCCGACATCCTTTTGATGGGGTTGTTCGAGAAACGCGCATCCCCATCTCAGCCCGGCCTTGTTCCGCTCGGACTTCGGTTGTCTGATGGGCCGCGATCACCGCGAGCCGTCCGGTGGAGCGCGGTCGCGCGTCCGTGACACGAGGTCGGACGCGCCGAGCGAGGATGTGGCGTGCACGACGCTTCGGACAAGTCTTCCATGGACAAGTCTTCCATCGCGGGCGTCGGGACGGACTTGGCGTCGGCGCCCGCCCCGGATGCCGGGCCAGGATCGGGTCTGCACGGGACGGCCTTCGCGCAGGCGCCGATCGGCATCCTGGTGGTCGACGGGGCCGGCCTCATCCGCGACGCCAACCCCCATCTCTGCGATCTCCTCGGCTATGAGCCGGGCGCCCTCAATGGGCGGGCCCTCTCGGTCCTCGGCGCCGTGGCCCAGCGCGTCTGCATCCGGCGCTGGCTCCGGGCGGACGGCACCGGCCTGGACATGCGCATCCGCCCCTCGAAGCAGCGCGACGACCTGCAGATCCTCGTGGTCGAGGCCGTCGATCCCGACGAGGTCGCGCGGGCCGAGGAGAACCGCGCCGCCCTGACGGCGGCGGGCCTGGGCGAGTGGCGCTACGACTTCGCCGACGGCCGGGTCGTCCTGTCGCGCCGGGCCGCGCATCTCCTCGGCTATGCCGCGGACGATCCGGTCACCTGGACCCGCCTCCAGGCCGCGATGGACGGCGGCGAGGTCGCCCGCATCCGGGCCCAGGTCCGCGCATCCTTGCGGGACGGCGCGCCCTTCACCTTCGAATGCCGCCTGCGCCGGGCGCCGGACGGCACCGCGATCGATGTCGGGGTCCGGGGGCAGGCCATCCCGGCGGGGGAGGGCGCCGATCGACCCGCGACCCTCGTCGGCGTGGTCGAGGACGTGACCACCCACGTGGAGGCCCGCAACGCCCTGCGGGATGGCGAGCAGCGCCTGCGCATCGCCACCTCCCTGGCGGCCCTCGGGATCTTCGAATGGCACATGCTCGACGACCAGGCGATCTGGGAGAACGAGCGCATGTTCGCGATCTTCGGGCGCAGCGCCGCCGACGGCGCCCTGGGCAAGCGCGAATTCCTCGAGACCGTGCTGCATCCCGACGACCGCCCGGCCTTCCGCGCCGCGATCACGCAGGCCCTGCGCGAGGACACCACCCTGGCGGTCTCGGCTCGCATCCGCCGCCTCAGCGACGGGGCGTGGCGCACCCTCGACTTCGCCGGGCGCTTCGAGCGCGACGCGCCCAACCGCCTGCCGCGCCGCCTGATCGGGGTCGTGGCCGACGTGACCGAGCGCCGGCTCGCCGAGGAGCGCCAGACGCTCCTGATCCGCGAGCTGCACCACCGGGTGAAGAACACCCTGGCCACGGTCCAGGCCATCGTCGGATCGACCGCCCGCACCGCCTCCAGCATCGAGAGCTTCTACGAGGCCTTCGTCGGCCGGATCATGTCGCTGGCCCACACCCACTCGGTCCTCACCGAGGACACCTGGCAGACGGCGTCCCTGCGCACCCTGCTCGCCAACGAGTTGAAGCCCTATGCGGAAGGATCCCTGAACGGTGCGGAGGAGCGGGACGCCCGCATCCAGCTCTCCGGCCCCCCCGTCGACATGGCGTCCGAGGTCGCGGTGCCGATCGGCATGGCGATCCACGAACTGACCACGAACGCCGCCAAGTACGGGGCCCTGTCCACCCGGGACGGCCGGGTGGCGATCACCTGGGCGCTCGAGCCCGGCGGTCCGGCCGGGACCCTTCACTTCACCTGGGTCGAGAGCGGCGGCCCACCGGTCGCACCGCCGAAGCGGCAGGGCTTCGGCTCGCGCCTGCTCCAGCGGGTGCTGACGGCCCAGGTGCGGGCCGAGGTCTCCATGAACTACCCGCCGGAGGGGTTCACCCTGACGATGCGGGCGCCCCTGCCGGTCCGCAACGCGGCGCTGAATCCGCTGGCCTGAGGGCGCTCCCGCGAAGGAGGGCTGCGATCAGGCCGCGCCGCGGCTGTCGGTCTCCCCGCCCGCCTCGACGAAGGCCTTGAGTTCGTCGAGGGAGCCGAAGGTGAAGCGGCCCCGCGGCGTGTCCGCCTCGATCACGCCGGTGGAATACATCACGTAGGTGTTCCCTCCCGAGGCATAGGTGCCGACGACCTGCGGTTCCTCCGCGACGGGGGGCGTGGACTCGGCGGCCGGCGCCTCCGGGGACGGTTCGGGCTTGTCCTCGGGAACGCCCACGAACTCGGCCGTCTCGACGGCGGACGGATGCGGGGGAACGGGGTCGGGCGCGCGACGGGGCTCCGCCTCGGCCTCCTTGAAGCGAGGGGCGCTCTCGGGCGCCGGCTCGGGTGCCGGCGCGGGAGCGGGGCCGTCGAACAGATCGTTCTCCGTCGCCCGGGTCTCGGGATCCGGTGCGGCGTCGGCGATGCGCGGCTCCGGGATGTGCGGCTCCGGACGATCGTGGGGGGCGTCCGCCGGCAGCAGGTTCGGCAGCAGAGGTTCGGCGGCCGAGGGCTCCGGGGATGGCGGCGCGGGGTCGAAGAAGGTCGGTTCCAGGCCGGGGCGAGTGGAGGCGGCGCCTCCCAAGCCCGCGCCGGCGCCCAGACCCGCACCCAGGCTCGCGGCGGTGGCGGCGAGGCTCGGCCGGGCCCGCTGGGCGGCGCTCGGGTCTGCTGCGCCGCCGGGGGCGAGCCCGGTCTCGGCCGGGGGGAAGGACGGGGTCGCCGGACGCGCCTCGCGGAAGGCGCGCTCCAGGCCGCGCAGGCGGCCCGCCACGACCGCCAGTCCCAGCACCACGGCCCCGGCCGACGCCGTGGTGGCGCCCGCGATGGTCATGGCGAGACCGCTCTCCAGCCGGACGAAGGGGAAACCCTGGATGACGGATACGATTCCGCCGACGATCATGACGGCGGCCAGCGCGAACAGCGCGATATTCATGGATGTCTCGACAAACGCCTGCACCTTCAGGTGCGGCGCGCACACTAAAGGCCTGGGGGGCATTTGCAAAACGCACACTCGCACGCCGGGCGCAGCCACGCCCCGGGCAGGCCCCCGCGGATCGCCGCCGTCCGGGCATCGTCTCCGCCCGGGCGCGGACGCCACCCGGGCATCGACTTCATCCGGGCATCGACTTACGTAACGGCGCGTTGGTGCGAGGATCGCGCGCGGATCGCGCGCCTGATCGTGTCCGATGTCTCACGAGACGGAGAGTTGCCCATGACCTTCACCTTGCCCGAACTGCCCTACGCCTACGACGCGCTCGGCCCCTACATGTCGAAGGAAACCCTCGAGTTTCACCACGACAAGCACCACAAGGCCTATGTCGACACGGGCAACAAGCTGCTCGAGGGCACGGGCCTGGAAGGCAAGAGCGTCGAGGAGGTCCTGACCTCGGCCTACGGCAACAACCAGCCGCTCTTCAACAATGCCGGCCAGCACTACAACCACATCCATTTCTGGCAGTGGATGAAGCCCAACGGCGGCGGCGCCGCCCCGGGTGCGCTCGCCAAGAAGATCGACGAGGATCTCGGCGGCTTCGAGAAGTTCAAGGCCGACTTCATCCAGGCCGGCGTCGGTCAGTTCGGCTCCGGCTGGGCCTGGCTCGCGGTCAAGGACGGCAAGCTCGCCATCATGAAGACCCCGAACGGCGAGAACCCGCTCGTGCACGGCGCCAAGCCGATCCTCGGCGTCGACGTCTGGGAGCACTCCTACTACATCGACTACCGCAATCGCCGCCCCGACTACCTCAAGGCGTTCATCGAGAACCTGGTGAACTGGGAGCACGTGGAAAAGATGTACGGTGAGGCCACCGCGTAAGGCCCCACGATCCTACGGCCTCGCCGCGAGGCTGGGGACAGGCGCCGTCTCGCGAAGGACAGGGCCGTCGCTGACGGAGACCGGCTGACCGGAATTCTCCGGCGGCCCGCCGTCATCCCGGAGCCGCGTCGCGGAAGCCGGGATCCGGAAACGCAGGTGGTGCGAGATTTCGCACGGGCGGCGGCTCTGGAGTCCGGGCTCGTCTCCGACGACCCGGAATGACGGCGAGGTGTCCTGGGCGAGTGTCTGGTCCAAGGCGAGAGGGCCTGCTGCGCCGGGGCGGACCGGCCCGGTCGGGCGAACACCGACCGCGGGCCGTCCGTCCGTGCGCGGCGCAAGGCGCGTGACCGTTGAACGGTTCCGCGTTTGCGCCGGGCGCGCCGGCATGGTCTAGGGCTCGCCCGACTCTCCCCGCCCCGCGTCCCGGCAGTCCCCCATGATCCGCAGCATCCTCTCCGTCGGCGGCTGGACGCTGGTTTCGCGCGTCACCGGGTTCGCCCGCGACGTGGTGATGGCCGCGATCCTGGGAGCCGGGCCGGTGGCCGACGCCTTCGTGGTGGCGTTCCGCCTGCCGAACCACTTCCGGGCGATCTTCGGCGAGGGCGCCTTCAACACCGCCTTCGTGCCGAGCTACGCCAGCCTGTCGGAGACCGAGAAGGCCGACCCGGAGACGGGCGCGGCCCGGCGCTTCGCCGACCGCATCTTCACCCTGATGCTGCTGGTGCAGATCGGCTTCCTGGCCCTCGCCATGCCGGCGATGCCCTGGGTCGTGCGGGCCCTGGCGCCCGGTTTCTCGGAGGACCCGGAGCGGTTCGCGCTCGCCGTCTCGCTGACCCGGATCACCTTCCCCTACCTCCTGTTCATGACGCTGGTGACCCTGTTCTCCGGCCTCCTCAACGCCCATCGGCGCTTCGCCGTGGCGGCCGGTGCGCCGGTCCTCCTGAACCTGTCGATGCTGGCCGCCCTGGCCTCGGCGTCGCTCTTCCCCAACGCCGCCTACGCTGCCGCCTGGGGCGTGACGGTGTCGGGCGTGCTGCAATTCGCCCTGGTGTGGTGGGATTGCCGGCGGGCGGGCATCGCCCCGACCCTGACGACACCGACCCTGCGCGACCCGGCCATGCGGCGCTTCTTCAAGGTGCTGGGGCCGGCGGTGATCGGCTCGGCCGGGTTCCAGATCGCCTCCTTCGCCGACACGATCCTGGCGAGCTTCCTGCCGACCGGTGCGGTCTCGGCCCTGTACTACGCCGACCGGCTCTACCAGCTGCCCTTCGGGGTCATCGCCATCGCGGCCGGCACGGTGCTCCTGCCGGAGATGAGCCGGCGCATCGCCGGCGGCGACGTCGCCGGCGCGCATGCGGCGCAGAACCGCGCCGCGGGCTTTTCCCTCGCCCTCTCGGCGCCCTTCACGGTGGCGTTCCTCACCCTGCCGGTCCTGATCATGACGGCCCTGTTCCAGCGCGGCGCCTTCGGGGCGGAGGATGCCGCCCGCGCGGCCTCGGTGCTCGCCGCCTACGGGCTCGCCCTGCCGGCCGTGGTGCTCCTGCGCAGCGCGCTCCCGAGCTTCTACGCCCGGCAGGACACGATGACCCCGCTCATCGCCTCGCTGACCGCCATCGCCGTCAACGTCGCCCTGAAGGTGGTGCTCACCGGTCCCTACGGCGTGACCGGCCTCGCGATGGCCACGGCCATCGGCCAGTGGGTCAACCTCGGCCTCCTCGTGGCCCTCGCCTGGCGCCGCGGCTGGATGGCCCCGGGCCGCACCCTCGGGGTCACCGGCGTCGGGGTGGTGGTGGCCTGCATCGCCCTCGCGGCCACCGCCCATTACGGCCTGCCCCTGGCCGATGCCCTGGTGCCGGCCCTGCCGCGCCTGCGCGAGATGGCGGTGCTGGGCCTGCTCGGGATCGCCGGAACGCTGGTCTACGCCGTGCTGTTGTTGGGGACGCTGCGCCTGTTCGGGCTTCGCCTGCGGCGCGCCTGATCCCGCCTCCGCTCGCTCGCAGGCGAGGGAACCGCCGCGCCGGCGCGGCGCTCGACCGGATGCGACAGAGGAGCCCGCATGACCGAATCCCCCCGCATCGCCGTCTTCGACGCCTACGGCACCCTGTTCGACGTCCACGCGGCGGTGGCGCGCCACGCGGACGCGATCGGGCCGGACGCGGCCGCCCTGTCCGAGACCTGGCGCGCCAAGCAGCTCGAATATTCCTGGGTGCGCGGCCTGATGGGGTGCCACGCCCCGTTCTGGGGCCTGACCGAGCAGGCCCTGGACTACGCCCTCGCCCGATACCCGGAGGTGGACCGGGCGCTACGGCCCCGGCTCCTCGACGCCTATCGCGACCTCGACGCCTATCCGGAGGTGCCGGGCACGCTCCGCGCCCTGCGCGCGGCGGGATGGCGGACCGCGATCCTCTCCAACGGCGACGCGGCGATGCTGGAGCGGGCGGTGGCCTCGGCGGGGCTGGCGGACCACCTCGACGCGGTGCTCTCGGTGGAGTCCGCGCGAACCTTCAAGACCGCCCCGGCCGCCTATCGCATCGCCACGGACCGCTTCGGGGTCGGGCCCGAGGCCGTGCTGTTCGGCTCCTCGAACCGCTGGGACGTGGCCGGGGCGGCCGCCTTCGGCTTCCGCCCCGTCTGGGTCAACCGCAGGGGGCTGCCGGACGAATATGCCGATCAGCCCCCCGAGCGGGTGATCGAGAGCCTCGACGCCCTGCTCTGAGGGCGGGGCCGCCCGGATTGCGGCTGTCAGGCCGCCCGGATTGCGGCTGTCAGGCCGCCCGGATTGCGGCTGTCAGGCCGCCCGGATGGTGGCCAGGAACTGCGAGACCTGGCCGCCGAGATGCTCGGACTGGCGCGACAGCGCGGAGGCCGAGGCCAGCACCTGGGCGGCGGCCGCGCCGGTCTCCTCGGCGGCGCCCGCGACGCCCGAGACGTTCTGCGTGACCTCGCCGGTGCCGATGGAGGCCTGGGCCACGTTGCGCACGATCTCCTGGGTCGCCGCGCCCTGCTCCTCCACCGCGGCCGCGATTGAGGCCGCGACGTCGCTGATCTCGCGGATGCGCCCCGTGATGGCGCCGATCGCCTCCACCGCCTGGCCCGTCGAGCCCTGGATGCGGGCGATCTGGCCGGTGATCTCGTCCGTGGCCCGCGCCGTCTGGTTGGCGAGCTCCTTGACCTCCGCCGCCACCACCGCGAAGCCCCGGCCCGCCTCGCCGGCGCGGGCCGCCTCGATCGTCGCGTTCAGCGCCAGCAGGTTGGTCTGGCCCGCGATGGTCGAGATCATCGCCACCACGTCGCCGATGCGCTGGGCCGCCTCGCTCAGGTCGCGCACGAAGGTGGCAGTCTGCCCGGCCTCCGTCACCGCCTCGCGGGAGAGCTGGGCCGAGCCCTGGACCTGCCGGCCGATCTCGTCGACGGAGGAGCCGAGCTCCTCGGCGGCGGCCGCCACCGTGGTGACGTTCGCCGAGGCCTGGTCGGCGGCGGCGGCCACGGAAACGGAGCGCTGCGCCGTCTCGCTGGCATTGGCCGACATGCTGCGGGCCGTGTCCTGCAACTGTGCGGCGGCCGTGCCGACCTGCGCCACGACGCCCCCCACCGCGGCCTCGAACTGATCGGCCAGGCTGCGCAGGGTCTCCCGGCGCAGGGCCTCGGCCCCGGCCCGGGCTGCCGCGGTCTCGGCCTCCAGGGCGCGGGTGCGCAGGATGTTGTCCTTGAAGACCTGGACGGCGCCCGCCATCGCGCCGATCTCGTCCCCCCGCTCGGCGCCCGGCACGGCGACCGCCGTGTCGCCGGTCGCGAGCCGCCGCATCGCCTCGGTCATCCGCTGCAGGGGGCGGCTGACCCCGAGGGCGAGGGCGAGGGCGGCACCGGCCGCGATCAGCAGTCCGAGGCCCACGAGGATCGCGGTGGTCAGCAGGGCGGTGTCGTAGGTGTCCTGGGCGCGGGCGCCGCTGGCGCGGGCGCTGCCCTCTTCCAGCTCGACGAGCTTCTGCAGGGCGCCGAGGACGGCGTTGATGCGCGTCGACATGTCGGTGTTGTAGGTGCGCTGGGCGCCGGCGAGATCTCCGGCCTGCGCCTGGGCGACGATCTCCTCCTGCAGGGTCCGGTAGGCGGTCCATTCCGTCTCGAACGTCCGGTAGAGGGCCTGCGACTCCGGCTGGGCCGGCAGGCCGGCGTAGGCGGCCTGCGCGGCGCGCATCTCGGCCTCGCGCTTGGCCAGGGTGGCCGAGACGTCGGTGCGGGCCGCCGGCGTGTCGGCGGTGATCAGGCGGCCGCCATTCACCCGCTGGCGCAGGACCAGGACCTGGAGCTTGCCCAGGAGCTGCACGGTCGGGAGGCGCTCGTCGCGCATCTCCCGCGCCACTCCGTTGACGGCGCGCAGCTGCATCAGGGCCGACCCGCCGATCACCGCCACGAGACCGAAGACGAGGCCGAAGCCGAGGAACAGCTTGGTGCGGATCGACAGGGCGCGAAGGGACATGCGGCGAGGAGCCCGACTGGAGGGGAGTCCCCGCATCATTCGCGACAGGCGTTAAAAATTCCCACGGGTCTTCATGTCGAGGGACGATGTTCGTCGCGAATGATCGTCATCTGTCATCGCCCGTGATTGAATAGTCAGGGCGATAGCGTCCAGTTCGACTGATGAATGACCAGCGTCATTCCGCGACCGTCCGGGCTCTTCACCGACCGGCTCGTGTAATCCGCCGTCCCCGACATCCCGGCGTACTTGCCCGTTCCCCCGACGAAGACGTGCGTGCCCTTGGCGCCCTCGGCTTCGTCGGTGGAGGAGATCTGGTCGCCATCGGCGTCGCTGTCGATGCAGGACCCGCGGTTGAGCGCCTCGCCGCCGCCGACCTCGCGCATCCCGAGGCAGCGCGTGCCCATGTCGTTGAACATCGGGCCGCCGGACTCGTTGCGGGCGTTCCCGGAGCTGCTTGGGTCGTCACGGTCCGCTCGCCGAGCTTCATGGTGACGAAGGCGGAGGTGAGGTGGGTCGTGGAGTAGCTGTCGGTGCCGCTGCGCGGCCAGAACGGCCGCGAACAGAAAGCCCCATGTCGTGACATGATGGACAGGCCTCCGTCTGAGAACAGGCGCAGAGACATTCGCATCGCTCGATGGCGATCGATCATGGTCGCGACGGAACTGCGTGACGACTGGGGGCTTTGCGTTTCAAGACTGGCGAAAAGGTTTACCTGCCTGGCCGTGACCGAACACGACCGTCCGGCGGGTGTCCCGTCCTGGCGGCAATCCGGGCGTGATGCGGCCGTGGCCTCCGCGCTCTCCCCACCGCGTCAGACTCAGGATCGCCCGAGGGCGGCCTCGATCAGCGTGACGCCGTCGGCGCTGTCCCACTCGGCCGGTCCCTTCATCACCCCGAGGGTGCAGCCGGCGCCGTCGACCAGGAGGGTGGTGGGCAGGCCGAGGGAGCCGGTGGCTTTCTGGATCGCCGGCAGGACCCGGCCGCCGGGATCGGCATAGTAAGCCAGCCGCGCGATGCCGTTCTGCTTGAGCCAGGCGGGCGGCGCCGCGAGGTTGCGGGTGTCGACGTTGATCGCCACGACGCTGAAATCCGGCCCGCCGAGCCGGCCCTGGAGCCGGTCGAGGGCCGGCATCTCGGCCTTGCAGGGCGCGCACCAGGTCGCCCACAGGTTCACGAGGCGCAGGCCCCGCACGCCGTCGAGGGTGGCGTCGGTTCCCTCCGGCCCCTTGAAGGCCAGGGCCGGCGCGGGCACCGGCGCGGTCGCGACCTGGAGGGCGGCGACGGCGCCCCGGGCCAGGGGGGCGATGCGGGCGGCCGCCGCGACCGAGCCCGCGCAGGGGCCGGCGGAGTTGCCGCCGGTCGAGCCCGTCCCGTATACGGCAAGCCCCGCACCGAGTGCGGCGACGAGGACGGCCCCGGCGATCAGCGCAGATCTGCGGCCGGGCATCATCGTTGCGTCCGGGGGCGGACGGGCAGGGCGGCTGGAAGGACGTTTGAAAACATGAGCAACCGGATGTGGGGCGGGCGCTTCGCGAGCGGCCCCGCCGAGATCATGGAGGAGATCAACGCCTCCATCGGGTTCGACAAGCGCCTCGCGCCCCAGGACATCCGCGGCTCGCTGGCGCATGTGGCGATGCTGGGACAGGCGGGAATCCTCCCCTCCGCCGATGTGGCTGCGATCGAGGACGGCCTCAAGGCCGTGCGCGACGAAATCGAGGCGGGCGGCTTCGTCTTCAAGCGCGAGCTCGAGGACATCCACATGTCCGTCGAGAGCCGGCTCACCGAGATCGTCGGCCCGGCGGCCGGGCGCCTGCACACCGCGCGCTCGCGCAACGACCAGGTCGCCACCGACATGAAGCTGTGGGTGCGCGACACCCTCGACAGCCTCGACGCCCAGGCCGCCGGCCTGCAGAAGGCCCTGGCCGAGAAGGCGCTGGCCCATGCCGGCACGGTGATGCCGGGCTTCACCCACCTGCAATCGGCCCAGCCCGTCACCTTCGGGCACCATTGCCTCGCCTACGTGGAGATGCTGGCCCGCGACCGGGGCCGCTTCCGCGATGCCCGTGCGCGCCTGAACGAGTGCCCCCTCGGCGCCGCGGCGCTCGCCGGCACCTCCTTCCCCATCGACCGGCACGCCACGGCCGCGGCGCTCGGCTTCGACCGGCCGACGGCGAACTCCCTCGACTCGGTGGCCGATCGCGACTTCGCCCTGGAATCCCTCGCCGCTGCCTCGATCTGCGCCGTCCACCTGTCGCGTTTCGCCGAGGAGCTGGTGGTCTGGACCTCGGCCCAGTTCAACTTCGTGAAGCTCTCCGACGGCTACACCACCGGCTCGTCGATCATGCCGCAGAAGCGCAACCCGGACGCGGCGGAGCTGGTGCGGGCCAAGGCCGGCCGGGTCATCGGCGCGCTCACGGGCCTGCTCATCGTGATGAAGGGCCTGCCGCTCGCCTATTCGAAGGACATGCAGGAGGACAAGGAGGGCACCTTCGACGCCCTCCAGGCCCTCTCGCTGTGCCTCGCCGCCATGACCGGCATGGTGCGCGACCTCGAACCCAACGCCCCGGTGCTGGCCCGCGCCGCCGGCTCCGGCTACGCCACCGCGACCGACCTCGCCGACTGGCTGGTGCGCGAGCTCGGCCTGCCGTTCCGCGAGGCCCACCACGTCACCGGTCGCCTCGTCGGCGCGGCCTCCGCCCGCAACGTCGGGCTGGAGGCACTCACCCTGGCCGAGATGCAGGCCGCCGAGCCCCGGATCACGCAGGCGGTCTACGCCGTGCTCGGGGTCGAGAACTCGGTCACGAGCCGGACCAGCTACGGCGGCACCGCGCCGGACAACGTGCGGTCGCAGGCGAACCGCTGGCTCGCGGCCCTCGGGCAGGACTGATGCGGACGCCGCGTCATCGGAGCGGTGCCCGTCTCGGCAAGCCTGCGCGGCGCTCGACCGAAGCCCCCATCCGCCATCCCGGAGGGATCGAACCGATTTGGACTGACCCGAAAAGAACCGGACTCGGGGCAGGTGCGTTCACGGCTCAGCTATGTGATGCTGTGTAGGACCCTGTCCCGAGCCCCTCGGAGATCTGCTCATGCCCGCTGAAAGCCGGATCGCGCCGGATGACGTCCCCGCCCTCGCGGCCGAAGCCACGGCGCTGATCGACGCCGCCCTGAGCCGCCTGCCCGAGGCCGACCGGGCCGCCTTCTGGGCCTCGGTGCGCAAGTGCTACAACACGCCCTACAACGATCCGGAGCCCCGCGCGCTGCCGCGGGTGCAGAGGCTCGCGGCCTTCGAGGCGACGGGCCCGGACCCCGCGGAGTCCCCCACCCTGTCGACGCTGGCCGCACCCGCCCTCGCGAGCGTGATGGCGGCGCTGCCGGGCGTGTTCGCCGCCGAGCCCCACGCCGCCTGATCGGGGCGGGACACGCAATCCTGAAACCGGCGCCGCGCGGCGTCGCACATCCGGACGGTCGGCCGGGCTCCCGGTCCGGCGACGTCCCGAAGGGTCTTCCATGGTTCCTGTTCTGCGACGCGGCCTCCGGCTCGGGGCCGCCATCCTGGTCCTGTCCGGTCCCGCCGCCCTGGTCGGCGCCCCCCATCCCTTCGCGGCCGGCCCGGCCCGGGCCCAGAGCCAGGCCCAGGCCCAGACACAGGAGGCCGCCCCCGAGGAGGCGGAGGCCCCGGGCCGCCGGAAGTCCCGCCGGGGGCGCGAGCGCGCCGCGAAGGCCGCCGTGACGGCCCCCGGCATGCAGCAGGCCACCCCGGTGGCGATCTTCGGCGACTGGAACGTCTTCGCGAGCGGCCAGGGCAAGACCCGCGTCTGCTACGCCATCGCCCAGCCGCAGACGCGCTCGCCCAAGACCCTGAAGCGCGACACGGCCTACCTCTTCGTCACCGTGCGCAAGGCCGAGAACGTGGCCAACGAGGTCGCGGTGATGCTGGGCTTCCCGGCCAAGCCCGCGAACAGCCAGGCCAAGGCCAATGCCGGCCCGGCGCCCACCGACCCGACCCTGATCCTCGGCGCCACCCGCTACGGCCTCGTCACCAAGGACAACAACGCCTGGCTCCAGAACCCGGCGGAGGAGACCCGGGTGGTCACCGAGATGGGGCGCACCCCGAAGCTGCAGGTCAAGACCACCTCGCTGCGCGGCAATCCCACCAGCGACGAGTACGCCCTGGCGGGGTTCGCCGACGCGATGAAGCGCGCCCGCGAGGAGTGCAAGTAGGGGACCGGTCAGGCCCTACGCCACCGCCCGGGCCGCCTCGGCCCGGATCGCCGCCAGGGTGAGGTGGACCGGCGGTCCGTCGCCGGTGAGGTTGAGACCGTCGGCACCGGTGGCGAGCAGGAGGGACAGGGCCTCCCGCAGGGACGCCCCGGCCGCGATCGCGGGGGCCTCCGGCAGGGCGCCGGGGCTCGCCAGGCTCCCGGCGGCGATCAGGGCGAGGCGGCGCAAGGCCCGGTCCTGCCCGACGAAACCCGCGACGAAGGCGTCGGCCGGCGCGGCCAGGAGGCGTTCGGGCGCATCGGCCTGGACGATGCGGCCGTCCCGCATCAGCACGACGCGGTCGCCCATCCGCATCGCCTCGTCGATGTCGTGGGTGACGAGGAGCACCGTCTTGCCGAGGCGCCGCAGGATGGCGCCGATCTCGGCCTGCAGGCGGTCGCGGGCGACGGGGTCCACCGCGCCGAAGGGCTCGTCCATGAGGAGCACCGGGGGATCGGCGGCCAGCGCCCGGGCGACGCCCACGCGCTGGCGCTGGCCGCCGGAGAGCGCGTGCGGGCGGCGTGCCCGGTACTGCGCCGGGTCGAGGCCGACGAGGTCGAGCATCGCGTCGACCCGCTCGGCGATCCGGGCACGGGGCCAGCCGAGCAGGCCCGGCACGGTGCCGATGTTGTCGGCGACGCTGCGGTGGGGAAACAGGCCGACGCCCTGGAGCACGTAGCCGATGCGCCGGCGCAGGGCGACGGGATCGGTCCGCGTCACGTCCGTGCCGGCGACGCGGACGCGGCCGGCATCCGGCTCCACCAGCCGGTTGACCATCCGAAGGGTCGTGGACTTGCCGCAGCCGGACGGGCCGATCAGGGCGCAGACGCTGCCCTCGGCGACGGCGAGGTCGAGGGCGTCGACGGCGGGGCGTTCGGCCCCGGGGAACCGCTTGCTGACGCCTTCCAGGCGGATCACGGGGCCCTGACCGGCGCGCGGTCCGGCGGCCTAAGCCTCAGCAGCCCTTGCAGATCGAGCCCATGGTGGTGCGCATCTTGGTGTCCCAGGCCTTGTCGCGGGCGGCCGAGGCGCGCTGGGCCTTGGCCATGTCCGCCTCGGTGGAGGCGCGGGTATAGGGGGCCTTGCCCGCCTCCGCGCGGCCCGGCGGCTTGGTCACCCCGGTGGGCGCGATGTTGCGCTGGGGGGCGCCCGGGGACGGCTGCGCCAGGACCGGCGCGGCGCCGAGGAGGAGGGCCAGGGTGGAGGCGGCGACGATGCGGGGCATGAGGAGCGACGGATCCCTGACAGGTGGCGAGGCGTCGGGACGATCGGACGTGAACGGCGCCGCGCCCCGATGATCCCGTTCATCTACGATGGGGACCGCACGGGATTATGGCACCTCGGCCGGATGGCGCGAAGGCGGCGGGCGGCAGCGCGTGCGAAATGGCACCCGGTCCGGCGGTCGCCGCCGCGACCGGCCCTCACGGACCGCTGAGGAAGCCGATCCGCTCCCGCGCCGGCTGTCCGAGCCAGAGCAGGACGGCCCCGATCACGAGCCCGATCAGGGCGGCGGGCGCCAGGGTCAGGGGCAGGACCAGGATCTTCCAGAGCCAGGGGGCGACGCTTTCCACCGTGCCCTGGAGAGCGTTCGCCCGGTCCTTGAACAGGGTGAAGGCGAGGTCGCTGACGCTGGTGAGGCGCGGGGTGTTGTTCGCGACGGAGCGGGCACCGTCGTAGACGAGGCAGACGAAGCCCGCCGCCAGGAAGACGAGGCCGAGGAAGCGGCTGAGGAAACGGACCATCGCACCCGATCGCACCCGCCGGCATCCGCGCCGGCCCTTCAGGCTGAGTAGGAGGGCGCGCCGACGGGCGCAAGCCACCGGTGGCTCGGCCGGGCGTCGCGGTTTGCGCGGGATCGCGATCGCGCCATATGCGGAGCACGGGGCCGCGCGGCGCGGGGCCCATCCGCAACCCGAGACCCGACCGAACCCCATGCGCGACGCCTCCACGCTCCTCCATCCGGTGCCCGCGCCCGGCGCGACGGCCCCACCCCTCGCGCTGGTGATCTTCGATTGCGACGGGGTGCTCGTGGACAGCGAGCCGATCAGCCTGGCGCGCCTCACCGCCGGCCTCAACCGCATCGGTGTGCCCATCGACGTCGAGACCGTGCGGGCGCGCTTCGCCGGCACCTCGATGGTCTCGATCATGGGCCACATCGCCCAGGATTACGGAATCGCGGAGCCCGAGGGCTTCGTCGACGCCGTGAAGGCGGACACGCTGCGCGCCTTCGACAGGGAGCTCCGGGCGGTCGCGGGCGTCGCCGCAGCGGTCGCCGCCCTCGGGCTGCCCTCCTGCGTCGCCTCCAGCAGCGACCCCGTGCGCCTGCGTCACTCCCTGGGGCTGACGGGGCTGCTCCCGCTGTTCGAGGGGCGGATCTTCTCCTCGACCCTGGTGGCGCGGGGCAAGCCGGCGCCCGACCTGTTCCTCCACGCCGCCGCCGCGATGGGGGTCGCCCCCGCGGCCTGCCTCGTCATCGAGGACAGCGTGCCCGGCGTCACGGCGGCCCGCGCCGCCGGCATGCGCGTCGTCGGCTTCAGCGGCGGCGGGCACTGGACCCACGACCCGGCGGCCGCGGACCTGACCCGGGCCGGTGCGGCCCGGATCTTCCGCGACTACCGGGACCTCGCCGGCGTCATCGCCGCCGCTTAATCGGGTCTGCGAAGGAAGCACGCGCGCCGGAGGCCGAGTGGGGCCGTTTCTGCTAACGACTGTGCTGCATTCGGAAGATCGATCCGTTGACGAAACGCAACGGGATGAGCATCTTCAAGACGTTCGGCGATGCCTGGAGGTGCCGCCGCGCCGCGGTGATTTGAAGTGTGTAGCTTGCGCCGCGTCATCAAACGCTAAAGCACCGCGATGCGCTCGCGCCTCGTGGTCCTTCTCGGAAAGGATGACTTGCCGTGACTGTCTGCAACGCATGCTTCCCGCGGGGCGATGCCCCGCGTCTCCGGTCCCAACACGGCCGTTGTCGACGCTGACCATCCCCTCGCGTCCCACCGTTCGTCTCGCGCCGGCCCCGCGCCGGCCACCGGAGTCCTTGTCATGCCGCATCTTCAGATCGAGGCCGAGCGGGCGCTGAATCGCCTGCACGCGGCCCCCAGCCTCGTGGATCACCGGGCGGAGCGCGCCCGCAACCGCCTCCATGCCGAGCCCGCCCCGCCGCGGGTCATCGAGATCGGCGAGATCACCGCCGGGATCGCCGTTCCGGAGCCCGGGGGCGTGCGCTTCTTCGCGTCGAGCCGCGACTTCGCCCCCCTCGACGGCACGGTCTACCGCAGCGTCGAGCAGGCGGCCCGCGCCGCCCGGGACCGGTTCCGCGACCGGACCCGTCCGGCTGCCCAGGCCCGGGGACCCCGGCTCCAGGCCGTTTGATGGGGCGAGGCCGCCCGCCTCAGACCGGCCAGGCCGCTCCGCGATAGGCTCCGTCCCAGAACAGGTATTCGAGGCGGGTGGCCTGGGTGTAGGCGCGGTGCATCCGGGCCCGGACCTCCGGCGAGGCGCCCCGGGCTGCCTCGTCGGTGGCCGCGATCATGGCGGCCACCGCCTGCGCGAAGTCCTCGCCCGCATAGGTGTCGATCCAGGCGCGGTACGGATTGTCGGCCCGCGCCCGGGAAAAGATGTCCCGGCCGATTTCGGCATAGATCCAGAAGCAGGGCAGCAGCGCGCCGAGCACCACCTCGTAGGGCTCCGCATAGGCGGTGGCGACAAGGTAGGAGACGTAGTGGTCGCAGGGCGGCGAGAGCGGGGTCTGCGCGAAGGTCTCGGCGTCGATGCCGTAATCGCGGAAGAAGCCGCCGTGGAGCGAGCGCTCCACCACGATGGCGGTCTCGGCCGCCCGGGCGAACTGCACCATCCGGTCGGGGTTCGGCGCCTTGGCGGCGGCCAGCGCCAGGGCCCGGCCGAAGCCCACGAGGTAGTGCGCGTCCTGCACGATGTAATGGATGAAGCGCGCCTGCCCGAGGGTGCCGGCGGCGAGCTCGGCGTTGAACGGCATGGTGCGGATGGCCTCGTAGGCCGCCGCGTTGCGCGCCCAGGCCTCCGCCGAGAAAGCCTCCGCCGAGAAAGCCTCCCCCGAGGACGTGGCGGCCAAGACGGTCTCCGTCATGCCCGGCTCTCCCGCTCGAACGACAGGGTGACCCCGTGGCGCGCCCGTCCGCCCGGGGCCAGCAGGCGCTGCGAATCCCGGCCCGTGAGGTCGCCCGCGAAACCGTCCCAGTCGGCATGGCCGGTCCAGCATTCCAGCGAGAGGAAGGGGGCCGTCGGCTTGGTCCAGACCGCGAGGTGGGGGAAGTCCGACACCGCCAGGCGGATCGCCGCGCCGTCGGGGCCGGTGAAGCGCATCCAGCTGCTCGCCGCATCCCGGAAGACCAGGGCCTCGGTGAACAGCGCCGGATCGAGGGGCAGGGTGTCGCCCTCCAGGGGGATCGGCCGCTCGTCGCGCAGGAGGAGGCCGCCTGCCCCGACCTCGGGGGCGAAGGGGCGCTCCGGGTGCTCGAACCGGACGGCGTAGCCGCCCCCGGCCGCGCGGGCGCCGCCGGCGAAGGGCCAGGGGAAGGCCGGGTGGAAGCCGAGCCCGTAGGGCAGGGGCACCGTGTCGGTGTTCTCGATCCAGATCTCGAGGTCGAGGAGGCCGGGGCCGACCCGGGCGGTGATGTCCAGGCGGAAGGCATAGGGATAGTGCACCCGCGTCTCGGCGCTGTCGGTGAGGCGCAGGCTCACGCTGTCGTCGGCCCGCTCGATCACCGTGAAGGGCAGGTCGCGGGCAAAGCCGTGCTGCGGCATCGGGTAGGCCGCGTCGCCCACATGGACCGTGCCGTCGGTGGAGGCGCCGACCACCGGGAAGAGCCACGGCGCGTGCCGGTTCCAGTGGGCGGGATCGCCGCTCCAGAGATAGTCGCGGCCGCTCACCTGCCAGGAGACGGGCTCGGCCCCGTCGGCGTCGATGACCGCCTGCGTGCCGTCGCCGGCCGTGATCGTGATCCGTTCGCCCATCTCTCGTCCTGTCGTCCGGCTGGCCGCCCCCGCGGTTGGGGGGGGCGGCGGGAGAGGTCCTCAGCGCGCCTTCAGCACCGCCCGGCAGGCGGCGGGAAGGGCCGCCATCGTCATCGGCGGCTTCGGGCGCGGCGGCTTCGTCGCGGGCTTCGGGTTCATGATCGCGTCGCTGAACCAGTAGGCCAGCTCCTCGCCGCAGCCGTCGCCGGAGGGCGGCGGGGCCTGGTCGCCGCACTGGTCCTGGCCCGCCGGACAGGCGAGGCGGATGTGATAGTGGTAGTTGTGCCCGTACATCGGCCGCACCTTCGAGAGCCAGGCGCGGTCGCCGCCGGCCTCGCGGCACAGGGCCTTCTTGATCGCCGGGTTGACGAAGATGCGTGCCACCTCGCGCTCCTGCGCCGTCATCCGGATCAGCTTGAGGTGCTCGGGGGTCCAGACCTGCGGGTCGATGTCGAGGCGGTCGGGGCGGACCACGTTGGTGGCGGAGGTCTCCTCGCGCTCGACCCGGCTCATGCGGTGGTCCGGCATCGGGGTCAGCCAGATGTCGGCGTCGAGGCCGAGCTGGTGCGAGGCGTGGCCGGTCAGCATCGGCCCGCCGCGCGGCTGGGACATGTCGCCGACGAGGAGGCCGTTCCAGCCGATGCGGGGCGCCTTGGCGGCCAGGCGCTCCAGGAACTCGACCAGCGGCGGGGTGCCCCACATCCGGTTGCGCGACAGGCGCATCACCTGCCAGGTCGGCCCGTCCACGGCCAGCGCCTCGCCGCCCGAGAAGCAGCCCTTGGCATAGGAGCCGTAGGCCTGGGCGGGGCCGGGGGCCGGGGTGGTGGCGCGGCCGAACAGGGCTTTGGCCGGCGTGTCCGGCGCGTCCGGGTTGGCGAGCGGCGGCAGGGGCTTCGGGTTGACGCTGCCCCGGTCCTGGGCCGCAGCGGGCAGGCCGAGACAGGAGCCGAGGAGCAGGAACGTCGCGAGGCGGAGGCGAAGGGTCAGCGGAGGGCTCCCGGGATCGCGTCCCCGCCGGGCGGGGCGCCGAGGATCGTCTGAGGCGAAGGTTCGCGGTTCACGCCCACGCTAGTCCATCGGGGATCGCCCCGTCGAGGGTCCGCGGTGCCGCCCTATTCCACCGGCGCCACGGCGATCCGGATCGTGTCGGCGGGCGCCCCGCTGACCAGGAGGGTGATCGGCGCGGTGCCGAGCTGGAACCGCACGCTCTTGGCGAGCATCGGGCAGCCGGGGCGCATCGTGCTGGCGGTCGGGGGCCGCGTGGTCCGGTCGTCCTGGCTCACGTCGATCCAGGCCCGGTCCGACAGGGTGACCTGGTAGGCGCCGGGGGCCAGGGGCGCCGCGAGGTGCAGCACGCCGCCATAGGAGCCGGGCTTCGGCGCCCGCGAGGGCGCGACGGGCGGGGCAACCGCCTCCTGCGGCTTCAGGGCGAGGATCGCGGCCGGCATCGCGGCCGGCAGGGTGCCGCCGGATTCCACCCGCGGCAGGCTCGCGGCCGAGAACCAGGCCTGCTCGCGCAGGAGCGACCAGTCGAACTGCGTGCAGGCCGCCGGGTCCGCGGGCGGCGACGCGCCGGTCTCGCCGGCGGGCTGCGCCTGCCCCCGGCCGGCGGACGGCGCCAGGAGAGCGGCGGAGAGCGCGATCGCGGCGAGCCGGCGCATCGTCCTCAATCCACCGCCACCAGGACGTCGGACGACTTCACCACGGCATAGGCCTCGCCGCCCACGGTCAGCTTCAGGCTGTCGACGGATTCGTTGGTGATTGAGGCGGTGACCAGCTGGCCGCCGGCGATCTCGATCTTCACATGGGCCGTGGTGGCCCCCTTCTCGACCGAGACGACCTTGCCCTTGAGGACGTTGCGTGCGCTGATCTTCATGACGATGGGTTCCCTCCCCTTGGCCCGGCCCGGACGGATGGGCCGGCGCGGCGGGACGATGCCGTTCGCGCCGGCGCGGTGCAACCCGTCCGGATGCAACCCAGCACCGGAGCCCACGCGACCGTGATCGGGCTCACGGGGCTTCGTCCTCCTCTTCCGACACCCGGCGGCGCGAGCCCCAGGCGGCGAGGGCGGCGTTGAGGTCGTCGAGGACGAAGTGGCGGGCGCTGTCGCGGTCGTAGCCCTCCGCGAGAAGGTCGTCGTATTCGGTGAAGACGTGGCGGGCATAGGCCACGAGGGCGAGCCAGGCCGCGTTGTCCGGGCGCGCGTTGCGCAGGCCCGGGCTCGCCAGGGCGCGGTCGATCACCGCCTCGGTCTCGAAATCGGGCAGGCGCGGCGCCGCCTGCGCCAGGGCCGCCGCCACCGCCTCACGCCGGTTCATCGCCCGTTCTCCGTCATCGCCGCCCGCCGCCCGCATCCGAGTCGGGCGGGCACGAGGTGCGCGACCGCGCCGCAAAAGTCCACGACCGCCGATGGCTGCCGGCCCACACGCCGTGCGGCCGTCCCGGCGGGGGGCGTCGTGCGGGGGCGCCGCCCGGCGGCGTCGTGATGCGCCGGCTCCCGTGCCGCCCGTCGTCGCCGGCGCATCCACCCGCACGGACCCCCGCCGGCGGCGCTCGCATCGAGAGGTTGACAAGCTCTCGGCGCGCCTGCGCTGCCTGACCTGTGCCGAAACGGGATGTCTCAGGCACTGACACCCGTCGCTCATTCGCGGAGACCACGTAGACGGGGCACCACGACTGCCTGATGCTTTGTCGTGAATTGTTCGATAATGATTTCGTGTCAAATGTTGAGGGTCGGGCTCGGAAGCCGGACCGCGCACCAGGTTGACGGACCCGCTCGTGACCCAGGACAATTCCGTTCTCATCGTTTCGGACAGGCCGCAACTGGCGGCCCTGCTCTGCCGCGCCGTCGAGAACGTGCTCGCCTGCCGCTGCATCGAGCCCCGCGAGGCCCTGCCGGCGGTGCTGCCCCTCGTCGCCGTGGTCGACATCACCGGCGACGCGCGCCTCGCCGCCGCCTGGATCGTCCGGCTCCACGGCGCCCGGATCGCGAGCCTGGAGCTCACCAACCGGCCCCCCGCCGCGCGCGGCCGAGCCGCCGTCGCCACCCGCACCCTGCCGGCGGATGCACCCCGCACGGCGGTCCTCGCCACCCTCTTCGCCCTCGTGGACGCCTGGCAGGCCGCCCGCCGGAGCGCCGTCGCCGCCCCCATCCGGAAGGTCCGGGACATCGCCGAGCGGGCGCGGGCCGCCGTCGGCCTGGTGGCGGGCGCCTTCGAGGCGGCCGAGGCCGGCCGTCCCGTGAGCGCGGAGGGGGTCGATGCCGGCACGGAGCTGATCCTGGCGGCCGTCTCCGATTCCGGCATCCGCACCTGGCTCGACGTCATCCAGAGCCACGACCAGCAGCTCTACCAGCACTCCCTCAGCGTCGCCGGCTACGCCGCCGCGTTCGGGGCCGGCCTGCGACTCGCCCGCGCCGACCAGAAGCGCCTGGCCCAGGCCGCCCTCCTGCACGATGTCGGCAAGGCGAAGATCCCCCTGGCGATCCTGAACAAGCCCGGCCGCCTCACCGCGGAGGAGATGGCGGTGATGCGCACCCATCCGGCCGTCGGCGCCGACCTCCTCGCCGCCCAGGGCGGATTCGACGCCGCGACCCTCGCCGTGGTGCGCTCGCACCACGAGATGCTCGACGGCAGCGGCTATCCCGACGGCCTCGCGGGGGCGGCGATCCCCGATCTCGTGCGCCTCGTCACCATCTGCGACATCCACTCGGCCCTGACCGAGCGGCGCCCCTATCGCGATCCGCTGCCCCACGGGGAGGCCCATGCCCTGATGCAGGGCATGGTGCCCAAGCTCGATGCCGACCTCCTGGCGGCGTTCCGCCGGGTCGTGCTGCAGGGCGTGCTCGACGACGCCGTCGTCTGAGACGCGATCCCGGGCGCCGTCCCGCGCGGACGAGGCCCGACGCCGTCCGGCGGTGAAAGTCTCGCTATGACGAAATTCTCGGCATGATAATGCCTGTCGAACGGGATCATCTCCCGGGGGCGCGCAGTCCGGAGAGATCCTCTCCGCCGTGGCACGCATTCAAAAGAACGTTTCATTGATTCTCGTGCGTGCAACGGGCACGTTTTCGTCAGAACGACGTCACGGAAAACCCGTGGCAGAGCCCGGTTCACAGAGCACAGATCTCTCGAATGTCCAGAGTTGGCCAGCGCTCGTCTTGGGCGATGGCACCGTCGCGTCTGGAGATCTTTGGCGTCCACGAAAGTCACCCTATGTCGCTGCCCCGCATCGTCGGCTTCACCGCCAATCTCCAGCGCCCCTCGAAGACCCGGGCGCTGGCCGAGTCCCTCGCCGAGGCGGTGGGCACGCACCTGCGGGCCGAGATCCGCCTGTTCGACATGGTGGATGCCGGCACGGGCCTCGGGGCCGCCTGGTCGCGGGACCTGCTGCCGCTGCCGGCCCGCCGCATCGTCGAGGCCATCGAGGGCGCCGACGCGCTCATCGTCGGCTCGCCGGTCTACAAGGGCGCCTATACGGGCCTGTTCAAGCACCTGTTCGACTTCGTCGACCCGGCCGCCCTCGTGGGCAAGCCCGTGATCCTCTCGGCCACCGGCGGCGGCCCGCGCCACGCGCTCGTGGTCGAGCATTCCTTACGCCCGCTCTTCGGGTTCTTCAGCGCCCACACCATCCCGAGCGCGGTCTACGGCTCCGACGCGGATTTTCGCGACGGCGTCCTCGTCGACGACGGCGTGAAGGCCCGCATCGCCGACGCCGCGAGCCAGCTCGCGGACCTGCTCCAGGCCCGGGCCGCCCGGATCGCCGCGCCGGAGGCCCCGGTCGCCGCCTTCGCCAGCGCCGGCTGAAGGCGCCCCGCCGATGCTCTCCCGACGCACCCTCCTCGCCGGCGCCCTGGCGGCGGGCCTGCCCGCCCCGTCCCGGGCCGGGGAGGCCGGCACCTTCCGGATCGGCTACCAGAAGAACGGCATCCTCGTCGTCGCCAAGCAGCAGGGCGCCATCGAGCGGGCGCTGAAGCCGCTGGGCGTGTCCGTGCGCTGGACCGAGTTCTCGTTCGGTCCCCCCGTCCTCGAGGCCCTCGGCGTCGGCGCCATCGATTTCGGCCAGACCGGCGCGCCGCCCCCGGTCTTCGCCCAGGCGGCCGGCAATTCCCTCCTGTACGTCGCAGCCCAGGATGCCGGCGGCTCCGGCGAGGCGATCCTGGTGCCGCAGGGGTCGCCCCTCGGGACGCTCGCCGACCTCAAGGGCAAGCGCGTCGCCTTCGCCAAGGGATCGAGCGCCCACTACCTCGTCGTCCGCGCCCTGGAGAAGGCGGGGCTGGCCTACACGGACATCGAGCCCGTGACCCTGGCGCCGGCGGATGCGGCGGCGGCCTTCGCGCGGGGCGCCGTGGACGCCTGGGCGATCTGGGACCCGTACTTCGCCATCGCCGAGCGACAGCCCGGCACCCGCATCCTGGCCAGTGCCGCCGAGATCGAGAAGCCCACCAACTTCTTCCTCGGCAACCGGGACTTCACGCAAGGCAACGCCCCCGTGGTCCAGGCGGCGGTCGGCGCTCTCGCCGAGGTGGCCGCCTGGTGCGAGGCGCATCGCCCGGAAGTGGCCGCCCTGCTGTCGAAGGGCACCGGCGTGCCCCTCGACGCGACGCAGCGCGCCGTCGACCGCAGCGTCTACGTCATCGCGCCGCTCACCGAGGCGGTCATCGCCGGCCAGCAGCGCGTGGCCGACCGCTTCCAGGCCCTGGGCCTGATCGCCAACCCCATCCGCGTCCGCGATGCCGTGTGGACGCCGCCGGCTCCCCCGGCGAGCAAGGGCTGACCGCAGAATGACCGCGTCCCTCACCACCCGCACCCTCGAGCGCCTGACGCCCTGGCTCGTTCCCGCCGTGATCCTGCTCGGCTGGCAGGTCGCCGCCTCGACGGGCCTCGTCTCCACCCGGTTCATGCCGGCCCCCTCGGGGGTCGTCGCGGCGGGCTGGGAGGCGGCGCGCAGCGGCGAGCTCTGGACCAACCTCTCGATCAGCTTCGCCCGGGCGGCCGTCGGCTTCCTCATCGGCGGCGGCATCGGCTTCGCCCTCGGCCTCGCCAACGGCCTGTCGCGCCTGTCCGAGCGCCTCACCGACACGACGCTGCAGATGATCCGCAACATCCCGCACCTGTCGCTGATCCCCCTGGTGATCCTGTGGTTCGGCATCGACGAGGAGGCCAAGCTCTTCCTCGTGGCGATCGGGGTGTTCTTCCCCGTCTACGCCAACACCCTGCACGGCATCCGCTCGGTGGACCCGCAGCTCGTGGAGATGGGCCGGGTCTACGGCATGTCGCCCACCACGCTCTTCACCCGCGTGGTCCTGCCCGGCGCGCTGCCCTCGATCTTCGTGGGCCTGCGCTACGCGCTGGGCATCATGTGGCTGACGCTCATCGTGGCCGAGACGATCTCGGCCTCCTCGGGCCTCGGCTACATGGCGATGCAGGCCCGCGAGTTCATGCTGGTGGACGTCGTGGTGCTGGCGATCGTGATCTATGCCGGCCTCGGCAAGGCCGCCGACGCGGTCACCCGCCTGCTGGAGCGCCGGTTCCTGGCCTGGAACCCGGCCTACCGGAACGCGTGACGCGGCGGCGGCTCTCCTCCCGAAATCCTCATCTCCCCTTCGACGGTCCGTCCCATGCTCGCCACCGCCCTCCGCGTCCCCGAGGATTCCCCGATCCGCGATCCGAAACCCCGCGGGGTCGCCGCCCCGAAGGCGCCGGCCCGCGCCGCGCCGCCCTCCGCCACGGGCATCGGCGTCACCCTGCGCGACCTGCGGAAGGACTTCGACGGCCACACGGTGATCGAGGGCCTCGACCTGCACATCCCGGCCGGGCAGTTCGTGGCCGTGGTCGGGCGCTCGGGCTGCGGCAAGAGCACCCTGCTGCGCCTGATCCTCGGCCTGGAGCAGCCGAGCGCCGGCCGCATCGCCCTCGAGTCGGGCGCCGTGCGCACGCCCCCGAAGCGCATCATGTTCCAGGAGCCGCGCCTGCTGCCCTGGGCCCGGGTCGTGGACAACGTGGCGGTGGGCCTCGGCGAGGGCGGCCGCAAGGCCGAGCGCCGCGCCAGGGCGCAGGCGGCGCTGGCCGAGGTCGGCCTCTCCGAGAAGGCCGGCAACTGGCCCGCGACCCTGTCGGGCGGCCAGCGCCAGCGGGTGGCGCTCGCCCGCGCCCTCGTCAGCCGCCCGGGGCTGCTCGCCCTCGACGAGCCCTTGGGCGCCCTCGACGCCCTGACCCGCATCGACATGCAGGCGATGATCGAGCGGATCTGGCGGGCGCAGGGCTTCACCGCGATCCTCGTCACCCACGACGTCGCCGAGGCCGTGGCGATGGCCGACCGCATCCTCGTGGTGGAGGCCGGCCGCATCGCCCTCGACGTCGCCGTGGACGTGCCGCGCCCGCGCCGGCGGGGCGATGCCGACCTCGCGGCCCTGGAAGGCCGCATCCTCGACCACCTGTTGTCCGAGCGCGCGCCGTCCTGAGCGCTGCCTCCCCGTCCAAGAAAGATTTCCCATGACCGGTCAGACCGACGTTCTCTGGTTCCTCCCGACCCACGGCGACGGCCGCTACCTCGGCGCCCAGGAGGGCGCCCGCGACGTCTCGCTCGCCTATCTGCGCCAGATCGCCCAGGCCGCGGACGAGCTCGGCTATTACGGCGTGCTCCTGCCCACCGGGCGCTCCTGCGAGGATTCCTGGGTGGTGGCCTCGGCGCTGGCGCCCCTGACGAAGCGGCTGCGCTTCCTCGTGGCCGTGCGCCCCGGCCTGCAGGAGCCGTCCATGGCCGCCCGCATGGCCGCGACCCTCGACCGGATCTCGGACGGGCGCCTGCTCATCAACGTCGTCACGGGCGGCGACCCGGTGGAGCTGCGCGGCGACGGCGTCTTCCTCGACCATGACGAGCGCTACGTCGTGACGGACGAGTTCCTGCACATCTGGCGCGGGCTGATGGCCGGCGAGACGGTCAGCTACGCAGGCAAGCACCTCCGGGTGGAGGAGGGCCGGGTGATCTTCCCGCCGGTGCAGACGCCCTATCCGCCGCTCTACTTCGGCGGCTCGTCGCCGGCCGGCATCGAGGTCGCGGCCGAGCATTGCGAGGTCTACCTCACCTGGGGCGAGCCCCCGGCGGGCGTCGCCGAGAAGATCGCCAAGGCCCGCGAAGCGGCCGACCGGAAGGGGAAAACCTTCTCCTACGGCATCCGCCTGCACGTCATCGTGCGGGAGACGGAGGGCGAGGCCTGGGCCGCGGCCGAGAGCCTGATCTCGCGCCTCGACGACGCGACCATCGCCAAGGCGCAGGCCACCCTGAAGCGCCAGGATTCCGTCGGCCAGAGCCGGATGATGGCCCTGCACGGGGGCGACCGCACCAAGCTCGAGGTCTCGCCGAACCTCTGGGCCGGCGTCGGCCTGGTACGCGGCGGCGCCGGCACCGCCCTGGTCGGCTCGGCCGATCAGGTCGCCGACCGGATGAAGGAGTACATCGACCTCGGGATCGACCGCTTCATCTTGTCGGGCTACCCGCACCTGGAGGAGGCCTACCGCTTCGCCGAGCTGGTCTTCCCCAAGCTGCCCTTGCGCGCCACCACCGGCGTCGCGCCTACGAACGCCCGCAACAACGGCCCGTTCGGCGAGGTCATCGCCAACGACATCGTCCCGAGTCGGCGCATCGCGGCCCATTGAGGCGCTGACGTCGAAGGCGCCTCCTCGGCGTCGCCGCCGCTCATCGCGGGCACGACGCGGTGTCCGCGCTCCTCGCCCCGCAGGCGGCGACCGTATTCACGCATCCGCCTCTGCAAGCTCGGCGCGTCCCTCTCCCCCTTGTGGGAGAGGTGAGGAGTGGGGGGCGGGTGACCCTCAGCCGGCCGAGGCTGGCGGAGCCACCCCCACCTCCCACTCCTCCCCACGAGGGGGAGGAGGGCCACGTCGTGCCGACCTGTGGAAATCCGGTCGCCGCAGGCGGGGAGAGAGCCTTCCCGGCGCTCCACCCCACCCCCAGCCCAGAGGACAGTCCCATGCCCGCCGCCACCCGCGCGCTCGCGCTCCGCTCCGACGGCACCCGCCGCGCCGGGATCCTGCTCGCCGCCCTGGCCGTGCTGACCTTCGGGGTCCTGCACGCCCGCGCGGACGAGAAGGTGATCCGCATCGGCTACCAGAAATACGGCACCCTGGTGCTGCTCAAGGGTAAGGGCCTGCTGGAGCAGCGCCTGAAGCCGCTCGGCTACCGCGTCACCTGGGCCGAGTTCCCCTCGGGGCCGCCCCTGATGGAGGCGCTGAATGCCGGGGCCGTCGATCTCGGCTCGGCCGGCGAGGCCCCCCCGATCTTCGCCCAGGCCGCCAACCCGGACCTGCTCTATGTCGGCCACGAGCCGGCAGCACCCAAAGGCGAGGCGATCCTGGTGGCCCAGGACGGCCCGATCCGCACGGTCGCGGACCTGCGCGGCAAGAAGATCGCCCTGAACAAGGGCTCGAATGTCCATTACTTCCTGGTCCGGGCCCTGGAGCAGGCGGGGGTGCCCTACGAGGCGGTGACGCCGACCTTCCTGGCGCCGGCCGACGGGGCCGCCGCCTTCGCGCGGGGCGCCGTGGACGCCTGGGCGATCTGGGACCCCTACCTCGCCTCGGGCGAGCGCAGCACCGGCGGTCGCATCCTCGCCGACGGCGCCGGCCTCGTGCCGAACCGCCAGTTCTACCTCTCGACCCGCGCCTTCGCCGCCGCGCACGGCCCGGCCCTCGACGCGACGCTCGCCGCCATCGGCGCGATCGACGCCTGGGCCAAGGACAACACCGACGCGGTGGCGGCCGAACTCGCCCCCTCCGTCGGCATCCCGGCGCCGATTCTCACGGTGGCCCTGCGCCGCCTCACCTACGGGGTCACGCCGCTGGGCGCCGAGACCACCGCCGACCAGCAGCGGGTCGCCGACACCTTCCACCGCCTCGGCCTGCTGCCGAAGCCCGTGGACGTCGCCGCGGCGGTGAGGAAGCCCGGGAGTTGAGGCGGCTCAGCCCGGCAGCACCGGCGCCTTGACCGCCGGCAGGCGGTCGAGATCCGCCGGATTGAGGTGGGTGTGCGCCGCCACCAGGGCGTGCGGGGTGAGGGCGAGCCACTGGCGCAGGGAGATGTCCGCGTAGGTCGGGCTGCGGAACATCTCCAGGAAGGTCAGGGGCGTCGGGCCGGTGTTCTCGATGTAGTGGCCCATGGCGAAGGGGACGTAGCCGACGTCGCCGGCCTGGTAGTCGAAGGTGCGGGCCTTCGATTCCGAGCCGAACACCGTCATGCGGCCCTGGCCCGCGATGTAGAACTGCCACTCGTCGCCGTTCGGGTGCCAGTGCAGCTCGCGGATGGCTCCGGGCTCCAGCTCCACCAGGGCGGCCGCGATGGTCTTCGAGGCCTTGAACACCGAGGAATCGGTGATGCGCACGGTGCCGCCCGGCAGGCTGAGGGGGGCCTGGGCCAGCATCCGGTGGCTGAAGGGCTCCGGCACCGGGCCGCTACCGCCCATCCGGTCCGCGTCGAGGGGGCCGGGCATCGGCCCCGGGAAGATGTAGAGTTCCTTCTCCGGCACGCCCGCGAAGGCGCTCTCCGGCAGGCCGAAATTCTTGGCCAGGATGTCCCTCGGCGTATGCGCCATCCAGTCGGTCAGGAGGAAGGTGGAATCCTCCGAGAACCCGCCATCGTCGAAGACCAGCAGGAACTCGCAGCCGTCGACGCCGTCGGCGGACAGGCCCTGGATCGAATGCGGGATGCCCGAGGGGAAGTACCAGAGGTCGCCCGCGCCGACATCGTCCGCGAAGGTCCGCCCCTGCGCGTCCACCGCGGTGATCCGGGCCCGGCCCTTCAGCATGTAGGCCCACTCGGCCTCCTTGTGCCAGTGCATCTCGCGCACCACCCCGGCGCCGAGCCGCATGTTCACCCCCGCCATCGCTTTCGACACCGGCAGTTCGCGGATCGTCGTCTGCCGGGCCCAGCCCCCCTCCTCGAGGCGCATGTGGCTGTCGGCGAAGGACCATTTCAGGTTCGGCATCGTGCCGTGGTCGGTCCGGGGCGGGCGCAGGGTGAAGGGATCCTGCGCCTCCCGGGCCGGGTTGCGGGGCCCCAGGATCGAGGCGTCGTCCTTGCCCCGGATCGGGCTCTGCGCCCCGGGTGCCGCGGGCTGAGCCTGCGCGCCGGCCACGGTGAGGAGGGAGCCCCCGGCGGCGGTGGCGGCCAGGAGGCTTCGGCGGGACAGGTCGGTCATGGGCAGCGGGTCTCGGGCATCGGGTCGCGTCTGGCGTCCGGGGGCGCCGCTGGGCGCCCCCTCGCCCTCGTCAATCGGCCCCGCCGCCGGCCGTTCCGCGCCTCACGGCCTCGTGCGGCGGCCCGTCAGGCCGCCGCCGCGAGGGCGGGCGCCGGGCGCTCGCCCTGCGCCGCCAGGCGCTCCAGGAAGGCGGCGGCGAGGCGCCCGCGCGTCGCCGGGTCGTCGCTGCCCTGGCGCAGGAGCACCCGGTTGTCCTTGCGCACGATATGGGCGTGGGCCGGCACCGGCAGGGGCGGCGCGTTCGGCCGCAGGTCGGCGGCCAGCCCCTGCGGTCCGCCGCTGAGGCGGTGGATGCCGAGCCCGAGGCAGCCGACCCGGAGCCGGGCCAGGGCGATCAGGTCCTCGAAGGCGGCGGGCGGCGGGCCGAAGCGGTCGACCACCTCGCTGCGCAGGGCCTCCACCTCCTCCGGGTTCGCGAGGCGCAGGGTGCGGGTGTAGAGGCTGAGCCGCACCTCCGGCTCGGGCACGTAGTCGGCCGGCACGGCGCCCGACAGGCCCAGCCGGATCTCCGGGTTCCAGTCCTCGGCGGGCTCGCCCTTGGCGGCGCGCAGGGCCAGGTGCAGCAGGTGCTGGTAGAGCCCGAGCCCGATGAGCTTGACGTGGCCGGCCTGGTTCTCGCCGACGAGGTCGCCCGCCCCGCGCAGGTCGAGGTCCCGGGCGCTGATGGCGAAGCCCGCGCCCAGGCGGTCGAGGGCCTCCAGCGTCCGCAGGCGCTTTTCCGTGGCGGGCGTCAGCGGCCGGTCGGGGCGGCTCAGCAGGTAGACCACGCCGCGGCGCTGGCCGCGCCCGACCCGGCCGCGCAGCTGGTGCAGCTGCGACAGGCCGAAGCGCTCGGCATCCCAGACCAGCATGGTGTTGGCGCGCGGCACGTCGAGCCCGCTCTCGATGATGCTGGTGGCGAGCAGCACGTCGCCCTCGCCGTCGGCGAAGCGCACCATCACGTCGTCCATCTCGGCAACGTTGAGCCCGCCGTGGGCCACCCGGGTCTGCAGATCCGGCACCAGCTTGGCGAGGCGCGCCGCCATGGGGGCGATGTCCTCGATGCGCGGGCAGACCACGAAGCTCTGGCCGCCGCGCCGGTGCTCGCGCGTGAGGGCGTCCCGCATCGCCTCGTCCTCGAAGGGCCCGATCACGGTGCGGATGGGCTGGCGCACGGAGGGCGGCGTGGCGATGACGCTGAGGCTCTGGAGCCCCACCAGCGCGCTCTGCAGGGTGCGGGGGATCGGGGTCGCGGTGAGCGTGAGCACGTGGCCGTCCCCCGCCGCCTCCCGCAGCCCCTGCTTGATCTTGGCGCCGAAGCGCTGCTCCTCGTCGATGACCATCAGGCCGAGATCGGCGAAGCCCACGCCCTTGGCCGCGAGGCAGTGCGTGCCGACCACGAGGCGGATCGTGCCGTCGGCCAGCCCCGCCTTCACCCGCTTGGCCTCCGCGGCCGAGACGAGGCGGGAGAGGTGGGCGACCTCGAGGCCGAAGCGGGCGAAGCGCCGGGTGAAGGTCTGCACGTGCTGGCGCGCCAGCACCGTGGTCGGGGCGACGATCGCCACCTGCTTGCCGGCGAACACCGCCGCGGCGGCGGCCCGCAGGGCGACCTCGGTCTTGCCGAAGCCGACATCGCCGCAGACGAGGCGGTCCATCGGCCGGCCGGAGGCCAGGTCCGCCATCACGCCGCTCACCGCCGCCGCCTGGTCGGCGGTCAGGGCGAAGCCGAAGCCGGCGGCGAAGCGCTCCATCTCGCGCTCCCGCGGCACCAGGACCGGCGCCCGGATCGTCCGGCGCTTCTCGGCGTCCGCCAGCATCACCCGGGCGGCCCGGGCCATGCAGGCCTCCGCCTCGAGGCGGCGGCGTCCCCAGCTTCCGCCCTCCAGCTTGTCGAGGGTCACGGCCTCCACCTCGGAGCCGTAGCGCCAGATCCGGTCGGCCTGCGAGACCGGCACCATCAGGATGCCGTCGCCGGCAAAGCGCAGGCGCAGGGCGTCCTCGCTCCCGCCCTCGCCGGTGCTCACCGCCTCCAGGCCCTCGAAGACGCAGAGCCCGTTGTCGCGGTCCACGGCGACGTCGCCGATGCGCAGCTCAACCTCGCCGATGGGCAGGATGGCGCTCGGGCCCCCGGCCGCCACGGTGGCGGCACGGGCGCCGAAGAGGTCGGCGGCGGCGACCACCGCCACCCCCTCGCCGGGCACCCGGAAGCCCGCCTCGATCGGGGCCTCCAGGCTGAGGAGCGCGCCGGGCTTGGCCGCGACGGCCTCGGCCCAGGCTCGGACCGTCCGGGCCTTGCGGCCCAGCGCCCGTTCGGCGATGCGGACGAGGCGCGCCAGGGGCTCGGCCGGTCCCGTGAGGAGGATGCGGTCGCCCGCCTTCAGGCGCTCGCGCAGGGTCTCGGCCAGGGCCGTGTTCGGCCGGGCCTTGCGCACGAAGGCCGGCATGGTGAGGTCCTCGGCGCCCTCCGCCTCCGCCTCGGCGACCCGGCGCGCCGCGAGCTGGGCCGCCCAATCCGCGGGGCTGAGGTAGAGGCCGCCATCCTCGGCCCCGCCGCGCCGGGACCGGGCCGCGGCCTCGCGGCCCTCGTCGATCTGCTCGAAGAAGGCCTGCGCCCGCTCCTCCGCCCCGTCCTCGACCACAAGGCGCGCGTCGGGCACCTGATCGAGGACCGTGACGAGGGACGGGTAGAACCGGGCGAGGCCGTGCTCCTGGCCGGTGAAGGGCGCGAGCCGGCTCTCCGAGCCCTCGGGCAGGAGGATCTCCGTGGCGGGGTCGATGACGAGCAGGTCGGCATCGGCCAGCGAGCGCTGTGAGACCGGATCGTAGGAGCGGATCGCGGTGACCCGGCCCTCCTCGTACTCGATGCGGCAGGGGCGGTCGGCGGCGGCCGGGAAGACGTCCACGGTCCGGCCCCAGACCGCGACCTCGCCGGGCTCGTCGACCCGGTCGTCGAGGATGTAGCCCAGCCGCTGCAGGAAGGCGGAGACGGCGGAGGGATCGAGGGCGTCGCCGACCCGGACCTCCAGGCGCGCCTGCGCCCAGGTCTCGGCCGGGGGCACCCGCTGGATCAGGGCGGGGGCGGTGGTGAGGACGATGTCGGGCAGGGCCGCGGTGTCGGTGAGCCAGCGCAGCACGCCGGTGCGCGCGCCCATCACCCCGCGCGAGGGCGACGCCCTGTCGTAGGGCAGGCAGTCCCATTCGGGGTAGATCGCGACGCTGCGCTCGGGCGACAGGGCGCGCAGGATCTTGGCGATGACGTCGAGCCGGTGGCTCTCGCGGGCCATGTGGATCAGGGGCTTGCCGGTCCGCGTCAGGTCCAGGAGGGCGACCGCCAGGGCACCGGTGGGCACCAGGGGCGCCACGATCTCGGGGCCGGCCGGGGCGGCCTGCGCCGGCGCCGCGGCCGGACGGCCCGCACCGGTTCCCTTCCCAGATTCCTTGCCGGCCCCCTTGCCGGCCCCCTTGCCGGATGCGGCTTCGGAAACCGTCTCGGCCGGTGTCCCCGAGGCCTTGCGGGAGGCGGGTTTCGGCGCCGCCTTGGCACGCGGCCCCTGGGGCGACGTCTTGGTCGGCCGCTCGACCGGTTTCTTGGCCGTTTCCTTGCCCGGTTCCTTGGCCGATCCCCCGGCCATTTGCTCGGCCGATCCCTCGGCCGTCGCGGTCGAAGCGGAAGACGACGCGGTCCTGCGTTTTGCCATCTGGGGTGTGCGCTGCCCGGCTCGAGGAGAGGACTCGGGAAACGCGGCCGGAGGGTCCGGGCTCCGTTCTTTCGCCCGCCGTCCCCAGTTTGTCGCAGGCCTGTGGATCACATCTCCGGGTCGGACGCCGCCTCCAGGCGGCCCTGCGCGATGGCGGCCTGGAAGGCGGCGAAGTCGGCCTCGTTCTGGTCGCCGTAGGCCAGGGCCCAGTCGGCCAGGGCCTCGCGCAGGTCGCACTGGCGGTCGCGGCCGCAATAGCCCGCGATGGCCGCCGCATCCCCGGTGCGGGCATGCGCCCGCGCCAGCAGGGCGCCGTAGGCCCAGGAGAAGTAGATCAGCGGCTGGCCGGTGAGGCCGGCCACGGGGATGTCGCCCTTCATGTTCTTCATCTGGCGCACGTAGAACGGCCGGCCCTCGATGGTGGTCCAGCCCAGCAGCGGGTCGCCCACCGCCTGGAGCAGGCGCTGGCCGTAGATCACCCGCTCGCCCTCGTGGTCGCCGTAGGCGTCCGGCATGCCCGCGAGGTAGGGGGCATGGGCCGGCGTCACCGCCTCCTTGACCTGGAGGAAGAGGACGTCCTGGTCGGAATTCCCGCACAGGAGCGCCACGTAGGCGCGGGTGCCGACGCTGCCGACCCCGACGACCCGGTGGGCGACGTCCACCACGTGGTAGCGGCTGAGCATGAACCGGCGCTCGCGCGGCAGGGTCTCGGCATAGTGCTCCAGCCCGCCGATCACCGCCTCGCGGGTCTCGGCATCGACGCTCGTGAGGATCGGGGGCGCCGCCTTGAAGCGCCAGCCGCCGTCGGTGCGGCGCTCGCCGACCCGGGCGAGCAGGCTCTTGTTGTGCTTCTTGCGCGCCTTCTCCACCGCCTTGGCGATGACCGCCTCGGAATGGGCGTCGATGGTGAGCCCGGCGAAGTCGAGCTGGTCGGCCCGGGCCGCCTGGTGCCAGACGTCGAGGGGCCCCTGCGGCGCCAGCTCGGTCATGGTGTGCTGGTAGCCCGCCACCGCCGCGAGGGCGGCCTCGCGGCGCTCGGCCTTGACGACCCCGTCGGTGCGCGCCGCCACCTCGATGCTGGCGGCGAGGCGCTTCAGGTCCCATTCCCAGGGGCCGATCGTGACCTCGTCGAAGTCGTTGAGGTCGAGGACGATGTCGCGCTGGGGCGTGCCGAACAGGCCGAAATTGGCCAGGTGCGCGTCGCCGTTCATCACCACCGCGATGCCGCTGCGCGGGGTGTGGGCGAGGTCCCAGGCCATGACGTGGGCGGCCCCGCGCAGGAAGGCGAAGGGCGAGCTCGCCATGCGGGCGACCCGGAGCGGGATGAGGTGCGCCTGGCGCCCCTCATGCGCCGCCTCGATCAGCGCGACGGGGTCGGGCCGGTGGGCGGGCGGCGTCCAGGCCGCGTGGGCGGCGTGCGGCACCGCCTCGCGCAGGGCCTTGCCGGCGTGGCGACGCTTGTCCCAGGGCTCGCCCGCCTCACGCAGGTTGATGCGCGGGATGTCGGCGAGGGGCGCCAGCAGGATGTCGTCGGCCTCCGGGCGGACCTCGGTCGCGCTCGACCCGTCAGCGCGCAGGCTGACATCCTGGGGGCATTCCATGCACGGTCCTCACACGCGAATTCGTGAAGGACAAATCTTGACCATTTGGGATCGTTCCCGGGGCAACACGTCTCAGGACCGGGATTCATCCCGCTGCCCAGCGTCGGGACGCGGCTGCGGAAGGCGACGTTGGCAAGGGGCGTTGCGGCGGCCGGCGTTCAGGCCCGGTCGTCCGCCCTTGGGGGGAGGGGCGAACCTCGATGACGTGCCGCGAGGGGGCTGGTCGTTCAGGATGGAGGCCGGGGTCCGGATTTGAACCGGACGTACGAATCCTTGCGGGGATCCTGGCTCGACACTCACCCACCTGGCCGAGATCCAGGAAGCATGGAATCCGCGACGCGGCAAGGCGGATGTGCTTCGGGAACGCTGGCGTTGTCATCGCTCTCTGAAGACCATCCCCGTCCGCGACGCTGTCTGAAGCGTGCGTGGTCGCCCCCCATCGGCGCGAAGCTTGCCCCGAAGGCCGGCTCCCCTGCGGGCCGGCGCCGATTGACCCGCAGCGGCAAACCGCGTTCTTGAGCGCGGCGATTCAGGAGTGCTTGAACGATGTCCGCAACGACCGTCCCGACGACGCCCTACGACGACCAGAAGCCGGGCACGTCCGGCCTGCGCAAGAAGGTGCCGGTCTTCCAGCAGGCGCATTACGTCGAGAACTTCGTCCAGGCGATCGTCGACTGCATTCCCGATCGGGCGGGCGCCACCCTGGTGCTCGGCGGCGACGGGCGCTTCCTGAACCGCCAGGTGGTGCAGACCACCCTGAGGATCGCCGCCGCCAACGGCTTCGCCCGCGTGCTGGTGGGCCAGGGCGGCCTGCTCTCGACCCCGGCCGCCTCCTGCGTCATCCGCAAGCACGGCGCCATCGGCGGCATCATCCTGTCGGCGAGCCACAACCCGGGTGGCCCCGAGGGCGATTTCGGCATCAAGTTCAACACCGCCAATGGCGGCCCGGCCCCCGAAAGCGTCACGGCGGCGATCCACGCGCGCACCAAGGCGCTGACCGAATACCGGATCGTCGCCGGGCCCGACCTCGACCTCGACACGATCGGCGAGACCCGGATCGGCGACATGACCGTCGCGGTGATCGACCCCGTCGCCGACTACCTCACGCTGATGCGCGAACTCATCGACTTCGACGCGATCACGCGCCTGTTCGCCGGCGGCTTCCGCATGCGCTTCGACGCCATGAGCGCGGTCACCGGCCCCTACGCCCACGCCATCCTGGAGGGCGTGTTCGGCGCCGAGCCGGGCACCGTCCTCAACGGCACGCCGCGGGAGGATTTCGGCGGCCACCACCCGGACCCGAACCCGGTCCACGCCCACGACCTCTACGAGCTGATGCTGAGCGCCGACGCGCCGAACCTCGGCGCGGCCTCGGACGGCGACGGCGACCGCAACATGATCGTGGCCCCCGGCCTGTTCGTGACCCCGAGCGACAGCCTGGCGATCCTGGCCGCCCACGCCCACCTCGCCCCCGGCTACGCTCAGGGGCTCGCGGGCGTCGCCCGCTCGATGCCGACGAGCCGGGCTCTGGATCGGGTGGCGGCGTCGCTCGGCATCGCGGCCTACGAGACCCCCACCGGCTGGAAGTTCTTCGGCAACCTGCTCGATGCCGGCCTCATCACCCTCTGCGGCGAGGAGAGCGCCGGCACCGGCTCGAACCACGTCCGCGAGAAGGACGGGCTCTGGGCCGTGCTGATCTGGCTGAACATCCTGGCGGTCACGGGCAAGCCGGCCCAGGACGTCGTGCGGGGGCACTGGGCCGCGTTCGGGCGCGACTACTACACCCGACACGATTACGAGGAGATCGACGCCGGGGCCGCCAAGGGCCTGATGGAGGGCCTGCGGGCCAAGCTCGCCACGCTGCCGGGCAGCAAGCTCGGCGGCCTCACCGTCGCGGCGGCGGACGACTTCCGCTACGTCGATCCCGTCGACGGCTCCGTCACCGAGCAGCAGGGCGTGCGCGTCACCTTCGCGGAGGACGCCCGGGTGGTCTACCGCCTCTCCGGCACCGGCACGGCGGGGGCGACCCTGCGGGTCTATATCGAGCGCTACGAAGCCGCCCCAGACCGGCTCGAATTGCCGGTGGCGGAGGTGCTGGCCCCGGTGGTGGCGGTGGCCAACGCGCTGGCCGACATCGCCGCGCTCACCGGCCGCGCCGCGCCGAGCGTCGTCACCTGAGGGGCGCACGCCCGCACGGGCGCCCGTGATCCGGCGTCGCGGCCCGGAACAGGGCCGGGCGCCGGTCCCTTGTCCCCGCATCGATTCGAACGGTGCGAGGAGACGGGCTCACATGACGCTGGAAGGCAAACGCGCGCTGATCACGGGCGCGGATTCGGGAATCGGACAGGCGACGGCCGAGCTGTTCGCCCGCCAGGGCGCCGACGTGGCGATCACCTACAACACCGACGCGGACGGTGCCCGCGAGACCGCGCGCCGGGTCGAGGCGGCGGGCCGCCGCTGCCTCGTGATCCAGAACGATGTCGGCGATCCGGCCTCGGTGGCGGCGACCTTCGCGCGGGTCGCGCAGGATCTCGGCGTGCTCGACATCCTGGTGAACAATGCCGGCCAGGCGATGAGCGGCATGCCGGTGGCCGAGATGGACGACGGCAAGCTCGAGCAGATCCTGCGCGTCAACCTGATGGCCCCGGTCTTCTGCGCCCGGGCCTTCATCAAGGTCCGCCGGGCCCAGGGCGGGCGCGGCAAGATCGTGATCGTCTCCTCGGTGGCCCAGCACCTGCCCACCCCGGAGAGTGCCCCCTACGGCATGTCGAAGGCGGGCGTCGGCTCGCTGTGCCGCAGCCTGGCGCGGGAGCTCGCCGAGGATCGGATCAACGTCAACAACGTGGCGCCCGGCCTGATCGAGACGCCGATGACCGCCGACCGCTTCGAGAACCCGGACAAGCTCGCCCAGTCCCTGGAGCGCATCCCGTGGCACCGGGCCGGCCAGCCCGACGAGATCGCCAAGGCGATCCTCTACCTCGCCTCGGACGATGCCGACTACGTCACCGGCCACACCCTGGTGGTCGACGGCGGCCTGACCATGCAGTGGGGCGGCGCCTGAGGGGGTGACGGGGGCCGCGGGGCGGCCGCCCGGGTGGGCGGCGCCTGACGCCCGGTCCGGTCCGGGTCGGGCCGGACCTCGTCGGCCCGACCCGCGCTCCGGCGGCCGGAAGGCCGGCGGAGCGCCCTGTGGCGAGATCGCGACGAAGCGGTCGCGAGGACACCCGCGTCGCGCCGGACCCCGGCCGGTCAGGCTTCGGGCCGACGCAGGGCGTCGATCAGGGCGCGAAGCGTCGGCGTCGCCTGCCGGCTCGGATGGTAGAGGTGGTAGCCGGGGAAGGGCGTGCACCAGTCCGCCAGAACCTGCACGAGGCGGCCCGCCGCGATGTCGGCGGCCACGTCCTCCTCCAGCATGTAGCCGAGCCCGGCCCCGGCCCGCACCGCGGCCCCCGACAGGTCCGCATCGTTGACGATGAGCTGCCCCTTGGCCCGCACGCGCACCTCCTGGCCGTCGCGCGCAAACTCCCACGGCAGCAATCCCCCGCCGCCGACCAGCCGGTAGTTGACGCAGTTGTGCCCGTCCAGGTCGGCCGGCGTCTCGGGCCGCGGATGGCGCGCGAAATAGGCGGGCGTGCCGACCACCACCGTGCGCAGGTCCGGCCCCAGCCGCACCGCCACCATGTCCCGCTCCACCGACTCGCCGAAGCGGATGCCGGCGTCGAACCGGTCCGCGACGATGTCGGCCAGGCGATCGTCGATGACGACCTCGACCGAGACGGCCGGATGGTCGAGGAGGAAGCGCGGCAGGGCCGGCTCGAGCACGCGGCGTGCGGCCGAGGAGAAGGTCGTCAGCCGGAGCGCACCGGACGGCGCACCGCGCCAGTCGGCGAGGGCTGCAAGGCCGCCTTCGATCTCCGCCAGCGCCGGGGCCAGCGACCGCACGAGCCGCTCGCCCGCCGGCGTCGGCGCGACGCTGCGCGTGGTGCGCGCCAGCAGCCGAACCCCGAGCCGTTCCTCCAGCCCGCGGACGGCGTGGCTGAGCGCCGAGGGCGACAGGCCGAGTTCCGCCGCCGCACGCGTGAAGCTGCAGGTGCGCGCGACCGCCGCGAAGGCCGCGAGATCATCGAGTGTGCCTCGTCGCATTGCTGAATTCCACTCACAGACCCTTGTCGCCGATTTCGGCTAATCCCCCTGGGTTGGTGGCCTTATCCTGGGTGATATCAGCAAGGATATGCAACAATGGACCTCACGCATTACCGCACGCTCGGCCGCTCCGGCCTGGCGGTCAGTCCCCTCGCGCTCGGCACCATGACCTTCGGGACGGCGCGCTGGGGGCTGGACGAGGCCGGCAGCCGCGCTGTGTTCGATGCCTATCGGGAGCGGGGCGGCAACTTCGTGGACACGGCCGACGTGTATGCCGGGGGCGAGGGCGAGGCGATGCTCGGGCGCTTCATCCGCGCGTCCGGCATGCGGGACGGGATCGTCCTCTCGACCAAGTCGGGGTTCGCGACGGGCAACGGTCCGCACGCGGGCGGCAACGGTGCCAAGCACGTCCACGCGGCGCTGGAAGGCTCGCTGCGCCGTCTGCGAACCGACTACGTCGACCTCTACTGGGTGCATGTGTGGGACGGGGTCACGCCGGCCGAGGAGTTGCTGGAGACGATGGCCGGTCTCGTGCGCGCCGGGAAGGTTCGCTATTGGGGCGTGTCGAACACGCCCGCCTGGTACGTTGCCACGCTCGCGACGCTGGCCGCACGACGCGGGCTGCCGGGGCCGATCGCCCTGCAGTACTTCTACGCCCTCGTGAACCGGGACGTGGAGGACGAGCACATCCCGCTCGCCGCCGCATTCGGCCTGGGCGTGGTGCCGTGGTCGCCGCTCGCCTACGGGCTGCTGAGCGGCACGTACGACCGCGCGACGGTGGAAGCGGCCGGACCCCGCGCGGGCGGCCTGCCGAGGGATGCGGCGGCGTCGGGCGAGGCGCGTCCCGCCGGCGACAAGCGGCTCGATGGGGCCAATCCGTTCGGCGACAGCCTGTTCACGCCGCGCAACTGGACCATCGTCGAAGCGGTGCGCCGGGTGGCGGAGGCCATCGGGCAATCGCCGGCGCGCGTGGCGCTCGCCTGGGTGATGGGGCGACCGGGTGTGACCGCGACGCTGATGGGCGTGAGCCGACCGGCGCAGGTGGCCGACAACATCGCTGCGCTCGATGTCGTGCTCGCCGCGGAGCATCGCGCCGCGTTGGAGGCGGTCAGCGCGCCGGCGGAGCCACGCCTGATCTACGGCCTGTCGCGAGCGCCGTTGCGGCAGGCGGTCGTGTTCGGCGGCGCGCGGGTTCAGGCCTCGGGCGAGGCGGCCTGAGGCCCATCCCGTCCCGCCCACGCTCCCGCGCCCTGAGCGAGCACCGCTCGATCGGACGGCCAATGTCCGGCGTCATGGCGGTGCGCCCCAAGAGCGGACGGTCGGCCGGGGCGCGTCCCCGGCCTCGAAGGCCGTCCCCCGGGAGTCTGTCAGGCTCATCCTGAACCCGACAGACCCTCGAGTCCTGTCCGGTCGTTGGTCTTTTCGGGAGAACCGGTTTCCCCGAATCCCGGACAACCGCTAGCGCGGGTTCTGCCAGGTGGTCGCGGCGGGGGCGGTGGTGACCGGGGCGAGGCTGCCGGT